>NZ_WIXR01000016.1:90428-329718 GCF_019425585.1 Burkholderia sp. COPS | reverse complement strand
CCGCCACCGCCCCTCTCCCCGCCGGGCTCGCCGCCAGCGCCTGTACGAGGAAGTCGCAGGGGTCGCCCTGCGGCAACACCGGCAGCGCCGGAAGCTTCACGGTCGCGGCGCGCGGCCCCGGGAACGGATGCCCGCCCGACTTCACCGCGAACTGCCCCGGTGTCTCGACGATGATGTCGCCGCCCTTCAGCGTGATCCGGTTCGGCCCCTGCTGCAGCACGATCGCATCCTGCGCGAGCACGTCGACGCGCTCGTCGGTCGACGTCACGCGCACGGTCTGGTGCGCGAGAATCTCCATCGTCGACGCGTGCGCCTCGACGCTCACCGGCCCTTCGCCCGCGATCGCCTTGAGCCCGCCCGCCACGCTGTACAGGCTTGCTGCATCGCCCGTCGCCGCGGCCACGGTCGCACCGGCGCCCACGTGCGCATCACCTTGCGACGTCACATGAACATGCTGTGCCGCATACGACACCGCGCTGTCCGGCGTCGTCACCACGATGTTCTCCGGCGACTCCATCAGCACCGCGGGTGTCGCGAATCGCTCGACGGGATCGCCGCCGTCGCGCTGCGTGCCGCTCGGCTTGGTCGCGCTCTGGCCGCCCACGCTCCCCGCATACTTGCCGTCCTGCGCGGGATCGATCGCCTTCAGGAAATCCGTCAGTGCCGCGTTCGCGCTCAGGCCGACTGCCATCGCGCCGGTGGCCGCCCGGTCGAGTTCCTGCGCGGTTTTCTCGGCGTCCTTCAACTGCTCCACGCGTTCGGCGACGTCCATCTGCGTCGACGCACCGAACCGACGCGCGGTACTCGATACCAGCACGCCCGCGCCGGCCCGCACGACGCCCCAGCCCTGCGTCGCCAGTTCGAAACCCTCGCCGCGATAGGCGCCGCGCATCGTGCCCTGCTGGTCGATCAGATAACCCTGCGCGAGGCGCGTGCCGGCAGTCGAATTGTTCAGCTCGTGGCGCAGTTGCCCGGCCGCATCGTCCATCACCCAGCGGCTGCCCGGTTGCCCGTCGAGCGTTTGCGTCTGCAGGCCCGTCAGCGATCCTGAATGATTCGCGTCGCTGCCTTCGCCGGCCGAGAACGGCGGTCGCACGCGGCCGCCGTACACCTGGCCGAGGACGACGGGCGCGTCGATGTTGCCGGACTCGAAGCCGACCACCACCTCCGCCCCCACGCGCGGCGCGAACGCATGGCCGAAATTCGGCCCGGCGGCCTGTTCGGCGACGCGGACCAGGATGCCCGACCGATGGTCGCCCGGCGCATGGCCGGCCGGATTGGAGCGGCTCGCCGTATCGGTCAGCCCGCCAGGCAGCGGCGCGACACCGCGCATCCACGGAAACTGGATGCGGACCTGGTGATCGCGCGTGCTGCTGACGCGGCCGCCCGGCTCGCCGACCACGATCGCGGTCTGCACGCCATGCACCGTCGGCCGGTCGCGATGCGGCGGCACGATCGGCGTGCCTTCCGGCACCGCGACGAAGCGGTTGCGATACAGGCCCTTCTCGAGCTCGCCGCGTCCGAACAGCTGCCCGATCTGCGCGCCGAGATTGTTGACGGCCTCATGCTCGATCGACAGCGGCACGAACCGCACGGGGCCGCTCAGATAATCGTTCAGCGTATGCACCCTGCCGACCTCGAGCGTGCGCGACGATCCGCCGCCACGGTAAACCCGTTTGGCGAGCTGCAGCGCGTCGAGACGCTGCTCGGCGTAACGCTGCGCGTCGCCGCTCGTGTCGAAGCGGCCGGCACGCTGGCCGTCGTAGACCTCCCGCACCGGCAGCAGCGGCGCGTCGGCATCGGCCGGCTGCTGCGCCTGGCCGGCCAGCGCAACGAGCTCGCTGGCTTTCCAGCTCGTCGTCACCACGCGATCGGGCACGAGCTGACGCCGATCGGAGAATTGCGTCATCACGCCGTCCGGATCGCCGACGTCCTGCGCATTGAATGCGATCGCGCTGCCGTCGGGCAGCCGTGCGTGGCGGTCGAACACGACGACCGTATGATCGCCCGAAGGCGCGTTCCCCGTGTCCTGCCCGTGCTCGATGCGAAACGACAACCCGGCTTCCGACAGCTGCCGCAACACGAAATCGAGATCGGTTTCCCGGTACTGGCCGCGCAGGCGGAACGCACGCAGCGGCTCGACTCGCTCGTAGCGCCGATGCGCTTCCGGGTAATCGCCGAACACCTGCTCGCAGATGCCCTCGACGTCGAGATCGACGAAATACAGGCAATTGCGGCGCAGCTGCAGCAGCGCGAGCCACGATTCCATCGTGAGCCGGTAGCGCGTGAACTCGCCGTCGCTCTCCGCATACGCGGCATGCGTGACGTAGCCGTTCCAGCAGCGCTCGCCCGCCGCCGTCGCAAGGCGCAGCCGCACGGCGCTGCCGATCAGCGGCGCCAGATCGAGAAACGGCTCGCTCGACAGCACGTCGATCTCGAACTGGAACGATTCGCTGATCCCTTCACGACCGTGAAAGCGCTCGACCACGAATGCCCCCGGCATCGCGGTATCGATCTGGATATGGCGGGTCGCTTGCCCGTACCCCGTTAATGCGGCAACAAGATCCATGTCGTTTCTCGGCAATCGCGCGCGAATGCGTTTCGCGTCGTCTGGTTCGTATCGAATCGGTTCTGCGGTGCAACGGCGAGCGGCCGCCGCACGCGGGAGACAGTACGCCGCATCATTGCGGGAAGATCCCGTTCATGTTGACCTTGTACTGCAGCATCTTGCGCTGCGCCTCCATTTCTTCCTGCACGCTCGGTACGTGGGGCGCATCCCAGCGCACGCCGTTCACGTAGACGGTGCGCCAGCGCAGGTAACCCCAGACGAACGAAAACTCGCGCCCCGAATCCTGCAACGCGAGACCGCCCGTGACATTGGGATCGGTCAGCACGGCGCTGTCGGTCGGCGCATTCGCGTCCTTGGCCGCGCGTGCCTTCTGCGCGGCCTGCTGCGCGGCGTCGTAGCGCTTCAGGATATCGGCCTGCCGTGCGCTCAGCGGCGAACGCGGTTCGGGCTCCTGCACCGCGCTGACCCCGGGCCCGAGCCCGAGCGCACTCGCGCCCATCACCTGCATGATCTGCGACGGCCCCGGCTGGCCAAGCTGCCGACGCTTCCGCCACGCCGCGTGCTCGCGCTCGTATTCCGCCTGACGGGTTTTCAGCGCCTTGATCTGGTTGTAGTTCCAGACGTCGTCGTCGTCGCCAAGCGGCTTGAACCACGCGCGCGAGTCGTGCATGAAGTTGTCGTACAGCGCGCTGATCGGCGCCTCCGGCGGCCCCATGTTCCAGTCGCCCCGCACCTCGAGCCACTGTTGCCACTTCTCGTCGAGCTGCAACTGGAAAAAATCCTCGGCGCGCTTCGCACTCGCGCGTACCACCGGACCGACGAGCGGAAGCGCGGACTGCAGGCCCTGGACGATCGGCAGCACGGCCGGGGAAATGACGGCTGCCGCCTTCGGGTTCTGCGTGAGCTTCTTGCTGACCGCGTTGCCCGCGTAGCGTCCCACGGTCGGGCCGCCCTGCTTCTCGCACTCGAGCAGGTCGTGCCATTCGAGCCGCAGTTCCTCGTTCGCGCTGTCGAGATCGACGGCATCCTGCGGATACGCGGCCTTGGCGGCGAGGAACGATGGTTGCGTACGCAAGTTGTCGAGGCGCATCTTGCGCCAGCGCAGGTACAGCCCGTAGTGCGCGCGCATCAGCCCCGGCGTGCCGTGCTCCCTGGCGTAGTAGTAGTCCGCGCTCGTTCTCACGTAGGCGGAAAACGCGCGCTTGAGCGCGGGCGAGATCGCGAACGCCGCAGCCGCTTCGGCGGCGACACCGGGCCCGTTGATGTCGAGCGGAACACCGGCCTTGCGCGCTTCGCGATACATGTCGAGCAGCGGTATCTGCGACAGCTTGTCCGCATCGCTCGTGCCACGCCCTTGCTCGCCCGGTCCATAACCGCCGCCGACGTCCGAATGGACGCCCGGATAGACGATCTCCTCGCGCCCGTCGATCGACGCATCGATCAGGTCGAGCGGGAACGATCCGCGCGGCTCGTGTGCTGCGACCATGTGGACGCAGCGGCGGACGGAATACGGCACCCTCATCAGTTCCTTGCGTCCCCAGCCGCCGTGCCCGTCGAACAACGTCGCGGCCGTGCTTTGCGCGATGCCGACCGACGCGACCGTATCGAACAGGCCGAGAAAGTCGTACGACACCGGCACGCCGCACAGGCTGAAATCGGCGTCGAGTGCATCGTTCAGCCAATTCGAGAACGTGCGCGCTTCAGCCGCGCCGCGCGAAAAGCCGAACACATACAGGCGGATGCGCTGCAGTTTCGGCTTGCCCTTGACCAGCAGATCGCCGACGCGCTCCTTCAACTGCGCGCAACGGGCCCGCAACGCGGCGCGCCGCTTGTCGTCCCATGCGCGCATGGTCGCGGTCCAGTTCGCCGTATCGACTTCGCCCTTGAGCTGTGCCCAGATCGTGTCGCGATCCCAGGTGAGTTCGATCCCGTTCTGCTCGGCCGCCATCAGCTTGAGCGCGCCGGCGCTCGAACTGCCTCGCGCGTTGATGTCGCCGAGACTGCCCGGCTTCGGCGGGGTGCCGCCGAGATCGATGCCCTTGAAATTCAGGTCGACGCTGACGGCCTTCGCGAGCGCCTTGTCGCTCTTGCCGAGCGCCGCGGACAGCGAATTGCCGAACGCGTGCGCATGCACGACGTTGTGGATCTGCAGCAGCGCCCAGTTGATGCGCCCCTCGCCGGCCCACCCCGTCGCGGCGCCCGCCGCGGCCTGCAGCCCGACACCCTGGTCGCCGACCTCGTCGACGAAGGGCGTGCCGACGCCCGCCACGTAGATGGCGCTGTGATACTTGTCGCGGGGAAACACGTCGAACAGGCGTGCGACGTTGCTGTGCTTGCCGCCGGCGCGATCGCGATCGGCGTTGTTGCGCGTGCCGTCGAAGAAGATGCCGACGTGCAGCGTCTTGCAGCAGCTCATCCCGTCGTCGTCGTGCAGGCGGCGCATGATCGCGTCCTGCTCCTCCGGGGTGACGACCGCAACGTCGGGCCGGTCAGCGCTCGCGAAGCGGAAACTCATCGCGTGATCCTCTTGTCGGGATTCGGGCACTGCGGATCGCCGTTGCGCAACGTGAAGTGTCCCGGACACGCTTCGGCGGGCGCCTGAAGATTTTCGGGAAAACCGCGGTAGCCGGGCATCCACTGCGACGCATAGACCTTGATTCGATCGTGCGGAAAGAACAGGACCCACAGGAAGCCGTCCGAGAACGCGTCGTAGCGCTCGACCGGCACGACGCGGCTCGCGAGCGCCTTCGGATCCTTCCTGTACAAGTTGTCGTCCCGCCACTGCAGGTTGACGGTCAACCCCGGATGCCATTGCTTCGGTAACGCGACGCAGCAGATGATCGCGCCGCCGCCGCTGCCGACGCGAGCCGGAACCGCCCCGCCCCAGGTGCCGTCGACGTAGAACGCGCCGATCGGAACGTCGGTGTAGTTGAGGGCATTCAGCTTCAAGCCCATCGTGTCGGGCTCGGCCGGCGCGCTCGCCCCCCCCGCCACATCCGACGCCGCAAACGACACATCGGTGGCACGCGAGCATCCTGCCGTCCCCAGCAGGATGGCCATGAACATCAGCAGCCGAGCGGCAAACGTCGTGGAACCGGCATTCAGACTCATTTCTTGATCCTCTTGTCCGACGCCGTCCGGCGCGGATCGCTATCAACAGTGTGCTCCGTCGCATGCCGCGCAGACACGTCCGTGTCGCCGTTCGCATGCGCGCGAACCCGCATTGTTCTATGCGGACGACGCGGCAGGCGCCCGCTCCGTCGCCAGATACCCGGCCGCCGCGAGCGCATCGAGCGCGACCCGCGACGCTGCCGCAGGCGGCCCGTCGTGCCGCGCCCACGCCGCGCTCACGCACGCATGGGCTTGCGACGGCGTTGCGAGCAGCCGGCCGAAACTCTCCGGACGCTGGCGGACATGAAAAAGCAGCGTGTCGATCTTCGCGGCTTGCCGCAGTCGTTCGACCTGGTCCCCGTCGAGCACGTAGGGCTCGCCGCTGCGCCCGGCACCCGCTTCGCCGGCCACCGCTTCGCGTGCGGTGTCGACATCGAGCGCCACGAGCGCCCCGGTGCGATCGAACACATGCCACGCGTCGATGCCGTCCGTGAAGCGGCGACGCTGCGCGGGCGTGAGCGCCTCGAGCCAGGCCGGCAGGCAACGCGTATCGGCGAAACGCACCAGGAACGCTTCGCCGTCGGCCGCCGCGCTTGCCTCCATCTGCCCGCGCAGATGCGCGGCAAGCGCGCCCGTATCGCGCGTACCGCGCAACAGGCTCACCATCGGACGTCCGGACGTCTCGCGCAGCACGGTCCCGAGCATCGCCGCGCGCGCTGCCGCGTCGACAGGCAACGGCGCGAGGCACGGCGAAATCGCCGCCAGGTCGTCGCCGTCGTACACGCCTTCGTACAGCACGACGACGGCATCGTTGCGGTCGACCGCGGGCATCCGGTCACGCAGCGCCGGTGCGAAACCCATGTCGAGCAGCAGATGCCAGCGGCCGCCGGCCGGCGCGTGCTCGAACAGCGCGTTCAGCCGATCCGGCGTGTCGTCGGGATAGCGGTCGATCCAGTCGGTCGGTTCGGTCTTCATGCTCAGATTGCCTTGCCCGCAAGCGCGCTGCCCGACTGCATCGCGTGCAGCAGGCATTCGACGCACACCTTCTCGGGAAACTGCGGCAACGGCGTACTCATTTGATCAGGGCCCACGAAAGCATGCTGCGCGGCATACACGACGAATTTGCCCGGGCAGCCGAACGTGACGTCGCCGCCTTCGATCGTCACATGCGCGCCGCCGCTCACCGCGAGATGCACCGTCTTCTTCGCGGCGATCTCGACATCCGCGCTCGCGGACGCGACCTTCAGGCCGTCGCGCGCACGCAGGCCCAGCACGTCGCGCTGCGCCTGCAGCGTCAGCCCGTCCCTGCCGGAGATCAGGCTCATGCCGACGCCGTCCGCATGGCTCGCGCCGCCCAGCCAGCCGATGCCCTGCCCGCTGTGAATGCGCAGCTGCTGCGCGGCGGCGAGATTGAAGTCGGCACCGCTACCGAGCGACAACGTTTCGCCGGCCGCCCATTGCAGCGCCTGCCCGGCGATCAACCCCTGTCCGCCCCGTGCCTCGATCCCGAGCACCGCGTCGCCCGTATGCGGCAATGCGTTGCCCGTCGATCGCTGCGCGGCATCGGCCGATGCCTGTGCATAGCCGTTCGCGCCGACCGTCGTTGCGAAGCTCTGCGCGAGCGCGTCGAGCGGCGCGGCCTTGCCGTTCAGCGACGACTGGCCCGCCTGCTCCACGCCGCGCTGCGCGGCGAACGGCAGCGTCCCGTGCGTATCGGCAGTCTTGTCGAACCGGCCGACCAGCGCGGCGTGCCGCGCGAGCAGCGCCTGCAGCGCCGAGGCGTCGCCCGCCGGCTGTGCGGCGCCGGAGGGCGCATAACTCGACACCAGCAAGCCGCGCGTCGCACGCATCGCACCGTACGCGTCCGAGCGCAATTCGACGCCCTGGCCGCGAAAACTGCCGAGATAGTTGTCGGACTGATGACGCAGATGGCCGAGGTTCAGTTGTGTCGCCGCATGCGTGGTCGCCATCTGCAGGCGCCCCATGCCGTCGGAATCGTCCGCGACCAGTTGGTTGTGGCCTTGCCCGTCGAACCCCTGGCTCTTGAAGCCCGACAGCGCGCCGGCGTGATTGTGGCGATCCGCGCCGCCGCCGGCGCCGTGCCACGCGGGGCTCAGCCCGTTCGCGAGATTGCCCTGCGCGCTCGGCGCATGGTCGCCCGCCTGCGTGTAGATCGATGCGTCGAGCGGTTTCCCGGCCGCGCCGCCCGGCGAAGGCGACTCACCGCCTTCGCCGCGGCCGTTGAACAGGCCGCCGAGCACGATCGGCCGGTGAATCAGCCCGTGGTGAAACTGCACGAGAACTTCATGGCCGATGCGCGGCACCTGCTGAAGCCCGTGCCCGTCGCTCGCGAGCCGTTGAATCGCGCGCGTCGGATAGGTACCCGTATCGTCTTCCGCCTGCCAGTGGAACCGGATGCGCAAGCGCCCCTGCGCGTCGGCATGCACCGGCCCCGTCGAACCGGGCTGCGCGCTGCCGGTCGGACCGACGACGATCGCCGTCTGCGCGCCCAGCGCCGTCGCAACCGGATTGAGCCGCTGCCCGGTCCCGTCCGCCAGCGTGGGCCGCCAGACTTGCGTACGCGGCACCGCCTCGAACCGGTTCGCGTAACCGCCGGCCTGCGCTTGCCGGAGCACGCGCGGATCGACCTTAGCCGCCGGCAGCGGCCCGAGTTGCCGCTCGATGGCTTCCATGACGGTCGGCGGGAGATTGTTGATCCCGACGTGCTCGACGTGCGTCAGCAGAAAATCCTCGGGCGCCGCGGCACCGCGCACGGCTTGCCAGCCGGCATCGCCGAGCTTCAGCGCACGCCCGGCGCGCGCCGTGCGCAGCGTGCCGTAGCCGGTCCAGAAACATGCGCGCGACACGATCGCGTCGGCCTGGCGCCGGGCCGTGTCTTCCGCGTCGCGCAGGGTATCGAACGCTTCCGGCCCGACGTCGTCGTAGAGCTCGCGCGGGCCGTTCGGCCGGCCGAGATCCGTGCTCGCGGTGGTCGCGCGGTTCGCGCGGTAGTCGCTGCTGATCAGCGTGACACGATCGGCCGTCAGCGACAGCGACTGCCCGATCCCGAGGATCACGTCGTCGGCGTCGCTCGCTGTCCCGCTCGAGCGGCGCGGCACCCCGCCGCGTCGCGCCGACGTCTCGTCCTCGGCCAGTTGCGCGCTGTCGTCGAAGACCAGCATCGCATGCCCGGCGGGCGCGTCCTCGTCCTCGACGAAGCAGAACCCGAGGCCGGCCTCGGCCAGCAGATGCTGCACGAATTCATAGTGCGTATGAGTGCGGTACTGCACGCGATACGCAACCGGCGCCAGCGCGTCGAGACGCCGGCCCGCATCCGGCGTGAGGCGCCACCGCGCGATCCCGGCGTACGGCGCGAACACCGTGTCGAGCACGTCGGCGAGCGTCTGATTCACGAAGGTTCGTTCGTCACGCGCATGCGTGAGCGCCGCGAGCCACGGCACGATCTGGAGATGGTAGCGAGCGAGGCCGGCGTCGTAACCGATGCACTCGGCCTCGGCGACGAGTCCGCTTCGCAGCGTCGTCGTACCGTTCGCGAGCGTAGTGCGGATCGCGACACGCTGCCCGAGCATCGCGTCGAGATCCAGCGCGGGATCCGTCGACAGCGCATCGACGTTCCATTGAAAGAGATCGGAGAGCGATTCACGACCGGTCCAGCGCTCGATTTGAAATGCAGCAAGCGCGCCGGATCCGTCCAGCGAATACAGGCGATTGAATGCGCCGAATAGAGACGCAAATTCCTTGATGACGCTCATGCGATTCCCGCTCTCTCAGGATTTCGACGTTTTTAAGTGCATAGGCTGCGACGAACTCGGGACGATGCACGATTGCCGGCACCGCAATCGCCACGCCGAACCGGCAGGAAACACACGGAATTCCCCTGCAGCACTGCCCGCTACGGGCGCCTGCCCCGCCATCAGGCGGAGCGCAGCCAACTGGCCGGCTGAATGGATGCACCCTTTTTTTGAAGCTTGCTATTTTAAATTACACAGTCAGACTCCGCTACAGGAAAACACCTGACAAAAAAACGCGAAACCTTGACGCGCGGGCTTCACACGCGATAATGGCTGCTTTCAGTTCGACAGCTACCTGACTATCCAGCCGAATCAGGCAATTATTTCCGAAAGGTAATAAATACCTGATTCAGTCGAAATGGATTCGAAAAGCATCGCCGATGACATCCGGGATCGGGAAATCCGGATGCATCGACGACGATCCAGCAAGGAGGCCTATCCGGATGACCCAACCCTTCATCGTCCTTGGTGACAAGCACAGCCATGGCGGCACCGTGACCAGTGCATCGACGCTGTCGTCGGTCGGCGGTCGCGGCATCGCTCGCCGCAACGACACGGTGACGTGTCCGGTACACGGCCCGAATCACATCGTCGACGGCGACGACACGATGATCGTGCAAGGCGAAGGCGTCGCACGCGACGGCTACAAGACGGCCTGCGGCGCCGTGCTGGTCGCAAGCAGAACGGCAGGCAGTGACGGCGGCTGACACACGCGTCGGCAAGTCACGGGGGAATGGAAGGAAATGATCACGGGGTTGCGCAAAACGGCATTCGTCGCCGCGCTATTCGTTGCGGTGTGGGTCGCCGTGTTCGTCTGGTGGAAGACGACCCGACATGCACCGACCACCGGAGACCTCCTGCTGTGCGGGCTCGTGCTGCCGGCGGCGCTCGCCGTTTGCGTGGCATGGTTGCGCCGGGGGCTCGGCCAGCGCCCGGCACCCGCGGCGGCCGCACCGGCGACGTCGTCCGCGTCGAAGGACGCGACGGCCACGCAGGATGCCGAGTCGCACACGTGGTCGGCCCTTGTGCTCGACAGCAGCGTCCGGCTGCCGACGGGTGCGACGACCGCGGAAATCGATGCGGCGGCACGGGAAGAGCACCCCGTCGCGCTTCATCCCGAACTGCAACGCCCGGACGGAACCGGTGTATTCGCCAGCACGGTCGATTCGGTGTCGCCCGACCGGTTCGATGCGAGCCTCCTCGCGCCGGGCGCGCAGGAAACACTTCAGGACGAGCACTGGCGCGGGCTGCTGCTGGCCGCCGATGCACTCGACGAATTGCGCGAGCGGCATGCCGTGCTGTCCGGCGCGAACGCGCCGCCGCTCAGGCTCCATCTGCTGATGCCGGACCGCTGGCAACCGGTCGCCGCCACGCTCGCCGCATGGCTCGATGCGCACACGGCACGCGAAGCCGTCGCGCCGGGCATCGTTCGCGCGCAACTGCGCACGGTCGCCGATCCCGTACAAGCGTGGGCGGTCATCGACGAACTGATCCAGGCGTTGCACCTGCAACCGTCCGCCGATCTGCACGTCGTGCTCGCATTCGACTCCACCGCAAGCCAGGACGCCGTCGACGCGCTGGATCGCGCGGGCCGGCTCTACGGCCGGGATCGGCCGGACGGCGTAACGCCCGGCGAAGGCGCATGCGCGCTGTTGCTCGCTCATCCCGACGCCCCGCATGCGACGCCCGTGCCGTCGCTCCATCGCATCGCTTCCGCGCGCCGCGCGGGTTCCGCCGATCACGGCAAGGCTGATTCGACGACGCTCGGGCAACTGCTCACTGCGGCGAGTACACGCTTGTCGATGCTGCACCCCGACCTGACGGCACCCGGATTCGTCACCGACGCCGATCAGCGCGGCAGTCGTCGCACCGAAGTCGTGACGGTCGGCGAACAGACCTGGGGCGCCGAGGCCGCCGAACGCAGCCGCCACCTCGGGCTCGCCAACGGCGCAAGCGGCGCGGCGCTCGCGCTGGCGGCGCTTGCGGTCGCCGCCGATCGCGCGACGGAGGAGCGCCAAGCGGTATTCGCGGCATCGGTCAGCGATCCGCTCGCACGCGGCGTGATGCTCGTCACCCCCGCGACGACGGCCGACACTGCCGCTTTCGCGCGGCAATCCGGGACGGCCACCGCATAACCGGACACAGCGGCCGAATCCCTCACCCGCGCCGCACCCAGATCACCTTGCCGTCGCGAATGCCGAGGTCGCGTCGCTCCTGGCGATAGTCCATCGTGCCCGGCAGCGATTTGCCGTCGCGCTCGAGCACGCGCCACAGGCAGCCGTCGAGCAGCGCGGCCGCATCGGCCTCGGTTTTTCCGACCAGCGCGTCGTCCGGCGCGGCGTCCGCCTTGCACGCGCTCGCGGCACCCGACGGCGCGGGGTTCATCACCGCGCCGCCGGCGGTGGCGTTGGGGTGCTTCGTGTTCATGTCCGCACATCCTGCAAAGGTTGCGCTCGCAACGAGTGCAACGAGTATCGCGATCGTGTTCTTCATCGGTTTCTCCCTGTCGCGCCCCGGTGTGACGTGTACGGCCTTCGTGCACGGCCCGGCGCCGCATGAATGATCGGTGCCGCGCGCCGCCGACCGTTCCCCGACGAAGGCCGGCCGGCGAATGCCGGCGGTGACGCGATACGGTTCGGCCGTATCGGCGAACCGGGTCGCAAGTCCGGCACGGCGCCGGACCCGCCTGCATGTTACCGCACGCGATTCGCCGCGACGGCTGCAACACCGGCGCCGGCACCGACGCCCGCGCGTGCGGCATGCGCGCGCCCGCAACTCACTCAGAACTTGTAGGTCACGCCCGCGATGCCGTAATAGTTGCTGCGCGACTGGACGATCGGACTGTCACCGTAGCGACCGAGCAAGCGCGTCACGCCACCCGTCGCGAGCACCGACCAGTGCCGCGACAGCGTCCAGTTCCACGCGATCGCCATCGACGCACTGTCGATCCCGCCGCTCGTCGAATACGGCCGGAACCGGCTCGTCATCGACTGTGCGTCGGTCACGCCGTAGAACGTCTGCGTGTAGCGCCCCGAGCCCGCGTGCACGGTTCCCGTCACGATGATCTCGTGCTGCGAGGTCTTGAACACGGGCACCGCGAGATCCATGTGCCCCGACACGCCGCGCGACGTGTGCGTCACCGGTGTGTCGATCGTGACGCTCAGCTCCGCCGCGTTGAAGAGCGTCACGCCCGCGCGTACGCCCACGAGCACCGAGCCCGGAATCCGGCCCATGCCCTTCAGGTAGTCGGAGCCCGGCAGGTCGAAGCGGTTCTCGTCCGCACGACCCGCGTCGTAACTCACGGCCGCCGACACGAACACGCCGTGCGGCAGGTCGAGCCGGTAGCCGGCACCCTCGGTGCTGTCGATGAAGAAGCCGTTACCGAACTTCGCGGAAAGCCCCGGCGCAACGACACCGCGATACTGGTTGCTGCCCGGATAGCGCGGTGCGAAACCACCGCCGAGCGACAGCGAATACTGGTTTTCCGCGTGGGCGGCGGCGGCGAGGGTCAGGCCGGCGAGCGGCATGCAATAGCGGTAGCGGCGAAGTATTGGGCGCACAATATTGAGATAGAAGTGACGGAGCCCGCAGTCTAGGTGCCGCCCCGCGCCGAGACTGTCCTGAATCTTCGGAAAATCTGTGCTCAATTGTGTTCGATTGTTCGAGATTGTCGCCCCGCTCCCCCGGCCTTCGGCGCGCCGGATAGAATTCGCGTGCCGCGCCACGCACCGGCTTGCCGGGGCGTGAGTTGACGCGTGCGTCAAGAGGAGACCATGAACGAAGATCCACTCAAATACCGCGTACTGCTGATCGAAGACGACGACCGCCTGGCGCAGCTCGTCCGCGAATACCTCGACGGCTATGAATTCGCGGTGACGGTCGTGCGGCGCGGCGACCTCGCCGTCGCGGCGGTGCGCGAGCACCAGCCGGCCCTCGTGATACTCGACCTGATGCTGCCGAACCTCGACGGCATGGAAGTCTGCCGGCGCATCCGCGCGTTCACCAACGTCCCCGTGCTGATCCTGACCGCGCGCCTGGACGTCTACGACCAGGTCGCGGGCCTCGAGACGGGCGCCGACGACTACGTGACGAAGCCGATCGAGCCGCGCGTGCTGGTCGCGCGCGCCCGCGCGCTGCTGCGCCGTGCGCAGCCGGCCGCTGCCGACACGCCCGTGGCCGCCCCCGAAGCGCTCGTGTTCGGCGAGCTGGCGATCTCGCCGCCGAACCGCACCGTGACCTGGCGCGGCGAGCCGGTCGACCTCAAGACTGCCGAATTCAACCTGCTGCTGATCCTCGCGCGCGCGGCCGGCACCGTGCTGAGCCGCGACGACATCCTGAAGCAGCTGCGCGGGATCGAGTTCGACGGACTCGACCGCTCGGTCGATTCCGGCATCTCGAAGCTGCGCCGCCGCTTCGAGGATGCGTCGTCGGAGCCGCACAAGATCAAGACGATCTGGGGCCGCGGCTACCTGTTCAGCCCTTCCGCGTGGGACGAATAAATGCTGCGTCCGTTGATCAGGCTGTACCTCGTCGTGATCCTGTTCGTCGCCGCGTCGATCATCTTCGTCCAGCTGTCGTTCGACCGGATCTTCTACGATCGCACCGCGCAGGCGGAGCGGGAGTCGTTGACGACCTACGCGTTCGTGCTCAACGATTACCTCGAACGCCACCCGGGCGAGCAGCGCAAGTTCGCGCTGCGCGAGCTCGCGAAACACGGCAACGAAAGGTTCGACTTCATGCCGATGGCCACCGCCCGCGCGCAATTGAGCGGCGAGCCGCTGCGCGATCTCGATGCCGGCCGAATCTCGATCAGCTACGACCGCAAGGATTACTACATGCCGCTCGCGGATGGTTCGGTACTGCATGCGCGGCCGATCGAAGCATTCAGCCTCGACATCAAGATCTATGCATACATGCTGCTCGCGCTCAGCGCACTGCTCGCGGTGGTGCTGTGGGTTCACTATCACTGGCGCGACCTGCGCAAGCTGCAGGACGCCGCACGCGCATTCGGCTCCGGCACGCTGTCGACGCGCGTGAAGCTGTCGGGCAAGTCGAACATCGACGAACTGTCGCAACAGTTCAACGACATGGCCGAGCGCATCGAGGCGTCGATCAAGCAGCAGCGCGAAATGATGCACGGCATCTCGCACGAACTGAAGACGCCGCTCGCGCGGCTCGAGTTCGGCCTCGCGCTGCTCGCCGAGCCGGATGAAACGGGCCGGATGCGCGAACGCCGCGACGCGCTGCGCCGCGACGTGCGCGAACTCGACGAGCTCGTCACCGAGCTGCTGACGATCGGCCGGCTCGAACAGGGCGCGAGCCAGCTCGCGCCGATGGAAGTCGTCGTCGACGCGTTGATCGACAGCGTCGCCGGCAACGTCTCGAACGATGTCGCCGATCGCGGCATCTCGCTCGACGTATCGACGCTCGGTGCCCCCGCGACCCACGTGTGCGACCCGAAGCTGGTTGCCCGCGCGTTGCTGAACCTGATCCGCAACGGCGCACGCTATGCCTCGCGCACCGTGCTGCTCGCCGCTGCACGCGACGCGTCCGGCGCGCTCGTGCTGAGCGTCGACGACGACGGCCCCGGCATTCCGGCCGCCGAACGCGCCCGCGTATTCGAACCGTTCCAGCGGCTCGACTCCAGCCGCGACCGGCAGACCGGCGGCTTCGGGCTCGGGCTCGCGATCGTGAGACGCGTTGCGCTGGTGCACGGCGGCGACGTGCGGCTCGAGGATTCACCGCTCGGCGGCGCACGCTTCGTGATCACACTGCCCGTGCGGACGCTGCCGGACAACCTGTTCGACGTGCCGGATACCGTCGCGCAGGGCGACGCATCCGGCCGCGGCACGAGCATGGCCGTCCCGCGGCAATGACGCGCGCCGCAGGCGCCCTCGCCTGAGCGCCCGCCGCCGGTGCACACGCGTCGCTCAGCGGCGCCGCAACAGCGCGACGAAGAACAGGCTGCCGAACATCGCGGTCACGATCCCGATCGGCAGATCCTCCGGCGCCGCGAGCGTGCGGGCCGCCACATCGGCCCACACGAGCAGGATCGCGCCGGTCAGCGCGGCAACCGGCAGCAGCCTGCCGTGTTCGGCACCGACGACACGGCGGCACAGATGCGGCGTCACGAGCCCGACGAAGCCGATCGCCCCGCTCACCGCCACCATCGCACCGGTCGCGAACGACGCGACGACGAACACCTCGCGCCGCATCCGCGCGCTCGGCACCCCGAGCGCGGCCGCGGCCACGTCGCCCGACATCAGCGCATTCAGTTCGCGCCGGCGCGCGTACAGCGCGCCGCCGGCAAGCGTCGCGCACACGGCCGGCACCGGCAGCAGATCCCAGCGCGCGAGCCCGACGCCGCCGAGCATCCAGAACAGCACCGACGACGCGGCGCGCTGATCGCCGAGATACAGCAGCAGGTTGCCGAACGCGGCCATCATGAACGACACCGATACGCCCGCGAGCAGCAGCCGGTCGGATTCGAGCCGGCCGCGCCGGTAAGCGAGCGCGATGACGCAGGCCGTCGCCGCGAGCGCGCCGGCGAAGGCGGCAGCCGACAGCGTGAACGGGCCGAATGCCGCACCAGCCAGCACGGTGACCGCGACGGCGCCGAGCATCGCGCCCGCGCTCACGCCGAGCAGGTGCGGATCGGCCAGGCGGTTCGCGGTCGCCGCCTGCAACGCGACGCCCACCGCTGCCAGCGTCGCGCCGACGATCGCGGCGAGCAGCGCGCGCGGCATCCGGATCAGCCAGACGATGCTGTCGTCGCCCGCCGCCGCCGCGAACGCGCCGGCCTCGCCGAACGCCGGCACGATGTGCGCGGCGACGATCCGCACCGCGGCCGGCATCGCGATCGGCGCCGGGCCGAACGCGGCCGATACGACGATCGACACGACCAGCAGCAGCGCGAGCGCCGGCAGCACCGTGCGCATGCCGGGCCGCGACGCACGCACGTGCCCGCTCATCGCGCCGGCCCCGCGAACGCGGCCGGATACAGCGCGCGCGCCAGCGTCTCGACGGCCGCGACGTTCTCGGGGCCCGGTGTCGCCGCATCGTAGGGAATCACGATGAAGCGCCGGTCGCGAATGGCGGCCACGCGCGCGAGCGACGGCTGGCTCAGCAGGAACTGCTGCTTCTGCGCGGCCGTCACGGCCGAATAATCGACGATCACGATCACCTGCGGATCGCGCGCCACCACGCTTTCCCAGCTCACCTGCGTCCAACTGCGCGGCAGGTCGGCCATCACGTTGCGCGCCCCGGCCGCCGTCAGCAGCGCGGTCGGCATCGCGAGCGCGCCGGCCGTCATCGGCTTGTCGGTGCCGCTGTCGTAGACGAACACGCGCAGCGGCGCCGGACGCCCGATCGCGCGCGACACCGCCGCGAGACGCGCGCGCATCGCGGCCACGACCTGCGCGGCGCGCGCGTCGACACCGAAGATCCGGCCGAGATTGCTCAGGTCGCGGAACACGTCGTCGAACGACGCGGCCGTCTGCTTCATCACGTGCGAGCACGATTCGGTCAGCTCGTACGTCCGGATGCCGAACGGCGCGAGGGTCGCCGGCGTCACCGCACCGCCGACATGCATCCCGTAGTTCCAGCCCGCCAGATAGAAGTCGGCACGCGCGGCCGCCAGCACCTCGAGCGACGGATACTGGCTCGCGAGTTCGGGCACACCGCGCAGCGCGTCGCGCACGCGCGCCGTGCCCGTCTTCCAGCCGCCGATGCCGGTGTAGCCGACGAGCCGGTCCTTCAGGCCGAGCACGAGCATCATCTCGGTCAGGTTCACGTCGTTGCTCACCGCGCGCGTCGGCGCGCGGTCGAACGTCACGTCGCGATCGCAACTGCGCACGGTGACGGGATAGGCACCCGCATGCGCGGCCGCGCAGCCGAGCAGGGTCGCGGCAACCAGCCGGCGGAATGCGGACGACGACACAGAATGCAACGCGGAGTGCAGGACGGGAAACGGCATGGCGGTCATTCCGGATGAAGCGGCGTGATGCGCGGCCGGCTCGTGACCGGATGGCGATCGACGAGCGCGACGACGCCGAACACGTCGCGCAGCAGCGCTTCGGTCAGCACGTCGGCCGGCGCGCCCGATGCGACGACCCTGCCGTGCGCGAGCACGTGGAGCCGGTCGCAATACGCGGCCGCGAGATTGAGATCGTGAATCGTGGCGAGCGTCGCGATGCCGAGGCGCCGCACGCGCGCGAGCAGTTCGAGCTGATGGCGCAGGTCGAGATGGTTGGTCGGTTCGTCGAGCAGCAGCAGTTCGGGCTGCTGCGCGAGCGCACGAGCCAGCAGCGCGCGCTGCTTCTCGCCGCCCGACAGCGACGCGAAGCGTTGCGCGCGGCGCTCGACGAGGCCGACGTCGTGCAGTGCGGATTCGACGATCCGGCGATCGTCCGCCGTCTCCGCGTCGAACGGCCGCTTGTGCGGCGTGCGCCCCATGCCGACCAGTTCATCGACCGTCAGCCCGAAATCGTCGGGCGTCTCCTGCTGCAGCACCGCGATGCGCTGCGCGACCGCACGCGGCCGCATGCGCCACACGTCCTGCGCGTCGAGCGCGACACGGCCCGCATCGGGCCGTGCGTAACGGAACACGCAGCGCAGCAGGCTCGTCTTGCCGCTGCCGTTCGGGCCGACCAGCCCGACGAACTCGCCGTCGGCCACGCTCAGCGTCACCGAATCGAGCACGGCGATCGCGCCGCCGGGAGACCAGCTCACGCGTTCGATGTCGAGCATGTGCGCCACGGGAGGCTTGCCGCGCCGCACTAGAAGCGCATCGTCGCGACGAGCTCCGCCGAGCGCGACGGGCCGAGCAGCCATTGCTCGCCGCCGTTCGACGTCGTCACCGCGTACGTGCGGTTCGCGAGATTGCGCAGGTACAGCGCAAGCCCGGTGCGCGCCGTCGGCTGCCAGCGCAGCGACGCATCGAACACCGTGTACGACGGCACCTGTATGCGGTTCGCGTCGTCGCCGTACGTCGCGCCGACGTAACGCATGCCCGCATTCGCCTGCCAGCGCTCGGCAAACGCCCAGCCGAGCCACAGGTTCGCCGTCTGCTGCGGCACGTTGGCCGGCGCATTGCCGGCGCGCGACACCGTCGCGCTGCCGACCTTCTGGCTGAACTCGTCATAACGCGCGCGCAGCAGCGCGACGTTCGCGTCGACCGTCCAGCCGTGAGGCAGCCGCGCGCCGCCCGTCAGCTCGATGCCGCGCGACGATTGCCGGCCGACCTGCTGGCGCAGCGCGGGATTGAACGGATCGGTGCTGAGCAGGTTGCGCTTCGTGATGTCGTACACGGCGAAGGTCCAGTAGGCGCGGCCGTCGAGCAGCGTCTGCTTGACGCCGGCCTCCCACTGTTCGCCGGTGGCGAGCCGGTAGTTCGCCTGCGACGCGGACAGCGTCAACAGCGAGCCGAGCCCTTCCGCGCCCGTCGTGTACTGCGCATACGCGCTGAGCGTCGGCGCGACTTCGAACACGAAGCCCGTGCGCCAGCCGACGTTCGCGAAGCGCTTGTCGAAGCCGGCGCCGGTCGCCGCCTGCTCGCGGCTGAACGCGATGTGGTCGTAGCGCAGGCCGCTCACCCACGCGAGCCGCGGCAGCACGTCGAGCCGGTTCTCGGCGAACACCACCGCCTGCCGTGCCCGCGTGCTGAACTGCGGCACCGTCGGGTCGGGGCTCGTGAACACGCCGGGATCGAAGCCGTGCGCGGGCACCGTCGATTCGCCGCCGTACGGTGAATTGTTGGTACCACTGAACGTGACCTGGCTGAATTCCGTGCCGACGACGAATCGGTTCGCGCGGCCGAACAGCGTGCCGTCGAAGCGTGCGCTCAGCCGATCGCCGATCTGCCGCTGGTGATGGCCGATGTCGAGATAGTCACTGCGCGTGACGAGACCCGTCGCGGTGTCGAGCGCATACGATTCGGCATTGCGCCAGTGACGGTTCGACGTCAGGTAGTAGAGCTGGTTGTCGATCGTCACGCCGGCCGTCGGCCGGTAGCGGGCCGACAGGCGCGTCCACTGGTCGTAGTAGGCAATCGTCGCATCGCCGACGTTGTAGTTGAGCTTGCGCAGCGACGGATCGAGCACGCCGCTCGGTGCCGGCACGCCATGGTAGGTCGCCGGCATCTGGCGGCCGTAGTCGAAGTCGAGCGTCAACGTGAGCTTCGGGCTCACGTCGAATTTCAGCGCGCCGCCGACGGCCGTCGTATGCGTATCGGCCCGCTCGGCGAGGCCGTTCGCGCGTGCATCGCTCGCGTAGAAGCGATATGACAGCCGCGGGCCGACCGCGCCCGTCGTATCGAACGCAAAGCGCTTCGCGCCGTCGGCACCGACGCCGGCCTGAAGCGTCGTCTCGCGCGTGCGCTGCGGCCGCTTCGGCACCACGTTGACGACGCCTCCGATCGCTCCTTCGCCATACAGCACCGACGCCGGGCCGCGCAGCACCTCGATGCGCTCGACCGACCACGTGTCGAACGGAAAGGTGATCGTGCCGGCCGCCGGCATCAGCCGCACGCCGTCGAGCAGCGTCATCACGGATTCCTGCCCGCTGAAACCGCGCACGCTCAAGGCGGTGCCGCCGGTACCGGGCGCCATCGCGCTCGCGAACCCCGCGGTGCGCGTCACCGCGTCGAGCACCGTGCGATCGCCGCGCGCCTCGATCGTGCCGGCCGTGACCGACTCGACGCTTGCCGGCGTATCGAGACTTGCCAGCCCGAGCCGCGAGCCCGTTTCGAGAGGTTGCGTCAGCGGGTCTGCCGGTGCGGATCGCGCGCTGACGTTGATCGCCGGCAGCGCATGGCGGTCGTCGCGTGCCGGTGCGGCCGCTTCCGCGGCAAGCGCGGCGGACGTCGCCATCGCACACCCCACCCAGGTTGCGCAACCATACGCGGCACGCGAGCGCCATCCCCCGTCGTACCGGCGCGAGCCGGCGTGCAGCCGCGCGTCGCGCGCCCGCCTGTGTTTCGTCTTCGTCACTTCGTATCGGTCTTCGTGTGGTTTCGTCGCACGTGGCTTGCCCGACAGCCTCGGACGGCCGTCGATCCAAACGTCGGATGATACGTTATATCAATTTATTCCGTCAGGGTTTTGTCAGGATTCGTGGGTCAGTACGCCCGGCTCGCGGCTGGGACCCGCGACGGGTCGCAGCGGCAGCATCCCTGGATAATTCGGCCGGTACTCCGGCTCACGTGTCGACGACACGACCGCGTCGGCCGCCGGGAAGGCAGTTGCCCGAGGCATGCCGGTTTCGACGCCGCGATGCAAACGCAATCGCAACAGCGCGCCGGCCCTCGTCGACCGGCCACTCGTGCCCATGACGCGCGCCGCGACCGGCCGGCGCAACGTCGCCGCCTAGATCGGAAAACTGAACTGCACCCACAGCTTGTCGCCCTGCGGCCGGTTGCGCACCGCGAACTCGTGCTGGTATTTCACGACCACGCCCGACGCCGGCCCCCACATGTAACGCAGCTGCGGGCCGAGCGCGACCGACTGCCCGCGAAAACCGTTCGACGCGACCTTGATGCCGTCCTGCGTATCGTCGGTGAACTGCTTCAGGAACGTGCCCTGCACGCCGACCTGCACGCGCCGGTCGATCGAATAGCCGACCAGGTAATCGAGCACGGCCACCGCACCCGAGTGGTACCGCGTCGCATGGTTCGGCGAATTCAGCTCCAGCAGCGTGGTCGTCGAGATCTCCCAGTCGCGGCCCGGAAACCAGGTCGTGCTGACGTACGGCAGGAACGCATACGTGTTCAACCCCGTGTTCGCGATCCGGTTCGCCGCATACGCGCCGCTCGGCACCGCGAACGACGGCGAGAAGAACGCGAAGAAGGTCTTCGATGCGTTTGCGTAGTTGATCATGAACGGCTCGAGGATCACGTCACCGAGCGACGTGCGGTTTCCCGTACCACCCGGCGTCGACAGGTGCAGGTGCACGATCGGCACGATTGCGCTGCTCGACAGCGAGAACGGCCCGAACGTCGCGCCCCAGGTGTGGACCACGCGCGGCGTTTCCGCGACGACGCTCAGGTGGAACCCCGGCACCGCGCCGCCGTCCGGCCCGGCAAACCGGTTCGATACCGAGTACAGCGCGTAGTTGAAGTACTGCGTGTTGCCGGGCGGCGGAAGCAGCCCGTTCAGCACGGTGTTGACGCCGAACGGATAGCTGATCTGCCCGTTCTCCGTGGCCGACGCCGGAACCTGCATGGCGCCGGCGATCAGGAATGCCAAGGGTACCCGTCGCAAGGTGAATTTCATGTCGTCTCCAGACCGGATTGTTATCGTGTCATCGCGGGCCGGGCATCGCAGGCCCGGGGAGACGCAATGTAAAGCGCACGACAGCGGCGAAAAAGACGACGTTCAGGAGAACAGTTCTTCGTTACACGGAGAAATGCGCGGCGGCGCGGCGACGACCCGCGATCAGCGGCCGACTTCCTTCCATTTGCGCGCGAGCCCGAGGCGTTCGAAACGCTCGATCAGGAATTCGGTGAAGACACGGATCTTCGCCGGCTGGTGACGGCGGCTCTGGTACGCGATGTTGACGGTGAGCGCCGGCAGTTGCCAGTCGGTGAGCACCGGCACCAGCTTTCCCGCGACGATATCCTCGTGGATGATGTAGAGCGGCTGGATCAGGATGCCGAGCCCGGCAAGCGCCGCCGCGCGGATCACCTGCCCTTCGTTCGCATCGAGCACGCTCTTGATCGTGACCGACTGCTTCTTCGCGCCGCGGCGGAAATGCAGCGCGTACGGATCGTTCGCGAGGTTGTAGACCAGCAACCGGTGGTCGCACAGCGCATCGGGTGTCGCCGGCGCGCCGTGCTTCGCCAGATACCCGGGCGACGCGGCCAGCACGCGCCGTGTCTCGGCGAGCTTGCGCACGGTGATGCCCGAATCCGCTTCATGCTCGCGCGTGCGGATCGCCACGTCGATGCCCGCCTCGATGAAATCCGGGTAGCGGTTCGCCGCGATGATCTGCACGTTCAGGTTCGGGTAGCGCCGGTGAAACTCCGGCAACGCCGGCGCGATATAGATCGACGCGAACGATACGGAAGCGGTCACGCGCAGCGTGCCGGCCGGATTGACGCTCGTTTCGTTGACGGCCGCATCGGCCTCCGACAGCTCCGTCAGGATTGCGACACAGCGCCGGTGGTATTCGTGCCCCGCGTCGGTCAGCCACAGGCGGCGCGTGGTCCGCTCGACGAGCCGCGCCCCCAGCCGCTCCTCCAGCGCATTCAGGCAGCGGCTCGCCGCCGCGCTCGACATGCCGAGCCGCTCGGCGGCCTTCGACAGGCTCCCCAGCTCGGCGACCTGCACGAAAAATTCGATCTGCGTCCACTTGTCCATGCGTTGGATTCTTCCACTTGGCGGAGAACAAAACTCCTCCAAACCATCTTTTTTACGATCCGGGGAGGAATTAATGTTACGTCAACGCGCCATCCAACGACATCAGGAGACAACCCCATGCGCAATCTCAACGAAGACACCATCACGCAGGCCGTGATCGCATCGCTCTCCGGCTGTCGCGACGAGCGGTTGCGCACGGTCATGACCAGTCTCGTCCAGCACCTGCATTCGTTTGCGCGGGAGACCCGGCTCACCGAGGCCGAATGGCAGGCCGCGATCGGCTTCCTGACCGCGGTCGGGCACATCACCGACGACAAGCGCCAGGAATTCATCCTGCTTTCCGACGTGCTCGGGCTGTCGACCCTCGTCACCGCGCAGAACCATGCGAAGCCGGCCGGCTGCACGGAGGCGACCGTATTCGGCCCGTTCTATGTCGACGGCAGCCCCGAGTTCGCGATGTTCGACGACATCGCGAACGGCGCATGCGGCGAGCCCTGTTTCGTCTCCGGCCACGTGCGCAGCATCGACGGCATGCCGGTCGCGCACGCGTCGCTGGAAGTCTGGCAAGCCGACGAGGACGGGCACTACGACGTCCAACTGCCGGCCGACGACGGTTCGGTCACGCATCGCGCGCGCGGCCGGCTGCGCACCGGCGCCGACGGCCGTTACGCGTTCCGCTCGATCCTCGCCGAACCGTATCCGATTCCGCACGACGGCCCCGTCGGCGCCATGCTCGACGCGCTCGGCCGTCATCCGTGGCGCCCCGCGCACCTGCACTTCATGATCGCGGCGCGCGGTTACGAAACGCTGATCACGCACGTGTTTCGCGACGGCGATCGTTATCTCGACTCCGACGCGGTATTCGGCGTACGGTCGACGCTCGTCGCCGACTGGGTGCGGCACGCGCCCGGCATCGCGCCGGACGGTTCGCGGATGGACACGCCGTTCTACACGCTCGATTACGACTTCGTGCTCAATCCCGCCGGGCGCGGAGCATGATCCGGCACGTCGTGATGTGGAACGTCGCAGGCGAAACCGACAGCGAACGCGCGGCGGCACGCGTCAGCGTGAAGCGTGCATTCGAAAGCCTGCGCGGCCGGATTCCAGGCATGACGCACCTCGAGGTCGGCGCGGATTTCAGCGCGGTCGATTACGCGTGCGACCTGATACTCGTCGCCGAATTCGAGTCGCGCGAAGCGCTCGACGGATACACGACGCATCCTGAACACGCACGCGTACGCGACACACTGGCCGGCCTGCGCATCGCGCGCCACCAGGTCGACTACGCAATGGAGTGACGACGACATGAATTTCATTTACCACGCACGCCCCGCACGCGTGATCTTCGGCGCAGGCAGCCTCGACCATCTCGAACGCGAAGTGCTGGAACTGGGCGCGCAGCGTGCGCTCGTGCTCTGCACGCCGGAGCAGCGCGACCTCGCGCAATCCATCGTCGAGCGGCTCGGCGCGCGCGCGGCCGGGTTGTACGATCGCGCGACGATGCATGTGCCGATCGAAATCGCCCGCGATGCGCAGGCGTTCGCCCGGTCGTGCGGTGCGGATTGCGCGATCGCGATCGGCGGCGGCTCGACGATCGGCCTCGGCAAGGCGATCGCGCTCGAAAGCAGCCTGCCTATCCTCGCCATCCCGACGACGTATGCGGGCAGCGAGATGACCCCGATCTACGGCCTGACGGAAGGCGGCATCAAGCGCACGGGCTCCGACGCGCGCGTCCTGCCGAAAACGGTGATCTACGATCCCGCGCTCACCGTCACGCTGCCCGTCGAGCTGTCCGTGACGAGCGGGCTCAATGCGATCGCGCACGCAGCGGAAGGCCTCTACGCTAACAACGCGAACCCGGTGATGAGCCTCGTCGCCGAAGAAGGGATTCGCGCGCTGGCGCGCGGCCTGCCCGGCGTGCGCCGCAACACCGCCGATCTCGGCGCACGCGGCGACGCGCTTTACGGCGCATGGCTGTGCGGGATGGTGCTCGGCAACGTCGGCATGGCGCTGCACCACAAGCTCTGTCATACGCTCGGCGGCAGCTTCAACCTGCCGCACGCACCGACCCATACGGTCGTGCTGCCGCATGCGCTCACGTACAACGCGGCGCACGCGCCGGACGCGATGCAGCGCATCGCCCGCGCGATCGGCACGAACGACGCGGCGCGCGGCCTCTATGCACTGGCGCTCGACAACGGCGCGCCCGTCTCGTTGAAGGCGATCGGCATGCAGGAAGCCGATCTCGATCGCGCGGCCGATCTCGCGGCCGCCAATCCGTACTGGAACCCTCGCCCGATCGAACGCGACGGCCTGCGCGCGCTGCTGCAGGACGCGTTCGACGGCAACCTGCCCGGCACGACCGCGCGCTGAATCGAACACACGACAAACCAACAAACGCCACCATCATGGAGACACCCCACATGAATACCGAATCGAGCGCGCACGGCGACAGCACCGCCGAACACTGCGACGTCGCGATCGTCGGCTACGGCCCGACCGGCCTCGTCGCCGCATCGATGCTGGGCCGCGCCGGCCATCGCGTGATCGTCCTCGAACGCTGGCCGACGCCCTACGGCCTGCCGCGCCTCACGCACATCGACGGCGAAACCGCGCGCATCGTGCAGGCCAGTGCCGACGTCGATCACGCGCTGCGCAACGCGAAGGCAGTCGACACCTATCACTACTGCGACGCGAACGGCGACCTGCTGCTCGAACTGAACTGGACGGGCCGCGCATGCGGCTATCCCGCGCACATCTCGATCTACCAGCCCGACATCGAGGACGCGATCGATGCACGCGCCAGCGCCTTCAGGAACGTGACGATCCTGCGCGGCTGGGAAGTCGATACGCTGCAGCAGGACGACGACGGCGTGACGCTGACCGCGCATCCGTCCCGCTGCGCCCAGGACGCGCAATGGACCGACAGGCCGCGCGTTTTTCGTGCGCGCTACGTGATCGGCGCCGACGGCGCGAACAGCCTCGTGCGCCGCACGCTCGGCATCGAACGCTCCGATTTCGGCTACAACGAACGCTGGCTCAATCTCGATTCGGAAAACAAGCGCGATCTCGGCGACGGCTGCGCGCGCACGACGATCTACTGCGATCCGGCGCGCGCGTACATGCACATGCCGATCGGCACGAAGCGCACGCGTTTCGAGCTGCGCGTGCTGCCGAACGAATCGACGGCCGAATGGGAAACGGAAGAAGCCGGCTGGAAGTGGCTCAACGACCACTACGGCTACGGCCCGGACGACCTGAAGCTGCTGCGGCACGTCGTCTACACGTTCGAGACGCGCATGGCCGAACGCTGGCGCGCGGGCCGCGTGCTGCTCGCGGGCGATGCGGCGCACACGATGATGCCGTACATGGGACAAGGCGCGTGCTCCGGCATGCGCGACGGCATCAACCTCGCTTGGAAACTCGACCTGGTGCTGACCGGGCGCGCGTCCGCCGACCTGCTCGACACCTACGAAGCCGAGCGCCGCCCGCACGTGACGGCGATCACGCAGATGTCGCTGTTTCTCGGGCAGGTCGTCAACGAGGACGATCCGCGCAAGGTCGCCGAACGGGACGCGGCGTTCCGCTCCGGCAACATGCCGCCGATGCCGCCGTTCCCGAAGCTCGGCCACGGCATCGTGCACGCGCAAGCCGACGGCACGCTGCTGCCGACGACGGGCGCACCGGCCCCGCAAGGCCGCGCGAGGCGCGGCGCGGCCGAGGGCCGTTTCGACGACGTGGTCGGCCAGGGTTTCCAGCTCGTCACGCGCGCGCACCCTGCCCGCCATCTCGACGACGCGCAGCGCGCATTCCTCGCGCAGCTCGGCTGTCACGTGGCCGTGCTGGCCGACGACGTGTGCGCGCCGGATGCCGTGGTCGATCTCGACGGCGAGCAGCACGCGTTCATGCACGCGCACGGCATCGCCGCGTATATCAAGCGCCCCGATTTCATCGTGTTCGGTTCGGTAAGCGACCTGCGCGATCTCGGCGCGCTCGTCGACGCGCTGCGCGACACACTGCACTGGTCCGCCGTTTCGAGCGAGCCTGCCGCGGCTTCGGCGGCTTCGGCAGCCGTCACCCACGCATCGTGAAGGAGACCGACGCATGACGACCGAACTGTCACCGTTCGCGCTGTCGCTGCAGCGCGCGATGCCCGTCACGCGCCTGCTCGATTGCGGGATGGACTACGCGGACGCAACCGCGCTGCACGCCCGCACGTCCACCGGCGAACCCTGGGACGTCGCGGCCGAAGCGCTGGCCGACGCGCAGCTCGCGCGCGCCGCGCAGGCGGCGGATGCCGGCCACCGGGTCACGGCCGCCGACGCGCAGGCGATGGCCATCGCGAACCTGCTGTTCGCGCAGATGGCGTTCAACCACGACGTGCCGCGCAAGCGCGCGCTCTATGCGCGGCTCGTCGACGCGTCGCACGGCCTCGCGCGCTGGTCCGACAAGCGCATCGAACGCGTCGAAGCGCCGTTCGGCGATGCGCGCCTGATCGGCTGGCTGGTGCGGCCGCCGGCGGAGCACGTACGCGGCACCGTGATCGTGTTCGGCGGCCAGAGCGGCTGGGGCTTCGCGTACTGGCCGATCGCGCGCGCACTCGCGGCACGCGGCCTCGCCACGCTGCTCGCCGAGGGGCCGGGCCAGGGCGAGACGCGGCTCGAACAGCGGACCTTCGTCGACGTCGACATGAGCGCCGCCTATCGGCGCTTCGTCGATCACGTCGCCGATCATGTGCCCGGGCCGATCGGTATCTGGGGGAACAGCATCGGCGGGTTGTGGGCGGCGTCGACTGCCGCGAGTGACCGACGGATCGCGGCCTGCTGCGTGAACGGCGCGCTCGCGGCGCCGACGCTGCTGCCGTTCCGCACGTTCGTCGAGCAGGCCGCGGCGATGCTCGGCAACGACGATCCCGATGCCGTGGCGGCGAACTTCGCGCGGATGAGTTTCTCGTCCGAACGCGACCGTATCGTGTGTCCGCTGCTGGTGCTGCACGGCGGTGAAGATCCGCTGATCCGGATCGACGATCAACAGCCGTTTCTCGATGCCGCGACGTCCGGCGATGCGACGCTCAAGGTCTGGCCGGACGGCGAGCACACGATCTACAACCACGCATCCGAGCGCACCGCGCTCGTCTGCGACTGGTTCGCCGAGCGGCTGGCGCGGGCGGCAGTGGTGTGAACACGCATGCGGTGCCGGCCGTGCCGACGGTCGACACCGCGCGGGGCATCAGGCATGACGACGTCGCGTCGCCGCTTGCCGCGACGCCGTCGATTTCCACGTGCGTGAAGGCGTACTTCGCCATCCGCTCACGACGGCCGGCCGAACCGGGATACGCGCGCAGTTGCGCAATCATGACCCGCTTCAACTGCCAACCTTGAACGCCGGCAACTGCTGCCCGAGCCGCGCGCCCATTTCCGCACCGAGCGCCTGCAGCGCATTGAACGGCCGGATCATCACTTCGAATTCCACGATCCGCCCTTCTTCGTCGAAGCGGATCATGTCGATCCCCTTCAGCGCCTTGTCGCCGACGCTCGCGGTGAATTCCAGCACCACGCTCAGGCCGTCGTCGGTGACGAACTGGCGGTAATAGACGAAATTCTCGAGGATCGTGATCACCGTGCGTAGCGCCATCAACAGCGCGGGTGCCGGCCCGTACGGCTTGAACGCCATCGGCGAACGGAACACCGCATCCGGGTGAACGATCGATTCGAGTGCACTGAAATCCTTGTTGTCGATCATCGCATGCCACGCGTCGAGCGATTTCGCGACGGCGGGATGAACTTGCAGCGGTGCGTGTGTCATCGAAGTCTCCTGACTCATCGGACGGAAAAGAAACGAATCGGCGTCAAAGCGTCGCGGCCAGCGTCGTGCCCTGGTGAATCGCGCGCTTCGCATCGAGTTCGACGGCCTCGTGTGCGCCGCCGATCAGATGCACGCGGCATCCGGCGGCCTGCAGTTGATCCGCCAGTTCGCGCGACGGCTCCTGCCCCGCGCAGATCACCACGTTGTCCACCGGCAGCGTCTGTTCGACGCCGTCGATCGTCACGTGCAATCCTTCGTCGTCGATGCGACGGTACGTCACCGCCGACGACATGCCGACGCCGCGCGCCTTCAGCGCCGTGCGGTGGATCCACCCGGTGGTCTTGCCGAGCCCGTCGCCGATCTTCGATGCCTTGCGCTGCAGCAGATGCACCTGCCGCGCGGCCGGCTCGGGTTGCGCACGGCCCAGCCCGCCGGCACTCGCATACGATCGATCGACGCCCCATTCGTTGAAGAACCGGTCGGCGTCCACCTGTTCGCCGCCATCGCGATGAACCAGATATTCCGCGACGTCGAAACCGATGCCGCCGGCGCCGACGATCGCGACGCTGCGGCCCACGGCCTTGTCGTCGCGCAGCACGTCGAGATAACCGAGCGTCTTCGGATGCCCGACGCCGTCGATCGGCGGCGTGCGCGGCACGATGCCCGTCGCGATCACCACCTCGTCGAATTCGCCCTGCAGCAGCATCTCGGCGCTCGCGCGCGTATTGACATGCAGCGTGATCCCGCGCAACTCGATCTGCCGGCGGAAGTATCGAAGCGTTTCGTTGAACTCTTCCTTGCCGGGCACCTTCTTCGCGATGTTGAACTGGCCGCCGATCTCGGCACCCGCTTCGTACAGCGTCACCGCGTGGCCGCGCTCGGCCGCCGTGACCGCGAAACCGAGGCCCGCCGGGCCGGCACCGACCACCGCGATGCGCTTGCGCTGCCGTGCGGGGCGGATCACGAGCTCGGTTTCGTGGCAGGCGCGCGGATTCACGAGGCAGGACGTGATCCTGCCGCTGAACGTATGGTCGAGGCACGCCTGGTTGCAGCCGATGCACGTGTTGATTTCGTCCGGGCGCCCTTCCCGCGCCTTGCGCACGAATTCGGCGTCGGCGAGGAATGGCCGCGCCATCGACACCATGTCGCAATAGCCGTCGGCGAGCAGCTGTTCGGCGACGTCCGGCGTGTTGATCCGGTTGGTCGCCACGAGCGGGATGCCGACCTTGCCCATCAATTGCCGCGTGACCCATGCGTACGCGGCGCGCGGCACCTTGGTCGCGATGGTCGGTATGCGCGCCTCGTGCCAGCCGATGCCGGTATTGATGATCGTCGCGCCGGCCGCCTCGATCGCCTGCGCGAGCCGGATCACCTCGTCGAGCGTCGAGCCGCCTTCGACGAGATCGAGCATCGACAGCCGGTAGATGACGATGAAGTTCTTGCCCACCCGCTCGCGCACGCGCCGCACGATCTCGACCGCGAAACGGATGCGATTCTCGTAGGCACCGCCCCACGCGTCGTCGCGATGGTTCGTGCGCGCGGCAATGAACTCGTTGATCAGGTAACCCTCGGACCCCATGATCTCGACACCGTCGTAGCCCGCATGCTGCGCAAGCGCCGCGCATCGGACGAAATCGGCGATCGTCTCGTCGACTTCGTCGCCGCTCAGCGCATGCGGCGTGAACCGGTTGATCGGCGCTTTCAGCGCACTGGGCGCGGCGAGCGCCGGGTGATATGCGTAGCGCCCGAAGTGGAGGATCTGCAGCGCGATCCTGCCGCCCTCCGCATGCACCGCACGCGTCACGACGCGATGGCGTTCGGCTTCCGCTTCGGTCGTCAGCATCGCGCCGCCCGGCGCCGGACGGCCGCGCTCGTTCGGCGCGAAACCACCCGTGACGATCAGGCCGGCTTCGCCTCGCGCGCGCTCCGCATAGAACGCCGCCATTCGCTCGAATCCTTGCGGCGCCTCCTCGAGGCCGACATGCATCGACCCCATCAGTACTCGGTTCCTGAGCGACGTGAAGCCCAGTTCGAGCGGGGTCGTCAAATGCGGATAGCGGGATGCCATCGGGTGTCTCCATTTTTATGCAACAAGTTGCACAGATGGTAGTTCACCGCGTTCGTTTACGCAACAAGTTGCATAAACGCGATCCGCGACTTGTACTGTGGCCCCGATATGGCAAGATGCGGTTCATTCCGCTGCCTCCGCCGATCCGACATGTCCCTGCCTCACGCACTCCTCACCGCGCTCGCCGAACGTCCCGGTTCGGGGTCCGAGCTCGCCGACCGCTTCGATCGCTCGATCGGCTATTTCTGGCAGGCCACGCACCAGCAGATCTACCGCGAACTGGGGCGCCTCGAGGAAACAGGCTGGATCGAATCGCTGCCCGCCGAATCGGGGCGCGGCCGCAAGCGCGCGTACCGGATCCTGCCGGCCGGCAAAAAGGAGCTGCGGCGCTGGATCGCCGAACCGGAAGATCCGACGCCGCTGCGCGAAGCGTTGATGGTGCGCCTGCGCGCGGAAGCGGTGCTCGGGCCGGCCGGCCTCGAGGACGAAATCAGGCGGCGCATCGCGCTTCACCAGGAAAAGCTCGATCTCTATCTGCAAATCGAGGCGCGCGACTTTTCGACGCCCGACGATTCACGCACGAAGCGCCTGCAGCAGCTGGTGCTGCAGGCCGGCATTGCGAACGAGCGGTTCTGGGTCGAATTTTCGCAGCATGCGCTCGACACGCTGCGCCTGCCGAAGGACTGAGCCGGGTTCGCGCGGCGGCCGGCGGCTCGGCTGCACCGGGGTCGCGCCGGCGCACGCTGCCGTCGTGGCGCGCATTGCGCCGCGACGCGCCATACCGTTCACGCGTCCGGCAGAATCACCACCTTGCCCTTCACCTGCCGGTTCGCCATCCGCGCGATCGCGTCGGTCGCGCCGGCCAGCGACACGCGCTCGGTGATCGCGGGCCGCACCTTGCCGGCCGCGAACCATTCGGCCAGCAAGCGCATGTTCGCGACATGCTGCGCCGGGCCGCGGCGCACCGCATCGCCCCAGAACACGCCGAGGATGTCGCGCTCCTTGAGCAGCGCGAGGTTCAGCGCGATCTTCGGAATCTCGCCGGCCGCGAACCCGACGACGAGGAACCGGCCGCGCCACGCGGTCGCGCGCAGCGCCGCCTCGGTGTATGCGCCGCCCACCGGATCGTAGACGACGTCGGCGCCGCGCCCGCCGGTCAGTTCGTCCACGCGGCGGCGCAGGTCTTCGGTCGCATAGTCGATCGTCTCGTCCGCGCCGGCTTCACGGCACAGCGCGAGCTTGTCCGCGCTCGACGCCGCCGCGATCACGCGCGCGCCGAGCGCCTTCGCGATCTCGATCGCGGCGAGCCCGACGCCGCCCGCCGCGCCCAGGACGAGCAGCGTCTCGCCCGCCTGCAATCGCGCACGCTGCTGCAACGCGTGCAGCGACGTGCCGTATGCGAGCACGAGCGCCGCGCCCTGCTCGAACGTCATCCCCGGCGGCAACGGGGCGATCTGGTGCGCATCGGCCACGCACTGCTGCGCGAACCCGCCGTGCCCCGTGAACGCCACCACCGAATCGCCGGGCCCCCATGCGGTAACGCCCTCGCCGACCGCGTCGATCACGCCGGCAAACTCGGCGCCCGGCGAAAACGGCAACGCCGGCTTCACCTGATACAACCCCTGGACGATCAGCGCGTCGGGGAAATTGAGCGACGCGGCCTTCACCTTGACCCGGACCTGGCCGGCCGCCGGTTCGGGAATCGCGACGTCTTCGATGCGCAGGCGGTCGATCGGGCCAAATGCGGTACACAACAGGGCTTTCATGCGCTTCTCTCTCCTTGCGCGGCGTGGCCGCGCATCGATGCGGTTCGCGGGATGGTCCCGCGCGCCCGGTTCACGACGCGTGTGCGACGGCCATACGAACCGGCCTTCGCGATATCGTCAGCATTCCGGAATGTCGGTGCGGCTACGTTCAGAACCACGCGTCGCGCATGTCGAGCGTCGTCGTGTCGACGCTCGACAGCAGATTGAGCTGTGCGTCCACTTTCGGCAACTCCCAGCGGAAGAAGTAGCGGGCGGCCGCACGCTTGCCGTCGTGGAAATCGCCGGCTTGCCCGTGCGCGGCGAGCGTCACGTCGAGCCACAGCCACGCAACGACGAGATGGCCGAACGCTTCCAGATAGACACTCGCGTTCGCGAGCCGCGCCTGCTGATCGCCGATCGCGCCGAGCTGTCGCGTGACGTCGACCAGCCGCGACCAGCGCCGCGCCAGCGCATCGGCCTGCTCCCGCAGGCCGGCATCGAGCGCCAGCGCACGTTCGACGCTCGCGCCGATTCTCCCGTCGAGTGCGCGCAGCAGCGCGCCATCGTCCTGCGCGACCTTGCGGCCCAGCAGGTCGAGCGCCTGGATTCCGTGCGTGCCTTCGTGTATCGGGTTGAGCCGATTGTCGCGATAGAGCCGCTCGACCGCGTAATCGCGCGTGTAGCCGTAGCCGCCGTGCACCTGGATCGCGAGGTCGTTCGCCGCGAGACACCACTGCGACGGCCAGCTTTTCGCGATCGGCGTCAGGATGTCGAGCAGCCGCCCGGCCTGGGCACGCACGGTCGCGTCGTCGTGCGCGCGTGCTTCGTCGACCAGCTTCGCGCAGTACAGGATCAGCGCGAGACCGCCTTCGACATAGGCCTTCTGCGCGAGCAGCATGCGCCGCACGTCCGGATGCTCGACGATCGGCGCCTGCGGCGCGGCTGCATCCTTGCCCGCCGGCCCCAGCGGACGCCCTTGAGGCCGGTTCCGCGCGTAGTCGAGCGCATGCAGATAACCCGTGTAGCCGAGCGCCACCGCGCCCGCGCCGACGCCGATGCGCGCCTCGTTCATCATGTGGAACATGTACGCGAGGCCGTGGTTCGGCTGGCCGACCAGATAACCGATCGCACCCGCCCGCCCTTCCGGCCGGTAGCGCGTGCCTTCGCCGAAGTTCAGCAGGCAGTTGGTGGTGCCGCGGTAGCCCATCTTGTGGTTCAGCCCGGCGAGCGCCACGTCGTTGTGCTCGCCCTGCGCGGCGCCGTCGGTACCGGGCAGGTACTTGGGCACGATGAACAGCGAGATGCCGCGCGTGCCGGGCAGCAGGCGGCCGTGTTCGTCGGGGATCTTCGCAAGCACGAGGTGGACGATGTTCTCCGTCAACTCGTGTTCGCCGCCCGAGATCCACATCTTGTTGCCGGTCAGCCGGTAGCGCGGGCCGAGCGGCGAGTCGCACTCGAAATCCGCGCGCGTCGCGATGTCGGACAGCGACGACCCGGCTTGCGGCTCGGACAGGCACATGGTGCCGAAGTAGCGCCCTTCCAGCTCCGGGCGCGCGAACGCGTCGATCTGCGCGGGAGTGCCATGCGCGACGAGCAGGTTCGCGTTGGCGACGGTCAGGAACGGATAGGCGGCGGTCGCGATGTTCGCGGCCTGGAAGAACAGGAACGACGCGGCTTCGACCAGCTTCGGCAAGCGCATGCCGCCGAGCGCTTCGTCGTGGCCCGCGGCGATCAGGCCGGCGTCCGCGAAGGCGCGCACGGCCGGTTCGACGTCCGGGATCAGCGTCACGCGCTCGCCGTCGAAGTGCGGTTCCTCGCGATCGCCTCGTGCCGCATGCGGCGCGAACAGGTCTTCGGCAATCCGCTCGCTGGTATCGAGCACCGCATCGAAGGTCTCGCGACTGTGCTCCGCGTAGCGCGGCAGCGCGACAAGCGCCTCCGCATCGAGCCAGTCGTACAACAGGAACGCGAGATCGCGTCGCGACATCAACAAGCTCATCGTGCTGCCTCCCGGGGGCCGGCTTCGTCAGCCGAATGAAGGGTTCCGTGATTGCGAATGCTGGCAGGAATTTAGCACGGTCGTTCGCAAACAACAACGACGGATGCGCTAGTCCGCGTACCCCGGATTGCGCCGATCGAGCCGACGCAGCAGCCCGGGCCAGACGAGCGCGCCGGCCCCCATGCCGCGCGTCACCGCGGCGATCTGCTGCTTGATGCCGTCGAGAATCGGCTGTGCGATCGGCAGCAGCGCGGTGCCGCCGGCCTGCGCGCGCACCTGGATCATGCAGGCCGCTTCGAAGAAGTACATCGCGACGAACGCGTCTGCCGGCGTCGCCCCGACGGTCAGCAGGCCGTGGTTGCGCAGCATCAGGTTCGTGTGGGCGCCGAGGTCGCGCACGAGGCGCGCCTTTTCGCCTTCGTTGAGCGCAATGCCCTCGTAGTCGTGATAGCCGAGCGACGCCAGCACGCCGAGCGACTGCTGCGACAGCGGCAGCAACCCGCCCTCCTGTGCCGACACGGCGACGCCGTTGATCGAATGCGTATGCATCACGCACAGCGCGTCGTCGCGGGCCGCGTGCACCGCGCTGTGGATGGTGAAGCCGGCCGGGTTGATCTCGTACGGCGATTCGGACACCTTGCGTCCTTCGAGATCCACCTTCACCAGCGACGATGCCGTGATCTCGTCGAACATCATGCCGTACGGGTTGATCAGGAAATGATGCTCCGGGCCCGGGATGCGCGCGGAAATATGGGTGAACACGAGATCGTCCCAGCCGAACAGCGCGGTGAGGCGGTAAGCCGCCGCCAGGTTGACTCGCGCGTCCCATTCGGTCGGGGAAACTGCCTGCTTCACGCTGATATCGGATGAGGCCACGTCGACACTCCTTGTTCAAGGATGGATGCGTACCGGGCCGCACGATACGGCCCGGCCCGGGGATTGCGTCACCCCGCGCGGGGCTTCGCGAGCTGATCGGCAACCGGCAGGCTGCGGATGCGCGTGCCGGTCGCCGCGAAGATCGCATTGGTCAGCGCGGGCGCGACGGGCGGCAGGCCCGGCTCGCCCACGCCGCCGAGCGGTGTCGCGAAATCGTCGGGCGCGACGAGATGCACGCGGATTTCACCCGGCGCCTCGTTCATTCTCAGCACCTGGAAACCGTTGAAGTTGCTCTGCTCCGGATGGCCGTCCTTGAACGTGATCTCGCCGTGCAGCGCGATGCCGAGCCCCATCACCACTGCCCCCTCGAGCTGCGAGCGTACGCGCTCCGGATTGACCTGCGGCCCGCAGTCGATCGCGATGTCGACCCGCGGCACCGTGATCTTGCCGTCGGCATCGACCTGCACCTCGCACACCGCCGCCGTGTACGACACGAAGCTGCGGTGCGCGGCGATCCCGAGCCCGTGCCCCTTCGGCAGCCCGCGCCCCCAGCCCGCCTCGCGCGCGACCGTCTCGACCACGCGCCGCAGCCGCCCTGTGTCGACCGGATACAGCGCCGGATCCTCGCCGTAGTTCACGTTCTTCACCGTGATGTGCGGCTCGAAACGCCGCGCGGGCCCGATCAGTTCGAGCAGGAAATCCTTCGGGTCGCGACCGGCCGCGTGCGCCAGCTCCGACACGAAACTCTGGATTCCGAACGCATGCGGAATGTTGTAGACCGAGCGGAACCAGCCGATCCGCGTGTGCGCCTGCGCGGCCGGATTCTCGATCCGCACGTTCGGGATCGCGAACGGCAGGTCCGCGATCCCCTGCGCGAGCTCGCCCGGCTGCTCGTGCACGACGCCGGCCCTGAAGGTCGACTGGATCGACGGCGCAACCGTGCGATGCTGCCACGCGACCACTTTCCCCGACGCATCGATCCCGCCGTCGAACGCTTCGAGCGACACGGCATGGAAGTAGTCGTGCGCAAGGTCGTCCTCGCGCGTGAACGTCAGCTTGACGGGCGCACCAACCGCCTTCGACAGCAGCGCCGCCTCCACCACGTAGTCGGGCTTCGACTTGCGGCCGAAACCGCCGCCGAGCAGCGTCACGTTGACCGTCACGCGCTCGCCCGGCAACCCGAGCGCCTTCGCGACCTCGTCGCGCGTGGTCTGCGGCGCCTGCGTACAGGTCCACACTTCGCATCGGCCGTCCGCCACGCGCGCGACGGCCGCGGGCGGCTCCATCGTCGCGTGTGCGAGATGCGGGATGTAGTAGGTCGCACGCACGCGTTTCGCGGCGCCGGCCAGCGCCGCCGCCGCGTCGCCGTCGTTGCGGATCACGTCGCCCGGTTGCGCGGCCGCCGCTTCCAGCGTCTTCCGATACGCGGCCGAGTCGTAGTTCGCATTGGGCCCGTGCTTCCAGTCGATCTTCAGTTGCGCGCGTGCCTGGATCGCCGTCCACGTGTCGCGCGCGACGACGGCCACGCCGCCGAGCGGCTGGAAGCCGGACGGCAGCGGCGTCGACGCGAGCGGCACGACCTTGACGACACCCGGCAGCTTCTCCGCCGCCGACGCGTCGAACGACGCCATCGTGTCCCCGTAGGCCGGCGGGCGCGCGACGACCGCGTACAGCATGCCGTCGAGCCGCGTGTCGATCCCGTAGTGCGCGCGGCCGGCGACGATGTCGCGTCCGTCGATCAACGCCGTTTCGCCCTTGCCGATATAGCGGAATTCGGCTGGCGCTTTCAGCGGCACCGTCGCCGGATCGGGTGCCGGCAACGCGGCCGCTTTCGCCGCCAGTTCGCCGAAGCCGAGCTTGCGTCCGCTCTTCGTGTCGACGACCTCATGCACGGTTGCCTTGACCTGCCGCGCATCGACGCCCCACGCCGCGGCGGCAGCCTGTTCGAGCATCGTGCGCGCCGCCGCGCCCGCGCGGCGCAACGCGGCGAAGCTCTGGCGCAGGCTGCGCGAGCCGTCGGTGTTCTGGTTGCCGTAGCGCGGCTCGTCGCCGACGGCCTGTGCGACCTTCACGCGCGCCCAGTCCGCGCCCAGTTCGTCCGCCACCACGAGCGCGACGCTCGTGCGCACGCCCTGCCCCATCTCGGAGCGGATGCAGGTCACGGTGACCGTGCCGTCGGGTGCGATCGCGACGAACAGGTGCGGATCGTCGCGCAAGCCGTGCGGCATTCCCGCGCCGCCGTATCGCGGATCTGCACTGACGGGCGGCTGGTTCGGCACGGCCGCGCGCACGAGCGACGGCACGCCGAACGCGAGCAGCAACCCGCCGGACGCAAAGCCGAGCAGCAGCGCGCGACGGCTTTCGTTATGGACGGAGAGTTCGGGCGCGCTCACGCGGCACCCCCGCGGCGCACGGCCAGGCGGATCGCCGCGCGTATGCGCGCGTAGGTGCCGCAGCGACAGATGTTGCCGGACATCGCATCGTCGATGTCGGCTTCGGTCGGATGGGGATTCGTCTTCAGCAACGACGCGGCCTGCATGATCTGCCCGGACTGGCAGTAGCCGCACTGCGCGACGTTCAGTTCCTGCCACGCCTGCTGCAGCGGATGGGTCAGATCGGTCGACAGGCCCTCGATCGTCGTCACGCGCTTGCCGGAAGCGGCCGCGACCGGGGTGATGCACGACCGGATCGCGACGCCGTCGACGTGCACGGTGCACGCGCCGCACAGTGCCATCCCGCAACCGAACTTGGTGCCGGTGTGGCCGAGAACATCGCGCAGATACCAGAGCAACGGCATGTCGGGATTGCCGTCGAAGTGCTGCTCGCTACCGTTGACGGTCAGCGTGATCATCGTTCACCTCCTGGTTGCGATGCCCGCTTCGGGCAGGCATCGGGTGGGGATTCGAACGGCGCGGCGCACATTCCGAACAACCAGGCAGGGCGCCGTGTCGTGGGCCGTGTTGCCTGCAGGCACGGCCCGGCGGATGCTGCAAACGATGCGGCGGCCCGGTTGCCTGCGCAACGTGGCAACGAATTCCCGGCCGCTCGCTCGTCCGCATGGATCGCCGATCCGCATTATCGAACCATTTCGGATTTGCCGTCGGATCGGGGGGATTCGGGCGTTTCAGGTAATCGGAGCGGGAAATTTGCCCGGAGATGGCGGGCCGCGACCGGTCACGCTTGCCGGAAAGGCGGGCGGGTGATTCAGGTTTCGATGTTTCGATGCGCGGCCGCAGGCGGTTCGCTCACGTTCTCGCGCGGCGACTGCCCATGTTTCGCCGGGCGCTTCGGTACGGCGGTAGCAAAAACCGGACGACCAGACCCGCCCTGTGCAATCAGCGAACCGAGAAACCGGAAATGATCGAGCGCGCAAACGCAAACGTCCGGCCGGCCTCCCGGCCGGACCGGATCGTCCCGCGATTGCAACGCGTGGTTCGAACGCTAGCGCGCCGCGATGCTCACCGCGACCTCAACGCCTGCAACCCCAGCGTGAGCGCGTTGAACGGCATTTCCGCCGCCCCCAACGAAAAGCTCGTCGCCTTCGTGGGTACGCCCGAATTTCGCATCAGCGCGTGAACGATCCGCTCGCTCGCATGGCCGTCGCCGTACGGATTGCTCGCGCGCGCCATCTCCCCGTAAGCGCTCTCGCTGTCGAACAGACGCGACGCTTCGTACACGATCCGCTCCTGATCGGTACCGACGAGCCGCGCGGTACCGGCCTGGATCGCTTCGGGCCGCTCCGTCGTCTCTCGCGTGACGAGCACCGGCTTGCCCAACGCGGGCCCTTCTTCCTGAATGCCACCCGAATCGGTGATGATGAAATGCGCGCGCGACATCAGGAATACGAACGAAAGATATTCCTGCGGCTCGATCAGGTAGATGTTCGGCATGTGACCGAGCCGGGCGCGCGCCGGCTCCCGCACGTTCGGATTCATGTGCAGCGGATAGACGAACTGCGCGTCGGGATAGCGCTTCGCGAGCGTGCACAGCGCCTCGCAGAAATTCTGGAACGGCTCGCCGAAACTTTCGCGTCGATGGCCCGTGATCAGCACCACGCGCCGCGACGGCTCGAGAAACGGAAACTGTCCGGCGACCTTCTCCGTCAGCGCCGTCGTGCAGTCCAGCATGCGCTTGACCTCGTGCAGCGCGTCGATCACGGTATTGCCGGTCAGCACGACCGCCCCGCCCGGCACGCCCTCGCTGAGCAGGTTGTCGCGTGCCTGCCCGGTCGGCGCGAAATGCCACGACGATACGGCGTCGGTCACGCGGCGGTTCAACTCCTCCGGCCACGGCGACCAGATGTCGCCGCTGCGCAGGCCGGCCTCCACATGGCCGACGGGCAAATAACGGTAGAACGCCGCCAGACTGACCGCGAGCGTGGTCGTCGTATCGCCGTGCACCAGCACGACGTCCGGGCGCAACTCGTCGAAGACGACGCCGATTGCCTGCAGAATGCCGGTCGTCACGTCGGTCAGCGTCTGGCTTTGCCGCATCACGTTGAGATCGTAGTCGGGCTTGATGTCGAACAGCGTCAGCACCTGATCGAGCATTTCGCGGTGCTGCGCGGTCACGCATACCCTGGCGTCGACACCCGCCTGTGCTTTTAATGCACGCACCAGCGGTGCCATCTTGATGGCCTCCGGCCGAGTCCCGAACACAAGCAAAATCTTTTTCATCGTTATCCTCGTTGACCCATATCGCGCTGAATGACCCTGCTCGTGGCGCGAAGCATGTATTCAGACGGCACCTTCCGTACTCGCACGCGATCGACACGCTGCAGTGTCGCGGAGCGAGCGCGCCGCCCTGTCCACGTGGTCTGCGCCACGCGAATCGTCGTACTACCGGCGTCTCGTTGCACTTGATCAGTCACGTCATGAGTCGTTCCTCGCTTGGCCAGGCGTCACGTCCGTTCGTCACGTCCCCTCCACTACAGCAATATTCAAACCAGTCGTACTGCGGCCGTGTCCGGTTCGCACTGCATGCACCGCGCACACGCGACGCACGATGAAATGTTTCACAACTGCTACGTGTGTCGCACCACCGGTCGAGCGCGATACACGCAAAAATCCGGGCAGTTTCATCGCCCCTTCAGCGGCGTCGTCCGACGAATCGCGGACGCGTGTCGCACGTTCGTTTCGCATCGGATCTCGCGGACCTGTCGAAGCGCGTTGCGTTTACTCGATCCGCCACTTTTGTCTGTGCAGCGGGCGGCGCAATCGGCCGCTCGGCCGCGCTCCCGCATGAGGGATTTAACCGACATGCAACGTCCTTCACGTCGCACGAATCGATGCATGCGAAATGTTGCGAATGTGTAACGCTGATCCGAAACGGGGCGGATACATCGGTGCGCGGTCCATGCAGCGCATGCGCCTGCATGAATCGCATCGGCACCCCGGCCGATGCGCACACAACGAACGACACGGCGCGCATCGCCGCGCACAGTCACGCTGCCAGCGCGGCATACGTTCGACAGACAATTCGCTGGACGCATCGCATGTGCGCGCTGCAATCCCGGTCGCACGCGGGCTGATTCTTCAATGAATCAAAATCCGCCGCCGCCGTCCGCGCCGCGCCCCCTGCCTTCGCGCCTGCCCCTTGCTGCGCGCGGCATCGCGGCCGATGGCTCACGCCTTGCTTAATGACAGTCAGGTGTACCTCGAAGCACGCGCCGGACAGCGGACGAACAGGGACGCCCAAGCAACGAAGCCGGGAGGAAACGCGGCGCGTCCGCCGGGAGCGAAAGACCAGCGCTCCCGCGCACCGCACGTGCCGACGTGTCCCGTTGCAATTCGCGATCCGCGAGCCAGGTTCAGGCTCCGATGCAGGGAACTGCCTCGTGGACGCACATCCCGGTACGAGCCTCGGGTTCACCCGCATCACCGTGAACCGAGCCGCAACTTCGACACGCTTGCCGGGCGCGACGCGGCCAACGCCGCGCCCGGCGACGATTGCACAGGACCCCGCGCAGGAGCCCAGCACATGAAACGGCCCGCGCTTTCCCCGACCGCACGCTCGCACGTCGCGGCCACCATCGCGCTGTGCCGCCTGTGGCACGTCGCCTGCTGTCTCGCCGCGTGCGGCTTCGCACTGCACGCGAGCGCCGCCGAACTCCGGCTCGAAGGGCTGTACCAGCGCACCGACGGTGCGATCACCGTGCGCCTGAACGGCGTCGGCATCGATCCGTATTTCGCGGCAAAAGCGCTGCTCGCCGCGTCCGACGCGCAACTCGACGCCCGTCAGGCCGCACTCGCATGGATTGCATGGTTGCTGCCGCGCCAGCGCCCGGATGGCGGCTTCGATCGCTACTGCGTGAAGGACGGCCGCTACCGCTCATGCGCCGAAGCGGAAACCGACGACGCGATGATGGCGACCTGGATCGAATTGCTCGCCCGCTTCGCGCCGCCCGGCGGCTTGCCCACCGCGTGGGAACTCAGCCTGAACCGCGCCGCCATGCATCTGGAGACGCTGCTAGACAAGGCCTCCGGCGTGTATCAGATCTCGTCTTCGCTGCACGTCGCGCTGCTGATGGACAACGTCGAGGTACACAGCGCGTTCCAGGCACTCGAGGCGTACTACGTCCGGCGCGCCGACTACACGCATGCGGGCCCGTGGAGCCTGCGCGCCGACCAGCTTGCCTCCGCGATCCTGAAGGTGTTCTGGCGCGGCACGGCATCCGGTTTTCGCGCCAGCACGCAGCAGGTCAGCGACGCGAGTTTTTATCCGGCGAAGATCGCGCAGATCCTCCCGCTCCTGTCCGGTATTCAGGTTCCCGAACAATCCGGCGAGGCGATCTATGCACGGTGGATTCGGAAGTACGGCAAGAGCTGGCAGCAACTTGCCAACACCGACTACCCGTGGAGCCTGATCGCGCTGGTCGCGGTCAAGATGAACGATTGGAGCACGGTTGCCTGCTGGCAAGCGCGATCGGGGCCATACCGGCACGGCGCGCACTGGAACGTACTGGAGGAGTCGCTTTATCTGGCATTCGAAAGCCGGATGGCCGACCCCGTCATACCCGCTCGATGCGGGCTCACGACGGCGGCGGCAACGGCAACGGCAACCGCATCGCGCTGACGCAACGGCGCGTGCGGTCCATGATGACTAAACGGGAAGGAGACGTGTCATGTGTGGCATCGTCGGCGCAGTCGCGCAACGGGACATCGTCCCGATTCTGATTGAAGGTTTGCGTCGCCTCGAATATCGCGGCTACGATTCATGCGGCGTGGCGACGGTCGTCGACGGCCATGCGCGCCGCGAGCGCAGCGTGTCGCGCGTCGCCGATCTCGACGCGCACGTGCGTACCGCCGGCCTGACCGGCAGCACCGGCATCGCGCACACGCGCTGGGCGACGCACGGCGCGCCGGCCACCTGCAACGCGCATCCGATCTTCTCGCGCGACGAAATCGCGCTCGTGCACAACGGCATCATCGAGAACCACGAAACGTTGCGCAAGCAACTTTCTGACGAACACTACGAATTCGACGGCCAGACCGACACCGAGGTCGTCGCGCACCTGATCCACAGCAAGTATCGCGGCGACCTGCTCGCCGCCGTGCGCGCGGCAACGTCGCAACTTCACGGTGCGTACGCGATTGCGGTGTTCAGCAAGCACGAGCCGCAGCGGCTGATCGGCGCACGGGTCGGCTCGCCGCTCGTCGTCGGCGTGACGGATAACGAATGCTTTCTTGCGTCCGACGCGCTCGCACTCGCCGGCATCACCGACCGCTTCATCTTTCTCGAGGAAGGCGACATCGTCGAGTTGACGCCGGGCGGCGTGCGCATACTCGATCGCGGCGGCGCACCGGTCGAGCGTGCGGTACAGACCATTTCGTCCGCGCAGGCCGCGGTCGAACTCGGGCCGTACCGGCATTTCATGCAGAAGGAGATATTCGAGCAACCGCAGGCCGTGGCCGCGACCATTCCGGATGCGGGGCTGTTCGATCCGGCCATATTCGGCCCCGACGCCGCGCACGCGTTCGAGCAGATCGACAACGTGCTGATTCTCGCGTGCGGCACGAGCCACTATTCCGGCCTGACCGCGCGCCGCTGGCTCGAAACGATCGCGCGCTTGCCGGCCCAGGTCGAGATCGCGAGTGAATACCGTTACAGCGACGCGCTCGCGATGCCGAATACGCTGGTGGTGAGCGTGTCGCAATCGGGCGAGACCGCCGACACGCTCGCCGCGCTGAAGTATGCGCAGGCGCTCGGCCATATCGATACGCTGGCGATCTGCAACGTGCCGACCAGCGCGATGATGCGGCAGGCAGGACTGCGCTTCCTGACGCGGGCCGGCCCGGAAATCGGCGTCGCGTCGACCAAGGCATTCACGACGCAGCTCGTCGCGCTGTTCATTCTCGCCGTCACGCTCGGGCGGCTGCGCGGCTACGTCGACGATGCGCAGCTCGCGCGCTACACGATGCAATTGCGGCGGCTGCCCGGCGCGCTCGAGGAGGTGCTTGGGCTCGAGCCGCAGATCGAGCGCTGGGCGGCGGAATTCTCGCAGCACGAGAATGCGCTGTTCCTCGGGCGCGGGCTGCACTACCCGATCGCGCTCGAAGGTGCGTTGAAGCTAAAGGAGATTTCGTACATCCACGCGGAGGCGTATCCCGCGGGTGAGCTCAAGCACGGGCCGCTCGCGCTCGTGACGCACACGATGCCTGTCGCGACGATCGCGCCGAACGATGCGCTGCTCGAGAAGCTGAAGTCGAACATGCAGGAAGTGCGGGCACGCGGCGGACAGCTTTACGTGTTCGCCGACGCCGATACGCGGATCGACAACAGCGAAGGCGTGTCGGTACTGCGGATGCCGGATTATTACGGGTTGTTGTCGCCGATCCTGCACGTCGTGCCGCTGCAGTTGCTCGCGTATCACGCGGCGTGTTTGCGCGGCGCGGATATCGACAAGCCGAGGAATCTGGCGAAATCGGTTACGGTGGAGTGACGGGAGGTGGGTACCGCGGGCGGACTGGTGAAGGTCTGCAAGTGCCGAGACTGGGCCGCCCTACACGACTCGAACGTGTGACTGTGTTTGGCGACTTCCAGTCTCCCGGACTCAGTCCGGATGAACCATCGATACAACCTGTTGAACCTTCACAGTTGACCGGCGGTATCGTGCGACTGCCGAGAATACGAAGCCGGCGTTGCCATGCAAAAACTCAACTGCGCACCTGCTCGCCCTTTATAAAGGCAATCAGGGCGCGCAGAGCCTGCGAAACATGGCGATGACCCGGATAGTAAAGACACAGCCCCGGAAAAGGCGGACACCAGTCGTCAAGAACGCGTTCGAGCCGCCGGTCACGCAAGGCTTCGATGACGAGGTGGTCGGGAACGAAGGCGATGCCGATGCCATCCACGGCAGCGTCGACCATCAGCGGTTGGTCCGTCAGAGTAAGCGGACCCGAAACATCGATGGTCTCGCTGACGCCGCGTCGCTCGAATTCCCACTGGTAGATCGCCCCGCTCTCGAAGCGAAAGCGAATACAGTCGTGTCGATAAAGATCCTGCGGCGTAATGGGGCGTCCATGTTCAGCGAAATACGCGGGCGACGCGACTGCTGCGAAACGAACGTTGCCCATGAGCGGAACGGCCACCATGTCCTGCGGCACGGCCTCGGCCAGTCGGATGCCCGCGTCGAATCCCGCTGCAACGATATCACCGAGGCGGCCGTCGCTCACGACGTCGAGATGCACGTCCGGATACGACTTCAGGAAGCTTGCCAGGATGGGACGCAGGATGAGGCGGATTGCGCCTTCGCTTGCATTGATGCGCACGGTTCCGCTGGGAGCCACCCGTAGATCGTCGACTTCGCGCATCGCTTCGTCAATGATCGAAACCGCCGGCCGGAGTTTGGCTGCCAGACGCTCGCCGGCCTCGGTAAGCGAGGTGCTGCGAGTCGTTCGATTCAGGAGCCGCACGCCCAGACGGCGCTCGAGCGCTTTTACCGAATGACTGACCGCTGACGGCGTGATCTCGAGTTCGGTCGCTGCTGCGCGAAAGCTTCGTCGTGTTGCAACGGCCAGGAACACGGTGAAAGAGAAAAAATCGACGTTCCTTGATTGGTGAGCAACTCTCATCGTGTCATCAAGCATTGGTGATCTTGTTTTGATACTAGGGGCTCCCTACACTGGGTGCAACCATTTCAGTCAAGGAGCGCAAGATGTCTCGAAAGATATTGATCACGGGTGCCAGTTCAGGTTTTGGTCGTGGTGCGGCAATTGAACTTGCGCGCCTTGGCCACCATGTCGTGGCGACGGCCGAGACGTGGCCGCAGGTTCGCAGCCTGCGTGCGGACGCAGCCGAAGCCGGTGTGGTGCTCGAGGTGATCAAGCTGAATCTGCTCGACGCGATCGACATCGCTCACGCAGGCTCGTTCGATCCCGATGTCCTGGTGCTGAACGCCGGCGTCATGGAAGGCGGATCGATCGTCGACATCCCGATGCAGCGCGTTCGGGAGTCCTTCGAAATCAACGTCTTCGGCCATCTTCAATTGGTACAGGCGATCGTGCCGAAGATGGTGGCACGCAGGTCCGGAAAAGTCGTATGGACCTCGTCGATGGGGGGCATTCTGGTTGTCCCGTTTGTCGGCGCCTACTGCGCGACCAAGCATGCGATCGAGGCCATCGCCGGGTCGATGAAAGCGGAACTCGAACCCTTTGGCGTCAAAGTCGCGACCGTGAATCCAGGCGTTTTCGGTACCGGATTCAACGACACTGGCGCCGAGAGCTACGTGCAGTGGTACGACGCCGATTCCGCCGTTGTGCCGATGCCGGATTTCGGCGACAGCCTGATGAACCAGGCGGACCCCAAGGAGATGATCGACGCCATGGTCGAGATCATTCCGGCCGATACGCATTTGTATCGAACCATGCGCCCGTTAGCGACGATTGACGCTGCGAAGCAGTGGCAAGCGACGGAGTGGACGCAAAATGCCTGAGCTCACGTTGGAGCGGGCGGATCGGATCGTGGCCCAGGGGCGTGCCGCAGCCCAGGACGCGGGCCTCAATGCCGTGTTCGCAATTCTGGATGCGGGTGCGCACCTGGTCACTTTCTCGCGGATGGACGGGGCATGGCTTGCGTCGAATGAACTGTCGATAGCGAAGGCCCGGGCGTCGGTGATGTTCCGGGCGCCGAGCGAAGCGCTCAATGTTCCGTGGCAGGCGGGCCAGCCAGTTCCACACTTCGATCACATCCATGCAGGCGGGCTGTTGCTGATGGCAGGAGGAGTGCCTCTCCTGGATGGCGATGGCCAGCTGATCGGCGCACTCGGCGTGTCCGGCGGTACGCCCGAGCAAGATGCGGCACTCGCTCGGGCTGCGATTGCCCGTGTGCTGGAATAGGCGCGATTCCGATACCCCGGCTACCGCGTCGAATCCGTGGTGACACATCTCGGTTTCGTCGGCAGTGACCTGAGACGTTTCTTGTAGCGATTCGGCAAGTGAGTTCTCTTTTATCCTAGAGGCAAGGAGAACTCGATGAAGAAGCGATTTACCGACGAGCAAATCATCCGCATCTTGCGCGAGGCCGAGAGCCCGGATGAGCCGGTGAAGAATCTATGCAAGCGCTACAACATTTCGGAACAGACGTTCTATCGTTGGCGCAACAAGTTCGGCGGGATGGACGTGGCTGACGCGCGTCGGCTCAAGGAGTTGGAATCGGAGAACGATCGGCTCAAGCGCCTGATCGCCGAGCAGATGCTTGTCATCGACGGCCTGAAGGAGTTCAGCCGAAAAAAATGACCACCCCGACGGGCCGGCGCGAAGCGCTGGAAGTCCTGACTCGGCGGGGGCTCTCGCAACGCAAGGCATGTCGCTACCTGGGACTGAGCCGCCGAGTGGCGACCTATACGCTCAAGCAACCGGAGAAGGATCGGAGTTTGGGCGAGAGGCTGATGGCGGCCGCGCAAGAGGTGCCGCGCTTCGGCTATCGCCGGATGTCGGCTTGGCTGGCGTTGAGCGAATCGCGCGTGCGGCGAATGTGGCGAGCCCTGCAGCTCAACATTCCACGGCGGCGTCCTCGCCGACGTCGTTGCGGCAACGACATACGCCTGCCAGGCGCCACGCAGCCCAATTCGGTTTGGAGCTGTGACTTTGTGCACGATCAACTGGTGGATGGCCGGGCGTTGAAGATGCTATGCGTGATCGATGAATACACCCGCGAGTGCCTGGCGATCGAGGTCGGCGCCAGCCTGCGGTCGCAGGATGTGATTCTGACGCTGTCGCGACTGATGCGGCAGTACGGCAAACCCGCGTTCGTTCGGTCTGACAACGGCGCCGAATTTACCGCTGCCAGGGTCATGCAGCTGGCTGCGGGATGCGGCCATCGGTCCGGCCTTCATCGCGCCCGGCAGTCCGTGGCAAAACGGCTTCGTCGAGAGCTTCAACGGCAAGCTGCGTGACGAATTGCTGAACCGGGAGTGGTTCCGCAGCCGCGCCGAGGCAAGGTGCTCATCGAACGCTGGCGGCAGTTCTACAACGAGCGCCGGCCCCATAGCGCACATCGCTATCAACCTCCTGCAACGGTCCGTCGAGCCTGGCTGGATTCCGAGAATATCGACCCGAGACTCACTGCCTGATTGGCTACAAAATTCCACCGCAGGTCAAGTCGTCGCGATGCCAACACACGCTTCCGCTCGATGGTAGGCGCCATCCGGGCCGCTGGTTTTCTGCCGGATACCCGGCGCCGCTAATGCCATCCAAGAGGCCTTCGAAGGGCTGCCCCGAGATTCACCAGCGCTTCCGACGAGGCTTGCTGCGCGCCTCACCTTCAAAAATACGCCTCCACGGTTACCATGGCGTTGCCGCAACTTCCTGCGGCATAACAAGGAGGCCAAATGCATATCGATGGGTTTTATAAGGTAGATTTCAGTGCGGTACTGAAAGGCGCGACGGGAGTCGTCGTTGTCGAAAACGGGAATGTCCGCGGCGCCGACGATCAGTATCTGTATTCGGGACAGTTGCACGTAGATGGCGATGCAATACAAGTCAAGCTGGCGGTGAAAGCGTATGTTCCGGGCGCAGTCAGCGTATTCAATACGCCCGGTGGCAAGTTCGACCTACTTTTGACCGGAAAGGCGGTCGGTCGCAATCTGCATTTCGAGGGTCCCGCGCCAGCGACGCTGCCCCAAGGGCCGAGAATCGACATCGTCGCTGAACGCTTAGACGACATCTCGCTCGCCTAAAGCTCCCAAATTGCGACGCTGGGATTGATGCATGGCGCCGACTCTGCCATGCTTCTCATAGTCGGCGAGTTGGCGCCGGGTCGCTACGTTTGACGCGCTTCTGCGATGCAAGTACACTTCGCGCCGCGGGGTGGAGCAGTCTGGCAGCTCGTCGGGCTCATAACCCGAAGGTCATAGGTTCAAATCCTATCCCCGCAACCAACATCGAAGCCCGCTATGCGAAAGCAAGCAGGCTTTTGTCTTTTTCGATTCCGATACTTGTTCTTCGTGAAGTTTACTCAGACGTGCGGCGAGTGAAACGCGCCAGCAATTCCTGCGTCTCCTTTTCCGCTATTGCTTCCGCTTTAGCGAAGTGATCATTCATCTCTTTGCTGTACATGGCAGGCTTCTTACCCTTGTCCAGCTGCAGTACTGACAATCTATCAGTAGGCAATACGTGATTGATCAGATACGCATGTATTTGAGATGCTGAATCGTCGGGAGCCTTTACGAGACTAGCTGAGCCCATGAAGCGGATTCCATCGAGCTTTTCAATTGCTTTGCCAAGCTCGCGGTAATCCCCTTGCGGGCTTAGATCGTAGCAGACTATGTACAGCGCCATGAAAGGTCTCCAGTGGTAATGGCGAAGAATCGATTCTAGCGTTAGATCGAGATCGCAATGCACAGCACAGCTACCGCACCTCAGGTGTGACTACTTGCCCCGTATGCCGACACAGACATGACGCACGGACCATTCGTGCTCCAAAGTCAGCACAAGCGGCTGATTCAAAAGCCATTTTCGTGCACCGCATCGAAACAAACCAAACAACGAAAAATTCGTACTGCATTCGTTGGAATGCTTGCTCGGCAAGCCATTGCAGCACGGCGCACAATGCACCGCCTATCCAGAGTCGCAACAACAGCGACGCTCTATCTGATCTAGTGCTGCGAGAACACCGACCTCACTTCATCGGGGGCTTACCGGCAGCTTCTAGCTTTGCATTGAGCGCGGCTCGCCGGGCTTCCACCCGTGCCGGCTGTACGTAATAGAAATCGAACAAATCGGACAAGACCTCGAGATTCCATTCCGCCTCTTCGGCCACGACAGGGAGGATGGTGCCGGTATTGGTATCTTTCATCGGATGCGCTGCGAAGTTGCCGATGTTTCTGATTGCATCGAGACTTTCAGCAACCAGGGCCGGTAAGGTTCCCGAATCGAGCGCCGCTTGAATGGCTGGGGCGAGATCTCGTTGCGCGTAACCGTGCTCCCGTAGCACTGTCTGCAAGCATCGCCGGCTCAATGCTGCCGAGGCTTTCGGACTATCGCTCAAGACGAGGCAGGCTTCGACATAGTCTTCTGCGATATGTGCCGGCACCTGCTGTGGTGGTTTCGGTCTGTTGACCACTCGTGGATAGGCCAAAAACGCAGGTGTTTTTTCATGATGCTGCTGTGAATCTGCGCTGCCAAGGTAAATGACAGGGGCCTCACACGATGGGCACTGCATCGCATAAGCTAGCCAGACTGTATCACCGTTCAGGACGTGAGAATCCTCGTCGTCAAATGCAATGAGGGTTTCCGTTCGCGTATCGTGGACCTCAACGCTGCAGTGCGGACATTTCATGTTCAACGTTCCCCGCGGGCTTCATTGGGCGTTTACCGTGCCCTAAATGGGGTGGCAAGACAAGAACGGCGGCAACCGCCTCTTTTGATGGGTTGAATCGATGAAATTCGATAAAACCCTTGTCAGAAAAGGATGCTTAGCGGACACCACTGAATCCACCTCAGGTTTGCCGACCGTCGGCCGCGGTCGGAGTGACCAAACCGGGTTACATGATGGTTACATGGATTGAATTCGGAAAATGATACTCCGGCATAAATCACTGTAAGTCATTGATTTTGTTGGCCCGCCCTACACGACTCGAACGTGTGACCTACGGCTTAGAAGGCCGTTGCTCTATCCAGCTGAGCTAAGGGCGGTCGGGGAGAAAAGACACGGCCTGCACGAGCCGCATCTGACGCAAGACTTCGAGCACCGGCAAACCCGGCAAACCCACAAACCAGACTCGAAGCCCCGAAACAAAACGGGCCCGGCATGAAGCCGAGCCCGAAATTATACCCGATCATCGCGTCACATCATGCGAGACCGGCCAACGCAGCCTCAAACCGGCTGCGGGTGCAGCATGAACCAGCCGAGGCAGAACACACCGGCGATCACGCAATACACGCCGAACGAAGCCAGCCGGCCACGCCCCTCGAAATAGCGCATCAGGAACCGCACGCTCAGGTACGCGGCGATCGCCGTCAGCACGCCGCCGAGCAGCGCATCGGCGAGCTGGTCGCGCGCATGGAACAGCTTCGGCAGTTCGAGCACGCCCGCCGCGAAGATGATCGGCGTACCGAGCAGGAACGAGAATTCCGCGGCCTTCTCCGCCGTCAGGCCCGCCGCATTGCCGGCGATCATCGTCAGCCCGCTGCGCGAGAAGCCCGGAATCAGCGCGCCGATCTGCGCGAGACCCACGAAGAACGCCTGCTTGAACGTCATCTTTTCGGGCGCCTGATGCGCGCGGCTACGCTGGATGCGATCGCCGAGCCACAGCAGCACGCCGTTCACGATCAGTGCGACTGCGACGATCCGCAGGTCGTGGAACACGCGTTCGATGCGCTTCTCGAGAAGCAGCCCGACGATGCCGGTCGGGATCGTACCGATGATGAGCGCCCACATCAGGTGCCCGTCGTCGTTCTTGCGGCCGCCGAGCTGCGCGAAGAAGCCGCCGATCAGCGCGATCCAGCGCGCGCGGAAATACCACAGCAGCGCCAGCGCGGTGCCGAGGTGCAGCGCAACGAGGAACGGCAGCAGTTGCGGCGCGTGCTTGTCGATGTGCATGCCGAACAGCGCCGGCACGAGCAGCGTATGGCCAAGGCTGCTGACGGGAAAGAGTTCGGTGACGCCCTGCAGGACGCTCAGGAATACCAGAAACCAGAGACTCACGCGTCGGTCCTTTTAATGAAGATTGAGCGGGAAGAGAAGCGGACGACGCCGATGCGCGTCCGAAAAAACGCGCCCCGATTATGCCGAGCCCGGATTACTGCGCCAAGGCATTTGGCGGGATATTGCGGCAATGCACACAAACGCTTGCAACCTGTAAGCGCCCAGAAAGCAAAAAGCCCGCCATTTGCATGGCGGGCCTTTCGATTTCGGCAGGAATTGCCGTCAGCGGCCGAGCTGATAGAAAAATAATACCGTGCTGCCCGTGAACATGCCGAACAGTGCGAGTCCCATTGCCATTGCCAGATCCATGGCCCCCTCCACGAAGTGTCATGACCCGGCAACCTCACCGGTTTAGAGGCATTATCCCGACCGTTGACGGTCTTAAAAACTCGCGATTTCCCGAGAAGGGTTTTCCCCAAGCCGCCACGGCCCGATAATGGAGCGCGCCGTTCCCGTTCACCCGCCCAACCCGATTCGCCATGCCGACCTTCCAGCAACACGACATTCACGAACTTCACGCCGGCCCGTCGCTCGTCCGGGTCGCTCCGCAATTCGGCGGCCGCCTGCTGTCATGGGATGTCGATGGCGAACCGGTCATCTTCTGGCCGGAAACGGCCGACTGGAGCAACCTCGCGCGCGTGCGCGGCGGCAACCCGCTGCTGTTCCCGTTCCTCGGCCGTCACCGCGTCGACGGCGAGCTCGGCCGCTGGCGCGACGCCGCCGGCGTGGTGCGCGACCTGCCGATGCACGGCTTCGCGCGCGACCTGCCGTTCGCCGCGCACCCGTCGGCCGACGGCGCCGCGTTGTCGATGACGCTCGACGCGACCGACGCACTGCGCGCGAGCTACCCGTTCGACTTCCGGTTCGAAACGACCTACCGGCTGGCCGACTCGCACACGCTCGAAGTCGCGCTGACGACGACCAATCGCGGCGACACACCGCTGCCCTACTACGCCGGTCACCATTTCTATTTCGCGCTGCCGCACGGCGAACGCGCGGAAACCACGCTCGAACTGCCGCCCACGCATCGCCGCGCGCAGCAGCCGGACGGTTCGATCAGCCCGCCCGAGCCGGGCGAAGCGCGCTATCGCCTCGACAACCCGGAGATCCTCGACCGCTTCCACTGCCTCGATGGCGTGCCGGCCACGCCGGTGCGCATCGTGATGCCGGGCCGGCGCCGCACGATCGAGATCGCGCTCGACGTGCCGGGCTCGATCCCGTGGTACGCGGTCACGACCTGGACCGAAAAGCCGGATTCCGATTTCTATTGCGTCGAACCGTGGCTCGGCCTGCCGGATGCGATCCACAACGGCCTCGGGCTACGCATGCTCGCGCCGGGCGCGACCGAAACGGCCACGCTGCGGATTCGCGTCCTCCCGCTCGCCGGCTGAGACGTGGGACGAGACGCCTGCCGAACCGGCGCCCGACGGCCCCGGCAACGGCACAAACTGCGGTGCGCGGGTCGAACCCGTTAAAATCGGACGTTTTGTGTTGCCTGCCGCGTCACGAGCGGCAGGGTCTTGCGAGGTTCAATGTTCGGAACAACAACGAAGCGACTCTTCGCAGCCGCCTGCGCCGCCCTGCTCGTCGCGTGCGGCTCCGCGCCCGTCGGCCCCGGGTTCTATCGCGTCGAACGCGGCGATACGCTCTACAAGATCGCGCGCGACAACCGCACGTCGGTATCGAACATCGTGCGCTGGAACCAGATGACGAACCCCGACGCGATCGAAGTCGGCCAGGTGCTGCGTGTCGCGCCGCCGCCCGGCACGACCACCGCATCGACGCCGTCGACCACCGGCACCGGCAGTGCCGGCCGGGCCCGCCCCGCGCCTTCCGCACCGGTTGAATCGGCCGTCAAGCCGGCCACGAGCATCGCGCTGATCTGGCCGGCGGCCGGCAACGTGGTCCGCACGTTCGACGGCTCGAAATCGAAGGGGATCGACATCGCGAACTCGCCGGGCACGCCGGTAGTCGCGGCTGCGCCGGGTGTGGTGGTCTACGCGGGTAACGGGCTGCGCGGCTACGGCAACCTGATCATCCTCAAGCACAACGCCGACTACCTGACCGCCTACGCACACAACCGTGCGCTGCTGGTGAAGGAAGGCCAGTCGGTCACGCAGGGGCAATCGATCGCCGAGATGGGCAACAGCGACAGCGATCGCGTCGCGCTGCATTTCGAATTGCGCTACGGCGGCCGGTCGATCGACCCGTCGCGCTACCTGCCGGCGCGCTGAGCGCCCGACGGACGACACGCGATGCCGGCACGCATCGCGTGTCGTCGCGGTGAAAATCGGGAAAGGTGATGTCAGCGCTTGCGCAGACGTCCGGTGAAACGGCCGGACAACGGATCGACGCGACAGGCGAACGCTACCAGCACGCCGACTCCGATCAGGCTGAACCCCGCAGCTATCAGAAGCAAATCCATGGTCACACACTGATTTTTAGGTGATCTTATGCGTCATTGCGGAATCGTGCACTGAGCCGCAGCAATTGGACGAGTGCGAGGATTCCCTACCCTCAGGCGTCATTGTGGATTCCCCTGCGTGAAACCCTGATGTAATCCGTTCGCCCGACACCACGCCGCCACCCAGGAGACACTGCGATGCTGCCCGCCGCCGACCGCTACGACGACCTGCTCTCCCGCTTCGCGTGGGACGTTCCGGCCCGCTACAACATCGGCGTGGACGTCTGCGACAAATGGGCGGACGGCAGCGGACGCCTCGCGCTGATCCACGAAACGGCGCAAGGCGACGTGTCCCGCATCACGTTCGACGACCTGAGGAATGCCTCTAACCGGCTCGCGAACAGCTTCGTGCGCGCCGGCCTGCGGCGCGGCGACCGCATCGGCATCTTTCTCGCGCAGGGCCCGGAAACGGCCATCGCGCACCTCGCCGCGTACAAGCTCGGCGCCATCGCGGTGCCGCTCTTCACGTTGTTCGGCGTCGACGCGCTCGAATACCGGCTCGCGAACAGCGAGGCGGCCGCGCTCGTTACCGACGCGGCCGGCTACGCGAAAATCGCATCGCTGCGCGCGCAGCTGCCGGCACTGCACACCATCTACTGCATCGGCGACGATGCGCCCGACTCTCCCGGCGTGCTGCGCTACGACGCGGCGCTCGCCGCCGAGACGCCCGACTTCGTGCCGGCCGATACGGCCGCCGACGATCCGGCGCTCATCATCTATACGTCCGGCACGACGGGCAAGCCGAAAGGCGCGCTGCATGCGCATCGCGTGTTGCCGGGCCACCTGCCGGGCGTCGAGATGTCGCAGCAGTGCTTCCCGCGCGACGCGCGCCTGTTCTGGACACCCGCCGACTGGGCATGGATCGGCGGCCTGCTCGACGTGCTGCTGCCGTCGTGGCATCACGGCGTGCCCGTGCTCGCCCGCCGCTTCGAGAAATTCGACGGCGACGCCGCGTTCGCGCTGATGGCCCGGCACGGCGTCACCCACGCGTTCCTGCCGCCCACTGCGCTGAAGCTGATGCGCACCGTCCAGGCACCACGCGAACGCTACGCGCTGTCGCTGAAATCGGTCGCGAGCGGCGGTGAGACGCTCGGCACGGAACTGACGGCCTGGGGACGCGACGCGCTCGGCGTGACGATCAACGAGTTCTACGGGCAAACCGAGTGCAACATGGTGCTGTCGTCTTGCGCGGCGCTGTTCGATGCGCAGCCCGGCGCAATCGGCAAGGCGGTGCCCGGCCATGCGGTCGCGATCGTCGACGCGGACGGCACGCCGCTGCCGCCCGGCGTCGAAGGGCGCATCGCGGTGCGACGCCCCGATCCGGTGATGTTCCTCGAATACTGGCGCAACGCCGACGCGACCCGCGACAAGTTCGCGGGCGACTACCTGCTCACCGGCGATACAGGCATGATCGACGCCGACGGTTTCGTCCGCTTCGTCGGCCGCGACGACGACGTGATCACGAGCGCCGGCTACCGGATCGGCCCGGGCCCGATCGAGGACTGCCTGCTCACGCATCCGGCGGTGCGGATGGCGGCCGTCGTCGGCGTGCCCGACGCGACGCGCACCGAGATCGTCAAGGCGTTCGTCGTGCTGAATCCCGGTCACGCCGGCGACGAAGCGCTCGTTCAGGCACTGCAGGCGCACGTGCGTACGCGCCTCGCCGCCCACGAGTATCCGCGCGCGATCGCATTCGTCGACAGCCTGCCGATGACCGCGACCGGCAAGATCGTGCGCCGCGCGCTGCGCGACGCGTAAGCGGGCCGCCACCCGCGCCGCCCGCCCGGCCGGATGGTTTATAGTGGCGCCACCACGCAGTCTTTCCAAGAAAACGATGTCCTCTGATCACCACGCCGCCGCGGGCGCGTCGCACAGCCCGCTCTACGCCAAACTCCTCGGCGAAACCGCCAAGATCGACTGGTGCGATCTCGAACGCTTCTTCGCGCAGGGCAAGCTGCTGTCCGTTGCGCGCGACCTCGATCTCGTCAGCGTCGCGGAAGCGGTTGCCGACGATGACGCCGAACAGGTCACGCGCTGGCTGTCCGCGGGCCTCGTCGCGCGCATGCCGGCCGAAACCGCCGCCGATTACGCGGCGCGCAACCCGGAGCTGTGGGCAGTCGTCGTCTCGCCGTGGGTCTGCGTGCAGGAACGCGCCTGACGCGTCCCATGTCCGAATCCGCGTTACCGCACGGGGCCGGCACGGGCTCGGCCACCGTCACGCACCGGCGCGTCCTCGCGCTCGCGTTTCCGATCGTCCTGGCGAACCTGACCCAGCCGATCCTCGGCGCCGTCGACACGGCCGTCGCCGGCCACCTCGACGGCACGCAGTATCTCGGCGGCGTCGCGCTCGGCGGGCTGTTCTTCAATTTCGTGTTCTGGGGATTCGGCTTCCTGCGAATGGGGACGACCGGTCTCGTCGCGCAGGCGCACGGTGCCGGTGACGCCGCCGGGATTCGCCTGAACGTGCTGCGCGCGTTGATCGTCGCGTTCGCGCTCGGCGCCGCGGTGCTGGCGCTGCAGGTGCCGCTGCTGTCGTTTGCGCTGTCGGCGCTCGGCGGCAGCGATGCCGTCCGCGCGACGGCACTGTCCTACAGCCACGCACGGATCTGGAGCGCACCGTTCGCGCTCGCGAACTACGTCGTGCTCGGCTACCTGCTCGGTGTGCAGCGCGTGCGGCTCGCGCTCGTCGCGCAGGTGTTCATCAATGCGGTCAACATCGGCGCCGTGCTGCTCTACGTGTATGGCTTCGGCTGGGGCATTGCCGGCATCGGCGCCGCGACGGCCACGGCAGACGCATGCGGCTTCGCGCTCGGCGCATGGATGCTGTGGCGGCTGCGGCCGCGCGGCCTTGCGCCGATCGCGGTACGTGCACTCGCCGACCGCGTCGCACTCAAAAGGCTGATCGCGCTCAATCGCGACATCTTCCTGCGCACGCTGTGCCTGCTCGGCGCATTCGGCTGGTTCGCGCACCTCGGTGCGAAACAGGGCGATGCGACGCTCGCGGCAAACGCGCTGCTGCTGAATTTCCAGACGTTCATGGCGTACGGCCTCGACGGCTTCGCGCATGCGGCCGAGGCACTCGTCGGCGCGGCGGCCGGCGCACGCGACCGCAGTGCCTTCCGGCAGGCCGTGCGCGTCACCCTGCTCTGGTCGGCGCTCGGCGCGCTGCTGTTCGCGCTGGTGTACTGGGCCGCCGGCAGCTGGATCGTCGCGCGCCTGACCGACCAGGCCGAGATCCGCGAGGTTGCGCTGCGCTACCTGCCGTGGGCCGCGATTTCGCCGATCGTGTCGGTCTGGGGCTTCCTGCTCGACGGCGTCTTCATCGGTGCCACGCAAACACAATCGCTGATGCGCGCAATGGTCGCGTCGCTGTCGATCTTCGTTGTCGCCACGCTCGCCGCCGTCGGCACCTTCGGCAATCACGGCCTCTGGTTCGCGCTGCTGCTGTTCATGGCCGCGCGCGGCGCGACGCTGGCGCGCTACCTGCCGGGGCTGTTGCGGCGCATCGGCACCGATACACCCGCGGCCCGCGCCTGACGGGACGCCGAACCGGCCCTGGGCGCCCCAAGCGCCCCTGGGCCGCCTTGAACAGCCGTTACTGCACGGGTTTGGGCGGCGGCGCATCGAGCATCGTCGGCGGCGTCATGTCGGTCGGCACGCCGTGATAGTCGGCCGGATCTTCCGGCGGGTGGCCGCGACGGGCCTGATGAGGATCGCTGGTACAGGCGGCGAGAAAAGCTGCGGCCAGCACGGCCAGCATGAAACGGGTCATCGGGTAGGGCTCCGGAAATCGGCGCGCCCATCGCACGCCGGGACCGCGCCGAGTCTAGCGGAAATCCTGCTTCGGAGTCGCGCCGCGCATGTCCTACTATGTACGCATGGCGCTGTGCCGTGGAAAGGAGGCTGCCATGTCGTCTGAGGAAATTGCCGGCCTGATCGGCCTGTTCATCGGCCTGATGGTGTTCGTCGCCCTGTCGTTCTTCGAGTCGCGCGAATACAAGCGCAGCCATGGCGGCGAAGGGTTCGTCCATCACTGGATGGCCGAACACCACCTGCTCGACTGGCGGCGCAAGCACTAAGCGCGCCGCTGCCGTCCGGCCCGCCCCCGGGCCGTTCGCGAACGTGCCGTCCCTCGGCACGCCGGTGGTCGCGTATCGCCGAAATTAACGGGGCCCGATTCACACACGTTGATCAGATGGGCGAACGCCATCGCGCGGCTCATGCCGCGCGACGGCGTTCGCATGCACGCGCCCGAACCAGCAGGCGGGCGCGACGCGATTCAGACGGCTCAGCCCAGGAAGTGGCGGGCGTAGCGCGCGTTGATGTCGGACAGACGGAACAGCGTCAGGAAATCCGCGCAGTTGAAGTCGGGATCCCAGGCCGGCGCACCGCAGATCTTCGCGCCGAGACGCAGGTAACCCTTGATCAGCGGCGGCGGTGCCACGACGGTGCCCGTCTGCAATTCGTCGACCGGCAGGGCCGTATGCGGGAACGCACGATACTCGGGCGCCGTCAGCGAACCTGCCGACAGCGACTGGTACAGGTTCGCCGCGTAGTGACCGCCGTCGGCCATCGACACGCTCGCGCAGCCGAGCATCGTCTCGTAGCCGTTCTGCATCATGTACGTGCCGAGACCGCCCCACAGCGCCATGATGACGGCGCCGCTGCGGTAGTCGCTGTGCACGCACGAGCGGCCGACCTCGACCATCTTGCCGCGCAGATGCGTGAGGCGCGACAGGTCGAATTCGCCTTCGGCGTACAGGCGGCCGACACGCGCCGCCTGGTGCGGCGGCAGCACGCGATACGTGCCGACGACCTTCAGGGTGTCGAGATCGCGAACCAGCAGGTGGTCGCAGTACGCATCGAACGGATCGACGTCGAGACCGGAGGGGCCGCTGACCTGCGCGCCCATCTCTTCGGCGAACACGCTGTAACGCAGGCGCTGGGCTTCGCGCAATTCGTCTTCCGTACGCGCCCACGCGGCGCGCAGGCGATACTCCGATGTGACGGTTTCAGCAGCGCGCGGCAGGAGGCGCCGCGACGTGTCGAGGGGCAGCGAGGCAAAAGGGAGCGTAGGCGTCGGCAGTTCTCGCATTAGGCTTTCCTGATCGTAAGGAATAGGACGACATGCCCGCCAATGTAGTAATCGGCCGTGACCGTTATGTGGCACGACCGTGTCCTTTCAATGACGTGTCGCCGAATTGACTTTAGCAGAAAGCTTGCGAAACCGTATGACGAAACCCTTCAAAGCGCTTCAGGCGGGCCTCACACCAGGTCGGGCGTCAATACCGCCCGCAGCACGGCCTGCCGGCTGCCGTCGCGCGTGCGGCTCGCGAGCCACACGATTCCGCCCTTCTTGACGCTCCAGCTGTCGTCGCCGCCGGCGATCAGTCGCGCGGCGACACTGCCGAGCGTCGGCTGGTGGCCGACGATCACGACCGTCGGCGCGATGCCGTCCGGCCAGCCGGCCGCCGCCAGCACGTCGTCGACGCTGCCGCCCGGCGCGAGTGCATCGACCGTCCGGTACTGGTCGGTCAGCGCCTCGACGGTCTGCACGGTGCGGGCCGCCGGGCTCGCGAGGATCACGGTGTTCGTCTCGAGCCGGCCACGCAGCCACTTGGCCATCGCCTGTGCGTCCTTGCGGCCGCGGACGGTCAACTGCCGCGCGAGATCGCTCGTCGCGTAGTCTTCGGCTTCGGCGTGGCGCCACAGGATCAGGTTCATCATGATGTTCTCCTTGCTTCGGCGAGCGGCCCCGCGCCCATGCGTGCGGGCCGGCCGATTACCGTGCGAATTGTCGCAAATTGCGGCTCGTTCGCTGCCGCGGCATTTACCCGCATATAGGGATTGACCGGATCAGCCATTCAAAGATAGAATCTTTGGCTCGTCGGAGCGTAGCGCAGCCTGGTAGCGCATCTGATTTGGGATCAGAGGGTCGAAGGTTCGAATCCTTTCGCTCCGACCACCGGAATCAAGGGGTTACAACACCTAGTGTTGTAACCCCTTTTCCATTTATGGCCCGTGAAAGATCCCGGGCAACCGCCGCATATCGCGCCACGTAGTCACTCGATCCGCACGAGATCACGCGTCGCGACCGGCAGTCGATCGACCGGTGCGCTTTCGGTCAGCCGCCCTTCGGAATATCGATAAACCAGATACTTCCCGTCCGTCTCGCCGCCTTCGTTGGGGATGATCACCCACATCGCCCGACGCCCCGAATACAGCCACCGCGGAAGCGCCTTCTCCGCGAAATTGATCCGCTCTTCGACATGCGTGACCGGATTCAGCCGGATCGCGACGCCCTTCAGGTAAGGCGATCCGTAGTTCAGTACGAAGACGAGGGTCCTGCCGACGCACCTCGACAACGCAATCCTGCCCACGAAATCGGTCTCCGGCATGTCAAGGAACGCACGCCCGGTCTCGTGCCCCCGCCGCACGAACAGTGCATCGCCGTCCAACCCATGCGAGCGGGCCTCGAGCGCAATGCGACTCCCGTCCGCCAGCGGACAGGAAAGCACCTGACGCAGGACACCGGCCTCGTCGATTCCCGGCGTCGCGCCGAACGTCGCTGTCGCCACCGATAAAAGACCGACGGCAAGCGCTCTCAATCGACCATTACCGGTCAGTTGCGTCGCCAATCGACTCATTGAGGTGCCGCATCGCGGGTTATCCACTTCGGTACGCTCGCACGAATCACCTTTTCCAGGAACAAACCGGCACAACAACAGGGTCAACTCGAACCCGTAGCGGTACCATTATCAGCGCCCCATTGCCAGACCGGAGTTTCGTCAACCATGCCGACATCCCTGTCGTCCCTGCAGCTGCCCGAAGGCCTCGGCACCATCGGGAATCTGGCTGTCGAGTTCGTCGAGGATGAACGGAAAACGTACGAGATGTGGATGCTCGAAACGGACCTCCCTTTCGACGAAGCTGTGTCGCGGTTGTCGGCCTTCGTGAAGCGCCATTTCGGCGGCGACGAGCAGGCTTCGTCCGCCGACCGCTTCGGCTTCCGCAGTTGGGCGGCTTCCTGGTCCCGCGAGAGACAGGAGATCTCGGCCCAGCTCACCGGCACCGACGGCGGCAGCTCGGGTTACCTGCGCAATGCGTACCACGCGTGAATGAACCCACTTGCCGCCCCCCGACACCATCCGAACCTCGCATGACAGCCTCCTCGACTGATCGCCCGGCAAAACCGGCGATGAATATCGCGACCGTCATCGCCATGATCATCGGCGCCGCCGTACTCGCTTTCTGCGTCGTGCAGGCCTACCGGACGACGGTCTTCCTTTCGCATGCCTCTCGAGCGCCCGGTGTAGTCGTCAAGTCGAGCGGACACCCGACCATACGCTTCGAAACAGCCCTGGGCCAGCGCATCGAGTTCGTGCAGAACGGCGGCATGGACGGTCCGCCCGGAACCGTCGTGCAGGTCGCGTACGACCCTGCCGCGCCCGCGGAAACGGCCCGGGCCGCCACGTTCCTCGCGATATGGGGCGGTGTGCTGTGGGGATTGCCGGCAGGCCTCGGCTTTCTGGTCCTGCCGCTGTTCGGCGCACGGTTCGTGCTCACCGGACGGTACGGGAACGCGATAAGCCATTGAGCGGCGACGCACGGATTCATGCGATGCCCGGGCATTCGCGGCAAGTCCGGACGCTTTCATCGTCGGTCACGCTTGCAAAGGTCACGAATCGAACGAGGTGGGCCGGCCTCGCTGCCGCAACGCGGATACGACACTTCCGGGAACACGCGATAATGCGCGTGAACAACCTGCATCCGCGCATGACAAACAACATTCTCAAGACCGCCCTGTGCGCATCGCTGCTCGCGCTTGCGACCGCCGGCACCGCATCGGCCAAGGCACTCGACGACGCGCTCGACTGCCACTCGACCGGGCACAAGTTCGTCGCGCCGCTGCTCGCCGCCGGCGATATCCAGTCGGAGCCGATGCACGTCGAATCGAACTCGGTCAACGCATTCCGCACGAGCCACTCGCTGACCGCATACGGCTTCGGCGTCTACGTCGTGCTCGGCTACCAGGCGAACGACCCGATCTTCCGCACCGGCGACGGCACGCCGATCGGCGACTGGGCCTATGGCGTCGTGGTGCGCGGCACGAAAAGCGCGGTGGAGGAAGCCGTGCGCAAGGCCGGCAGCGACGCGACCGTCAGGCAGGCGTTTCCGTTCCTGACCGCGATCGTCTGCTCGTCGGACTGAGCGACCGTCAGGACGCTCATGCGGCAATCCTGAGGGCGGGCAACCTGCCGCCCGGCCCTGCCCCGCTGTCGGCCTTTTACGCGCCCGTATACACCACGCGATACGGGATTCCGACCTTCTCCCATTCCGCCGCCTCCTGACTGAGGCTGTAGTCGGTCAACGGGTTCTGCTCGACCCACGCGCTCGGCAGGCGCACTTCATACCCGCCCTTCTTCATCTGCGAGACGGAAATGTCGGGCAACCCCGCGTCGGTTCGGCGCCGGCACAGCAGCGCCGCGAGCCGCAGGCAGAACAGCAGCGGCCACTCGACTTCGCGTGCCTGCGACAGCTTGCCGAGCTTGCCCGCGTGACCGAGCACGAGCGCGGCGAGCCGCGCCTGGTCGGTGCGCGAAAAACCCGGCATGTCCGCGTTGCTCGCGATATAGGCCGAATGCTTGTGATACGCGCTATGCGAGATCGACAGGCCGATCTCGTGCAACGCGGCCGCCCAGCCGAGGAACATCCGTCCTTCCTCGCGCGCTTCGTCGTCGGCTTCCTCGAGTTCGTCGTAGAAACGCCCCGCCAGCGCGCCGATCCGCTCGGCCTGCGCACGATCGACACCGTAGCGGCGCGTAAAGCCCTCGACGGTCACCGCGCGCATGTCCTCGTGCTGCGTCCGGCCGAGCAGGTCGTACAGCACCCCGAGGCGCAGCGCGCCGTCGGTCGTATCGACGTAGTCGACGCCAAGCTCCTCGAACACCGCGAGCATGATCGCGAGGCCGCCCGCGAGCACCGGTACGCGGTCGGGCTTCAGCGCGATCAGCTTCAGCCGGTTGACGTTCTCCGACTTGATCAGCGCACGCTTCAGGCGCTCGAGGCCGCCGCGCGAAATGCCGTGCGTGATGCCCGGATCGTTGAAGCCGTTCGCCTCGACGAGTTCCGCGAGCGCGCGCGCGGTGCCGGACGAGCCGATCGCCTGGTCCCAGCCGGCCTTCTTGTACTCGCTCGAAATGATCTGGATCTCGCGCTTGGCCGCGAGTTCGGCCTGCCGCATCGTGTATTCGTCGACGTTGCCGGCGGGGAAGAAGGCGCGGCTGTGGCTCACGCAGCCGATATAGAGGCTCTCCATCACGATCGGCGTGTAGTGCGAGCCGATGATGAATTCGGTGGAGCCGCCGCCGATGTCGACGACGAGCCGCTTGCCGGCGCTCGCCGGCACCGAGTGCGCGGCGCCCGCGTAGATCAGGCGCGCTTCTTCACGGCCTGCAATCACTTCGATCGGGAAACCGAGCGCCGCTTCCGCCTCGCCGAGAAACTCGCCCGCGTTCTTCGCGACGCGCAGCGTGTTGGTGGCCACCGCGCGCACATGATCGGGATGGAAATCGCGCAGGCGCTCGCCGAACCGCTTGAGCGCCTCCCAGCCGCGCTCCTGCGACGCGCGATCGAGCATCTTGTCGCTCGACAGGCCTGCGGCCAGCCGGACGGGCTCGCGCAGCGCATCGACGGGATAGATCTGGCTGCCCGCCGGCGTTTCCTCGACACGTCCGACGATCAGCCGGAAGCTGTTCGAGCCGAGATCCACGGCAGCCAGCAAGTGGGGGGTTGTAACCATCAGAAGGGGCTCCGTGCGCGTTCGCCCGCGGCGGCCGGTGCGACAGCCCTGGGCGATCAATCAAAGGCGACATTTTAAGCGTGGAACGCTTGCCGTTGCCACGCTTCACGGGCATGCATACCGCTCGTTTGCATATCGTCGAAACATTTATGGGACGAAACGATTAAAGCGTAGAATTTCCCGATATAAATACATCACTGTCATCAGCACGTCATCGTACCGTGAGAGTTTCCGAGCGTCCTTTCGAATCATCGCCTGAATCACCCCCAACTCTGCCGATGTCCGTCCGTTATCCGCTTCTCAATCGTGAACTCGGCATCCTCGGTTTCAACGAGCGCGTGCTGGCCCAGGCAGCCGATCCGCAAGTCCCGTTGCTCGAGCGGCTCCGCTTCATCTGCATCACCAGCAGCAACCTCGACGAATTCTTCGAAGTCCGCATGGCCGGCCTTCAGGAGCAGATCCGCGACAACCCCGGCGCCCTGACGCCCGACGGGATGTCGTTACAACATGCTTACGATCTCGTGGTCGAACGCGCGCAGCGGCTCGTCCATCGACAGTACACGATGTTGCACGAAACCGTGCTGCCCGCGCTCGAGCAGGAAGGCATCTACTTCCATGCGAGCGACACCTGGAACGACGAGCAGCTCGAATGGGCGCGGCACTACTTCCTCGACGAGCTGCTGCCCGTGCTGACGCCGATCGGCCTCGATCCCGCCCACCCGTTCCCGCGCGTGCTGAACAAGAGCCTGAACTTCGTCGTCGAGCTCGAAGGCCGCGACGCATTCGGCCGCCAGGCCGTGATGGGCATCGTGCAGGCGCCGCGCGCGCTGCCGCGCGTCGTACGCATGCCGCACGCGCTGTCGGGCTTCGAGCACGGCTTCGTGCTGCTGAGCTCGTTCATGCAGCGCTTCGTCGGCGAACTCTTCCCGCAACTCGTCGTGAAGAGCTGCAACCAGTTCCGTATCACGCGCAACAGCGAACTGTTCGTCGACGAAGACGAGATCACGAACCTGCGCGTCGCGCTGCAGGGCGAACTGCCCGCGCGCCACCTCGGCAACGCGGTGCGCCTCGAGGTGTCGGCCGACACGCCGCCGCACATCGTGCGACGCCTGCTCGACGAAAGCGAGCTCGGCGACAAGGATTGCTATCGCGTGGCCGGATCGGTGAACCTCGTGCGGCTGATGCAGATTCCCGATCTCGTCGACCGCCCCGACCTGAAGTTCACGCCGTTCACCGCGTCGACGCCCGCCGCGATCACGAACGCGCCGACGATGTTTGACGCGATCGACAACGGCGACATCCTGCTGCACCACCCGTACGAGAGCTTCCAGCCGGTGCTCGAACTGCTGCAGCAGGCCGCGAAGGACCCGAGCGTCGTCGCGATCAAGCAGACGATCTACCGCACCGGCACCGATTCGCCGCTGATGGACGCGCTGATGGAAGCCGCGCGCAACGGCAAGGAAGTGACCGTCGTCGTCGAACTGCTCGCGCGCTTCGACGAGGAAACCAACATCAACTGGGCGTCGCAGCTCGAGGCCGTCGGCGCGCATGTCGTGTACGGCGTGGTCGGCCACAAGTGCCACGCGAAGATGATGCTGATCGTGCGGCGCGTCGTGCAGGGCGGCAAGGCGTCGCTGCGCCGCTACGTGCACCTCGGCACCGGCAACTACCACCCGCGCACGGCACGCCTCTACACCGACTTCGGGCTGATGACGGCCGACCAGAAGATCTGCGAGGACGTCCATCACGTGTTCCAGCAACTGACCGGCATCGGCGGCGAACTCACGCTGCACGAGCTGTGGCAGTCTCCGTTCACGCTGCATCCGCGCATCATCGACTCGATCCGCGCGGAGATCGACAATGCGCGTGCCGGCAAGCGCGCGCGCGTCGTCGCGAAGATGAACGCGTTGCTGGAACCGACGGTGATCGCGGCGCTGTACGAAGCGTCGCAGGCCGGCGTCAAGGTCGACCTGATCGTGCGCGGTGTCTGCGCGCTGAAGCCCGGCGTGCCGGGGCTGTCGGAAAACATCACCGTGCGCTCGATCGTCGGCCGCTTCCTCGAGCACCACCGGATCTACTATTTCCACGCGAACGGTGCCGAGGACGTCTATCTGTCGAGCGCCGACTGGATGGACCGCAACCTGTTCCGCCGCGTCGAAGTCGCGTTCCCGATCCGCGATCGCAAGCTCAAGCGGCGCGTGATCGCCGAAGGCCTGTCCGTGTGCCTTGGCGACAACCAGTCGGCATGGCAGATGCACAGCGACGGCCACTACCGCCGGCGCCGCGCCGGCAAGACGATCCGCAACGCGCAACTCGGGCTGCTCGCGAAGTTCTGCTCGTGAACCGGCAACGCGGCGCGAGTTGCACGCCGCGTCGCCAACGAATAAGCGCAGCCCGCGGGCTGCGCTTTTTCGTTGCGGATCCGGCATGCCGCCGCTCGCCGGACGAGCGACGGATACCGTTACGCGATCATGCCTCGTACGTGGCCGGCCGGATCGCGATGACGCGCGAACCCGGGAACCGCGCAGTGAACGTGCTGCCGCGCCCTTCCTCGCTCTGCACGTACAGGTGTGCGTCGTGCCGCTGCAGCACGTGCTTGACGATCGCGAGCCCGAGCCCCGTGCCGCCCGTGTCGCGCGAACGGCTACGGTCGACGCGATAGAAGCGTTCGGTGAGCCGCGGCAGGTCGGCGGCCGGAATGCCGAAGCCGCTGTCCGTGACGGAAAACACGCCTTGCGCGCCTTCGCGCCGCCACGTCACGACGATCTTCCCGCCTTCCGGCGTATAGCGGATTGCGTTCGTGACGAGGTTCGCGAATGCGCTGAACAGCTCCGTCTGCGCGCCGGTGACGCCGAGCGTCTCGTCGATCGAGAACGCGATGTCGTGATGCCCGTTCGACAGCGTCTGCGCATCCTCCTTCAGGTGATCGAACACGGCGCGCATGTCGATCGCGCGATCGACCGGCGGCTTGCTCTCGCCCTCCAGCTTCGCGAGCACCAGCAGGTCGGTCACGATGTGCCGCATCCGCGATGCCTGCTGCTCCATCATCTCGAGATAGCGCGCGCGGTCTTCCTCGTTCAGCGGCAGCTCGCGCATCGTCTCGAGAAAGCCCGACAGCACGGTGAGCGGCGTCTTCAGTTCGTGCGACACGTTCGCGACGAAGTCGCGCCGCATCGCGTCGGTCCGCTCAAGCTCGGTGATGTCCTGCGTGAGCAGCAGCTTGCGGTTCTCGCCGTACGGAAACACCTGCACTTCCAGCACGTTCTGCCGCGAGTCGCCCATGCCGCGCATCACGAGCGTCTCATCGTAATGCTGCGCGTTCAGGTAGCGGACGAAATCGGGATGGCGTACCAGGTTGGTGATGTGCTGGCGCAGGTCGCGCTTCGCATCCAGGCCGAAATGGACCTCGGCGATCGCATTGCACCACTCGATCTGGTCGTGATCGTCGAGCATCGCGACGCCGTTCGGCGACGCCTGGATCGCCTGGATGAAGCGCGAATGCTGCTGCTCGACCTGCCGCACCTGCGCATGCCACTGCTTCGCGAGCTTGTGCAGACGATAGTAGATCTCGCCCCAGATGCCCGGCGCGCTCGGCACTTCACCGTAGACCGGCGCATCGAGCAGCCGCCACAGACGCTGCGTGTGAAAGGTACTGAAAAAGCCCTGCGCAACCAGCATCACGACCACGAACACGAGGCCCGCGGTCGGGCCGGCGAACACGCCGACCAATACGCCGATCAGCACGAGCAGCACGAGCGACACCAGAAAGCGCGCCCAGATGATGTTCATGATTCAGCGTCCGAAAGAATGAACGGCTTGCCGTGGCACACGGCAGGCCCGGATACGTTACGCGTGCTTGGCGAGCCGGTAGCCGCTGCCGCGCACGGTCTCGATCATCGCATCGCAACCGGCCGGTTTCAAGGCCGCGCGCAATCGTTTGATGTGCACGTCGACGGTGCGCTCCTCGACGAACACGTGGTCGCCCCACACCTGGTCGAGCAGTTGCGTGCGACTGTGCACGCGCTCCGGATGCGTCATGAAGAAATGCAGCAGGCGGAACTCGGTCGGGCCGAGATCGAGCTTGATCTCGCTACCTTCCGCATGCGCGGCGACGCGGTGCGTGGCCGGGTCGAGGCGCAGCCCGTTGATCGACACGACGTCCTCGGTCAGCTGCGGCGCACGGCGGCGCAGCACGGCCTTGATCCGCGCCATCAGTTCCTTCGGCGAGAACGGCTTCGTCACGTAGTCGTCCGCGCCGATTTCGAGGCCGAGCACCTTGTCCTGCTCGTCGCCGCGGGCGGTGAGCATGATGATCGGGATGTGTTTGGTCCGTTCGTTGTTGCGCAGGTCGCGCGCGAACGCGATGCCGGATTTGCCCGGCAGCATCCAGTCGAGCAGCACGAGATCGGGCAGCACGTCGCTGATCAGGTTCTGCGCCTGTTCGGCGTTGTACGCACGAATCGGGCAGTGACCGGCGTGCTGGAGATTCACCGAGATCAGTTCGGAAATCGCGGGCTCATCTTCAACGACGAGAATGTTGCTGGGCATCGGCACCTCTTTTTTCCCTGTACGGAGTCGATTAACTGTTGGCTTCGCGATCGAGCGTGTCGCGCGGCTGATGCCGCACGTCCGTGCCCTTCACGATGTAGATGATGAATTCGGCGATGTTCTTCGCGTGGTCGCCGATCCGCTCGATCGCCTTCGCAATGAACAGGTATTCGAGGCCGACCGAGATCGTGCGCGGATCTTCCTGCATGTACGACACGAGCTTGCGCACGAACGCACGGAATTCCTGGTCGATCTCCTTGTCGTCCTTGACGATCTGCGCGGCGGCCACCGTATCGAGACGCGCGAACGCGTCGAGCGCGCGGCGCAGGATCGTCACGGCCATCTCGCCCGACACCTTGATCTCGGCGATGTTGACCGTGCGCGCAGCCGGCTCGTCGACCAGGCGGCGTACGCGCTTCGCGATCTTCTCGGCCTCGTCGCCGGCGCGCTCGAGGTTCGTAATCGTTTTCGAAATCGACATCAAAAGGCGCAGGTCCCGCGCGGCAGGCTGTCTCCGCGCGATGATGTTGCCGCACTCCTGGTCGATGTCGACTTCCATCGCGTTCAGCGTTTCCTCGGCCGCGATCACCTTCTCGGCCGTATCGCGATCGAACTCGTTCAGTGCGTGCATCGCGCCGACGATCTGCGACTCGACGAGCCCGCCCATTTCCAGCACTTTCGACGACACGGCATTGAGGTCCGCGTCGAACTGGCTCGACAGATGTTTATCCGACATGGCTGTTGTTCTCCGTCATCAGCCGAAACGGCCGGTGATGTAGTCTTCCGTTTCCTTGCGCACCGGCTTGATGAAGATCTTTTCGGTCTCGCCGAATTCGATCAGCTCGCCCAGGTACATGTAGGCCGTGTAATCCGAGCAGCGCGCTGCCTGCTGCATGTTGTGCGTGACGATCACGACCGTGTAGTCGCTCTTCAGCTCCGCGATCAGCTCCTCGATGCGGCCCGTCGAGATCGGGTCGAGCGCCGAGCACGGTTCGTCGAGCAGCAGCACTTCCGGACGGATCGCGATGCCGCGCGCGATGCACAGACGCTGCTGCTGGCCGCCCGAGAGGCCGTAGCCGCTCTGGCTCAGCTTGTCCTTCACTTCGTTCCACAGCGCGGCCTTCGTGAGCGCCCACTCGACGCGGTCGTCCATTTCCGAGCGCGTGAGCTTTTCGAACATCTTCACGCCGAACGCGATATTGTCGTAGATCGACATCGGGAACGGGGTCGGCTTCTGGAACACCATGCCGATACGTGCGCGCAGCAGCGAGATGTCGCGCTTCGTCGTCAGCAGGTTCTCGCCGTCCATCAGGATTTCGCCTTCGGCGCGCTGCTCCGGATAGAGCGCGAACATCTTGTTGAACGTGCGCAGCAGCGTCGACTTGCCGCAGCCCGACGGGCCGATGAACGCCGTCACCTTCCCTTCGGGAATGCGCAGGTTGATGTTCTTCAGCGCGTGGAACTTGTTGTAGAAGAAGTTGAGGTTGTTGACCTCGATCTTCGCGTTCAGCGGCGCGAGCGGGCGATCGTTCGCCGCGTCATGCGTGCCGGCCGGCGCAGCGGTGCGCTCGACGGGATTCAGGTGGCTCTCTGCCATATTCATCGGATTGCTCCGCCGTTACTTTTTCGAGAAGATCGAGCGCGCCAGGACGTTGAGTCCGAGCACCCCGAGCGTAATCAGGAACACGCCCGCCCATGCGAGCGACTGCCACTCCGCGAACGGGCTCATCGCGAACTTGTAGATCGTGACGGGCAGGTTCGCCATCGGCTGGCTCATGTCCCACGAGAAGAACTGGTTCGACAGTGCGGTGAACAGCAACGGCGCCGTTTCGCCGGCAATCCGCGCGACCGCGAGCAGCACGCCCGTCACGATCCCGCCGACCGATGCGCGCAGCGTGATCTTCAGCACCATGCGCCACTTCGGCGTACCGAGCGCGAAGGCCGCTTCGCGCAGCGCGTTCGGCACGAGCTTCAGCATGTTCTCCGTCGTGCGGATCACGATCGGAATCTGCAGCAGCGCAAGCGCGATCACGCCGGCCCAGCCCGAGAAGCGCCCCGACTTCGCGACGACGATCGCATACACGAACAGGCCGATGACGATCGACGGCGCCGACAGCAGGATGTCGTTGATGAAGCGGATCGTGCTCGCCAGCAGGTTCTTCTGGCCGTACTCGGCGAGATAGACGCCTGCGAGGATGCCGATCGGCGTGCCGACCAGCGTGCCGAAACCGCACAGCAGCAGGCTGCCGACGATCGCGTTCGCGAGACCGCCGCCTTCCGTGTTCGGCGCCGGCGTCGATTCGGTGAACAGTTGCAGCGACAGGCCGCCGACGCCGAGATGCACCGTCGTGTAGAGAATCCACACGAGCCACAGCAGCCCGAAGGCCATCGCGCCGAGCGACGCGGTGAGCGCGATCGCGTTGACGGCCTTGCGCTTGCGCTGCAGGCGGTTGCGCATCGCGTCGAGCGCGGCGCCGTCCGGCCCCGGGAAATTCATGATGGGCTCGCTCATTTCTTGCCCTCTCCCTTCTCGAGACGAAGCAGCAGCAGTTTGGAGATGGACAGCACGATGAACGTGATCACGAACAGGATCAGGCCGAGTTCCATCAGCGCGGATGTGTGCAGGCCCGGCTGCGCTTCCGCGAATTCGTTCGCGAGCGCCGACGTGATGCTGTTGCCCGGCGCGAACAGCGACACGCTGTCGAGCAGGTTCGTGTTGCCGATCACGAAGGTCACGGCCATCGTTTCGCCGAGCGCGCGGCCGAGGCCGAGCATCACGCCGCCGATCACGCCGGTCTTCGTGTAGGGCAGCACCACCTTCCACATCACTTCCCAGGTCGTGCAGCCGATCCCGTAGGCCGACTCCTTCAGCAGCACCGGCGTGACTTCGAACACGTCACGCATCACCGATGCGATGTACGGGATGATCATGATCGCGAGGATCACGCCGGCTGCAAGGATGCCGATACCGATCGGCGGGCCGGCAGTCAGCGGGCCGAGCACCCAGACGTCCTTGAACAGGCGGCCGATCGGCTTCTGGAAGTATTCGGCGAAGATCGGCGCGAACACGAGCAGGCCCCACATGCCGTACACGATCGACGGAATCGCGGCGAGCAGCTCGATGGCGATACCGAGCGGGCGGCGCAGCCACACGGGCGACAGCTCGGTGAGGAACAGCGCGATGCCGAAGCTGACGGGCACCGCGATGACGAGCGCGATGACCGACGTCACGATCGTGCCGTAGATCGGCACGAGCGCGCCGTAGATGTCCGAGTTGGGATCCCACTCGGATTGCCACAGGAAGCCGAGGCCGAACTTCTGGATGGTCGGCATCGACGCAATGATCAGGGAAACGATGATCCCGCCCAGCAGCAGCAGGGTCACGATCGCGGCGAGCCGAGCAAGGCCGCCGAACAGGACATCCCCGAGACGGCTCGGCGCGCGCTGCTGCGCACTATCGGGCGACCGGGAGGACGTGTAAGAAATATCAGACATGGGTGCCTGCTTTTGATTGCCGGGCGCCGTAACGCCCGGCTTTACCGCACACACTGCCCGACCGGCACGGCCGGGCAGCGAACCGCTGCAATGCTTACTCGGCGGCGACCGGCTTGCCCGAAGCGTCCGTCACCTTGACCTTCCACTGCTTGCGGATTTCCGCTTCGACTGCCGGCGGCAGCGAGATGTAGTCGAGGCTGTCAGCAGCCTTCTCGCCGTTCTTGAACGCCCAGCTGAAGAACTTCAGCGTTTCCGCGCCCTGCTCCGGCTTTTCCTGCTTCGCGTGCAGCAGCACGAACGTCGCGCCGACGACCGGCCATGCTTCCTTGCCCGGCTGGTTCGTCAGGATCTGGTAGAACGACTTCGACCAGTTCGCGCCTGCGGCAGCGGCCTTGAACGTTTCGGTCTTCGGTTCGACCACCGTGCCCGTCGAGTTCTTCAGGGCCGTGTAGACCATGTTGTTCTTCTTCGCGTACGCCCACTCGACGTAGCCGATCGCGCCCGGCAGGCGCTGCACGAAGGCCGCGACGCCGTCGTTGCCCTTGCCGCCCGTGCCCGTCGGCCAGTTGACCGTCGTGCCTTCGCCGATCTTCGACTTCCACTCGTCGTTGACCTTCGACAGGTAGTTCGTCCAGATGAAGCTCGTGCCCGAGCCGTCAGCGCGGCGGACCACGGCGATGTCCGTGTCCGGCAGCTTGACCTTCGGGTTCAGCGCGGCGATCGCCGGGTCGTTCCACTTCTTGATCTTGCCGAGGTAGATGTCGCCGAGCACCGGGCCCGACAGCGTCAGTTCGCCGGCCTTCACGCCCGGCACGTTGACGACCGGCACCACGCCGCCGACCACCGTCGGGAACTGGAACAGGCCTTCCTTCGCGAGCTCGTCATCCTTCAGCGGAGCGTCCGAGCCGGCAAAATCGACCGTCTTCGCGATAATCTGCTTCAGGCCGCCCGACGAACCGATACCTTGGTAGTTGACCTTCGCGCCGCCGGTCTGCTGGTAGTCAGCAGCCCATTTCGTATAGATCGGCATCGCGAACGTGCTGCCTGCGCCCGTGATGTCGGCAGCGTGGGCGGCGACGGCGAAAAGCGCGCCAGCCAGGCCGGCAATCGCGGTTTGCATCAATTTCATGAGACCTCCAGTGTGTGAGCGGATGACTACGGCACCGCGAAGGTTAGGGGCTCCTCATGACGGTAATGTGACAATCGATGAAACTGGCGTGACAGTAACATGACTGGTTGAAAGGGAGTAACAGGGTCGGCGCGCGTGGCGCTCAGACGGCGCCGGAGGGGCGATGGGGGCAGGAATTGCCGGCCCGGAAGGGACGGGATGACACCCCGTTTCTCACTGTGCGGCGGGATCGCGGCACCGCGTCGGTGGTACGAAAAGCCTCCGCCGGCAGCTGCCCCGATCTCGGGGTCGGACGTTTTTTCGTCCGGGGCATGCGGCAGGCAATATGCGTTACTTATAGGTATCGCAAACCTTTGCGTCTGACGAAATCGCGGCGCCCCGAAGGCGCCGCATGCCGGTTCAACGGAACGCCGGCGCGCGGGCGTCCGACCGCCCTCGCGCCTGGCCTGCGCGTCAGGCCGTCGCCGCGCGCACCGCGTCGGCGATCGTCTCCGCATGGCGAACCGCGTCGGCCGCTTGCTGCGCTTCGACCATCACGCGCAATACGGGCTCGGTGCCCGATGCGCGGATCAGCACACGGCCGCTGCCGGCGAGCGCGGCTTCGGCTGCGTCGATCGCCGCACGAATCGACGTGCTGCCCTTCCAGTCGGCACCCGGCTTCATCCGCACGTTGATCAGCTTCTGCGGGAACAGCGTGACGCCGTCGAGCATCTGCGCGAGGGTCTGGCCGCTGCGCTTCAGCGCAGCCAGCACGAGCAGCGCCGACACGATGCCGTCGCCGGTCGAGTGGCGATCGAGCGACAGGATGTGGCCCGAGCCTTCCGCGCCGAGTTGCCAGCCGTGCTCGCGCAACTGCTCGAGCACGTAGCGATCCCCGACCGCCGCCCGCACGAACTTCACGCCCGCGCGTTGCAGCGCGACTTCGACGGCGAGATTCGTCATCAGCGTGCCGACCGCACCCTCCACCTTGCCGTCCGTCGCGATCCGGTCCTTCACGAGCACGTAGAGCAGCTCGTCGCCGTTGTACAGGCGACCGGTCGCGTCGACGACCTGCAGGCGATCCGCATCGCCGTCGAGCGCAATGCCGAGATCGGCGTGGTTCGCGCGCACCGCGCGCACCAGCGCGTCCGGCGCGGTCGCGCCGACGCCGTCGTTGATGTTGAAGCCGTTCGGCGCGACGCCGATCGGGATCACGTCCGCGCCGAGTTCGTGAAACACGTGCGGCGCGATCTGGTACGCGGCACCGTGCGCGCAGTCGATCACGAGCTTCAGCCCGCGCAGGTCGAACGCGGCCGGGAACGTGCTCTTGCAGAATTCGATGTAGCGGCCGGCCGCATCGTCGAGGCGGCGCGCCTTGCCGAGACCGTCGGACGATGCGCATTCGAGCGGCTTGTCGAGCCACGCTTCGATCGCGGCTTCGGTGTCGTCCGGCAGCTTGTTGCCGTCAGCGGAGAAGAACTTGATCCCGTTGTCGCGATACGGATTGTGCGATGCGCTGATCACGACGCCCGCCGACAGGCGCAAAGCGCGCGTCAGGTAGGCAACCCCTGGCGTCGGCATCGGGCCGGCCAGCATCACGTCGACACCCGCCGCCGAGAACCCTGCCTCGAGCGCGGCTTCGAGCATGTAACCCGACACGCGCGTGTCCTTGCCGATCAGCACGGTCGGCCGCGAGCCTGCCGCGCCATCGGCCGAGCTGGCCAGTACCTTGCCGGCCGCGTAGCCGAGACGCAACACGAAATCCGGCGTGATGGGTGCCTCGCCCACCGTGCCGCGAATGCCGTCCGTGCCGAAATATCGACGTCCCATAGCGAATCTTCCTCCTTCGTCTTCTGACTTATCGTTGCCGCGCGGCTTCGCGCACGGCATTCCAGATTTTCAACGCATCGACCGTCGCCGCGACATCGTGCACGCGCACGATCGCCGCCCCACGCTCGACCGCGCACAATGCGGCCGCCACGCTCGCCACGACGCGCTCCATCGGCGGCTTGCCGCCGATCACCGCGCCGAGCATCGACTTGCGCGACATGCCCGCGAGTATCGGATACGCGCGCCCGTCGGGCCGCGCGGGCGCCGTTTCCGGCAGTGCGGCCAGGAGTGCATAGTTGTCGTCGACGACCGCCTTGCCGAACCCGAAACCGGGATCGACGCAGATCCGCTCCGGCGCAATCCCCGCGTCGCGCAATGCCTGCGCGCGTGCGGCGAGAAAATCGCGCACGTCGGTCACGATGTCGCCGTAATCGGGTTCGCCGACCTGCATCGTTTGCGGCTCGCCGAGCATGTGCATCGCACACAGCCCGCAATTGCCCTCGCGCACCGCGTCGATCGCGCCCGGCTGCCGGAACCCCCAGATGTCGTTGATCAGGTCGGCGCCTGCGGCCAGTGCCGCGCGCATCACGGCCGGCTTGTAGGTATCGATCGACAGCGGCACGTTCAATGGGCGCAGCGCTTCGACAAGCGGGATCACGCGCGCGAGTTCCTCGTCGAGCGGCACCGGCGGTGCGCCGGGGCGCGTCGATTCGCCGCCGATATCGAGGAGATCGACGCCTTCGGCAATCATCCGCTCGGCCTGGCGCAGCGCATCGTCGCGCGCGAGGAAGCGGCCGCCGTCGGAGAACGAATCGGGCGTGGCGTTGAGAATGCCCATCACGAGCGGGCGCTCGAACGTCAGTTCGAAGCGGCCGCACCGGAGCGGCGCGGGAATTTGGGGGGAAACAGCGGAATCGGACACGGGCAACTGGCGTGAATGAATGCAAAACGGGCCGGTGTGAAGACACACCAGCCCGTGAACGGTGCTAAAGAGCGGAGATTATGCCGCCGGCGACGCAGGCGCCGGCGCGTTGCCGGCCTTCACCTCGGCGCTGCTGCCGCCACCCGACGAATCGCCGCCGACAGCCGGCGAGCTCTTCGGGGAACGCGGCGGACGGCCTTCCATGATGTCGTTGATCTGATCGGCATCGATCGTCTCCCACTCCATCAGCGCGGCGGTCATCGCTTCGACCTTGTCGCGGTTTTCTTCGAGCAGGCGGCGCGCAAGGCCGTACTGTTCGTCGAGCACGCGGCGGATTTCCGAATCGACCTTCTGCTGCGTCGCTTCCGAAATCGTGCGCGTGAAGCCACGGCCGAACGGCGATGCATCGTTTTCGTCGTCGACGTAGACCATCGGCCCGAGCGCATCGGTCATGCCGAAACGGGCGACCATCGCGCGCGCCGTCTGCGTTGCCTTGTTGAAGTCGTCCGACGCACCGGTGCTGACGAGGTTCATGAACAACTCTTCCGCCACCCGGCCACCGAACAGGATCGCGAGGCGGTCCATCAGGTAGTCCTTCGAGTACGTTTCGTTGTCATGCTCCGGCAACTGCCACGTGACACCCAGCGCGCGACCGCGCGGAATGATCGTGACCTTGTGCACGGGGTCGGCCTTCGGCAGCAGCTTCGCGATCACCGCGTGGCCCGACTCGTGATAAGCGGTCGCACGCTTCGCTTCCTCGCGGATCACCGCCGACTTGCGCTCCGGACCCATGAAGATCTTGTCCTTCGCGTCTTCGAAATCCTGCATCTCGACGATGCGCTTGCCACGGCGTGCGGCGAACAGCGCGGCCTCGTTCACGAGGTTCGCGAGATCGGCGCCCGAGAAGCCCGGCGTGCCGCGCGCGATGACTGCCGCATCGACGTCGTTCGCGATCGGTACCTTGCGCAGGTGCACGCGCATGATCTGTTCGCGGCCGCGGATGTCCGGCAGACCGACGTAGACCTGGCGGTCGAAACGGCCCGGACGCAGCAGCGCCTTGTCGAGCACGTCGGAACGGTTGGTTGCGGCGATCACGATCACGCCCGAGTTCGCCTCGAAGCCGTCCATCTCGACGAGCATCTGGTTCAGCGTCTGTTCGCGCTCGTCGTTGCCGCCGCCCATGCCGGCGCCGCGATGACGGCCGACCGCGTCGATTTCGTCGATGAACACAATGCACGGTGCATGCTTCTTCGCCTGCTCGAACATGTCGCGCACACGGGCCGCGCCGACGCCGACGAACATTTCGACGAAGTCCGAACCCGAGATGCTGAAGAACGGCACTTTCGCTTCACCCGCGATTGCGCGGGCCAGCAGCGTCTTGCCGGTACCCGGAGGGCCGACGAGCAGCACGCCGCGCGGAATGCGGCCGCCGAGCTTCTGGAATTTCTGCGGATCGCGCAGGAAGTCGACGAGCTCGGACACTTCTTCCTTCGCTTCGTCGCAGCCCGCGACGTCGGAGAAGTTCACCGCGTTGTTGTTCTCGTCGATCAGCCGCGCGCGGGATTTGCCGAACGAGAACGCGCCGCCTTTGCCGCCTCCCTGCATCTGCCGCATCATGTAGAACCAGAACACGATGATCAGGATCGTCGGCCCGAGGTAGTACAGCGCGGACATCAGCGCATTCGGCTCGTCGTCGGCCTTGCCGCTGACCTGCACGCCGTACTTCATCAGATCGCCAACCATCCAGATGTCGCCGGGCGACACGATCTGGTATTTCTGGCCATCAGCCGGAGTGACGGTGAGGTTGCGCCCCTGAACGATGACGTTCTTGACCTTGCCGTTCTTGGCGTCGTCCATGAACTGCGAATAGGACACGCCTTCCTGGACGCGGGGCTTGTCGAACTGCTTGAACACCGTAAACAGCACCAGTGCGATCACCAGCCACACCGCTGCCTTCGAAAACATATTGTTGTTCAAAGCACCACTCCTTCACTCGTAGACGAGCGCCTACATTTTCCTTGCGGCGCCCCTCGGTCATTCTAATCCAGTCCGACCACCCTCGCCATAAGCATTGACAACCGCCGCGATAGCGCTTCGCTTGTCTGGCAAGGGCCGGAGCCCGTTTGCGGCACCCCGCCGCGCATCAGCGCGGACGTTTCAGATGCCGACCCAAAATGAACGTTTCGGACGATTTGTCGCGGGACGCCTTCGGCTTGCGCGGCGCGACGGTCTTAAACTGCTGTTTGAATTTCTCGACGATCTGGCTGTAGCCGCTGCCGTGGAAACATTTCACGAGCAACGCACCATCCGGCTTCAGATGGTTCTGCGCGAATTCGAGCGCCAGATCGCAGAGATGCTCGATGCGCGCCGCGTCCGCCGAGGCCACGCCGGAGAGGTTGGGGGCCATGTCGGAAATAACAAGGTCCACCGCGCGGCCTTCGAGCAATTCCTCGAGCTGGTGAAGCACGTCATCCTCGCGGAAGTCGCCCTGGAGGAAGTGGACGTCGGCGATCGGCTCCATCGGCAGGATGTCGAGCGCGACGATCGTGCCGTCGATGCCGCCTTCGCGCTCCGCATCGCGCTTCTTGCCCTGCGCGAGCTTGTTGCGGGCATACTGGCTCCAGCTGCCCGGCGTCGCGCCGAGATCGACGATCACCTGGCCCGGACGGATCAGCTTGTCCTGCTCGTCGATTTCCTTCAGCTTGTACGCGGCACGCGCGCGATAGCCCTCCCGCTGCGCCATTTTGACGTACGGGTCGTTGATGTGGTCGTGCAGCCAGTGCTGGTTGAAGCGGTTTTTTGCCATTCGAAAGAGAGATTGCTGCCAATTGCTTCGTGAAGCCGCGCTTTTAGCGGATAATACGCGTCTTCTTCGCGCGGCTGCGGCCCCTTTTCGGGCCCAAGCCGCGATTTTACGTGGTTTCGGCGCACGGCTGACGCGGTAACTACCCGCGATCGCTTTTCAGTCAGCGCGCCCTTATTTAGATTTCGACATTTCCATGCCCGCCCTTTCGCTTTCTCCCGCCGAGCGCTCCGCGCTGCGCTCCCAGGCCCATGCGCTCAAGCCCGTCGTGCTGATCGGCGCCGAAGGGCTGACCGACGCCGTGCTGAAGGAAATCAAGGTGCACCTCGACGCGCACCAACTGATCAAGATCCGTGTGTTCGGCGACGAGCGCGACGAGCGCATCGCGATCTACGACGAGATCTGCGATCGCCTGAGCGCGGCGCCGATCCAGCACATCGGCAAGCTGCTGGTGATCTGGAAACCCGAAGCCGCCGTTGCGGCCCCGGCCCGCGGCCGTCGTGCCGGCACGCTGCCGAGCGCGGCCGAAGCCGTGGACGACAAGAAAGGCCGTGCGCCGCGCACCGTCAAGGTCGTCAAGGTGTCGCCGAACGCGAGCCCCGTGCGCCGTCCGCGGCCGGTCAAGGTCACGGTGCGCGGCAACGAGCGCGTGACGGCGGGCGGTACCGTGAAGCGTGCGAAAAAGCGCCAGGCCAGCACCAAGCGGCCGTTCCAGGACAAGTAAGCATCGGGGCGGCACGGCTGCGCCGTCCCGCCACCCTGCCCGCGGGCCCGGCATCGACCGGGCCTGCGCGGCACACGCGTCAGGCGTCGCGCGCCGGCAGACGCCAGATCAGCATCAGCCCCAGTACGCTCTCGACGAGGTAGAACACGCTCGAGACGCCGTGCAGCATCCCGAAGCGGCTCGCATACGGCGAATTCGCGATATCGGTGCCCGCGTCCATCGCGGCGACCCGCAGCGCGTTCATGAACGGCTGCAGCGCAAAATACCCGACCAGCACACATACGACCATCGCGGCGACGACCCAGCGCACGCGGCGATATTCGCTGCTGCCGCGTCGAACCTGCTGGTTCGACAGCGCGAGCAGCAGCACGCCACATACGACACCGAGGATCGCCTCGATACGGAACAGCTGGGCGGCGACCGAACCGGCGGTCATCCGCTCCAGCGTCTTGAACAGCACGGGCGCGACCGCATACCCGATCGTCAGCAGGCTGCCGACCCACACGGCCGACAGCAGACGGAACACGCGATGCGGCATCGTGTCGCCCCGCTTCAGATGTAGCTGACCGAGATGATTTCGTATTCGCGCACGCCGCTCGGCGCCTGCACGGCCGCGACGTCGCCTTCGGACTTGCCGATCAGCGCACGCGCGATCGGCGAGCTGACCGAGATCAGGCCGTGATCGATATCGGCTTCGTCGTCGCCGACGATCTGGTACTTGACGGTGTCGCCCGACTCGAGATCCTCGAGTTCGACGGTCGATGCGAAAACCACGCGGCCTTCGGCGTCGAGCACGGTCGGGTCGATGACCTGCGCGGCCGACAGCTTCGATTCGATTTCCGCGATACGACCCTCGATGAAGCCCTGCTTTTCCTTCGCGGCATCGTATTCGGCGTTTTCGGACAGGTCGCCCTGTGCGCGGGCCTCCGCGATCGCGTTGATCACGGCCGGCCGCTCGACGGACTTGAGGCGCTGCAATTCATCGCGCAGTTGCTCTGCGCCACGCTTTGTCAACGGAATGGTGCTCATAAACGGCTCAATCGCTAAAAACGGCTATAAAAAAAATCACCGCGATTAAGCGCGTTTCCGATGCACTGGAAACACCGCCTAATCGCGGCACGTGTTGCTTCGACAGGTAACTGACTGCTTAGTTTAGGCGAGCGTGAAGACCTTGTAAATCATAGACTTCCAGATCCTTCAGGTAGCGCAAGCCTTCGACTGCCGCGCGCGCGCCCGACATCGTCGTGTAGTACGTGACCTTGTGCGCCTGCGCGCTCATGCGGATCGAACGCGAATCAGCGATCGCCTGGCGCGTTTCGTCGACCGTCGTGAACACGAGTGCGATCTCGCCGTTCTTGATCATGTCGACGATGTGCGGACGGCCGTCCTTCACCTTGTTCACGACCTTCACCGGCACGCCGGCCGCTTCGATCGCGGCAGCCGTGCCCTTCGTCGCGACGATCGGGTAGCCGAGGTCGTGCAGCATGCGCGCGACTTCGACCGCCTTCGGTTTATCCGCATCCATCACGGTCAGCAGCACCGTGCCCGACTCCGGCAGGCGCGAACCGGCCGCGAGCTGCGACTTGAACAGCGCTTCGCCGAACGTCTGGCCGACGCCCATCACTTCGCCGGTCGAACGCATTTCAGGCCCGAGGACCGGATCGACGGTCGGGAACTTGACGAACGGGAACACCGCTTCCTTCACGCTGAAGTACGGCGGCTCGACTTCCTTCGTCACGCCCTGCTGCGCGAGCTTCTGGCCGACCATCGCGCGCGCCGCGATCTTCGCGAGCGGCAGGCTGGTCGCCTTCGACACGTACGGCACCGTGCGCGATGCGCGCGGGTTCACTTCCAGCACGTAGATGATGTCCTGCTTCGAACCGTCAGCCTGCGGCACCTGCTGGATCGCGAACTGCACGTTCATCAGGCCGACCACGTTCAGCGCCTTCGCCATCGCGCCCGTCTGGCGCTTCAGTTCGGCCACGGTCTCCTTCGACAGCGAGTACGGCGGCAGCGAGCATGCCGAGTCGCCCGAGTGGACGCCCGCCTGCTCGATGTGCTCCATCACGCCGCCGATGAACACGGCTTCGCCGTCGCAGATGCAGTCGACGTCGCACTCGATCGCATCGTTCAGGAAGCGGTCGAGCAGCACCGGCGAATCGTTCGACACCTTCACGGCCTCGCGCATGTAGCGCTCGAGGTCGCGCGGCTCGTGGACGATTTCCATCGCGCGGCCGCCCAGCACGTACGACGGACGCACGACCAGCGGATAGCCGATTTCGTCGGCCAGCGCGAGCGCTTCGTCTTCGGCGCGCGCGGTGCGGTTCGGCGGCTGGCGCAGGCCGAGGTCCTGCAGCAGCTTCTGGAAGCGTTCGCGGTCTTCGGCAGCGTCGATCATGTCCGGCGACGTGCCGACGATCGGCACGCCGTGCGCCTCGAGGTCGAGCGCGAGCTTCAGCGGCGTCTGGCCGCCGTACTGGACGATCACGCCGACCGGCTTTTCCTTGTCGACGATCTCGAGCACGTCTTCGAGCGTCAGCGGCTCGAAGTACAGGCGGTCGGACGTGTCATAGTCGGTCGACACCGTTTCCGGGTTGCAGTTGACCATGATCGTTTCGTAGCCGTCCTCGCGCATCGCGAGCGCCGCGTGCACGCAGCAGTAGTCGAACTCGATGCCCTGGCCGATCCGGTTCGGGCCGCCGCCCAGCACCATGATCTTCTTGTTGGTGGTCGGCTGCGCCTCGCACTCTTCCTCGTAGGTCGAGTACATGTACGCGGTTTTCGTCGCGAACTCGGCCGCGCACGTGTCGACGCGCTTGTAGACCGGACGCACGTTGAGTTCGATGCGGCGCTTGCGGACGTCTTCCGGCGTCGCGCCGAGCAGCTTCGCGAGGCGGCGGTCGGAGAAACCGCTCTGCTTCAGGTAGCGCAGCTCGTCGAACGTCAGCGACGCGAGCGTGCGGCCCGCGAGTGCCTTTTCCTTCAGGATGATCTGCTCGATCTGCTCGAGGAACCACGGGTCGATCGCGGTTTCCGCGAAGATTTCCTCGGCCGTCATGCCGATGCGGAACGCATCACCGACGTACCAGATGCGGTCCGGGCCCGGCTCGTGGATCTCGATCGCGATCTCGTCACGGTTGGTCGACTTCTCGTCGAGGCCGTCGACACCGACTTCGAGGCCGCGCAGCGCCTTCTGGAACGATTCCTGGAACGTACGGCCGATCGCCATCACCTCGCCGACCGACTTCATCTGCGTGGTCAGGCGCGAGTCGGCTTCACGGAACTTCTCGAACGCGAAACGCGGGATCTTCGTGACGACGTAGTCGATGGTCGGCTCGAACGACGCCGGCGTCTGGCCGCCGGTGATTTCGTTCTTCAGCTCGTCGAGCGTGTAGCCGACCGCCAGCTTCGCCGCGACCTTCGCGATCGGGAAGCCCGTTGCCTTCGACGCGAGCGCCGACGAACGCGACACGCGCGGGTTCATTTCGATGACGACCATGCGGCCGTCCTTCGGGTTGATCGAGAACTGCACGTTCGAGCCGCCCGTGTCGACGCCGATCTCGCGCAGCACCGCGAGCGATGCGTTACGCAGGATCTGGTATTCCTTGTCGGTGAGCGTCTGCGCCGGCGCGACCGTGATCGAGTCGCCGGTGTGCACGCCCATCGGGTCGAGGTTCTCGATCGAGCAGACGATGATGCAGTTGTCGGCGCGGTCGCGCACGACTTCCATCTCGTATTCCTTCCAGCCGAGCAGCGACTCTTCGATCAGCAGCTCGCGCGTGGGCGACAGGTCGAGACCGCGCTTGCAGATCTCCTCGAACTCTTCGCGGTTGTATGCGATGCCGCCGCCCGAGCCGCCGAGCGTGAACGACGGACGGATCACGACCGGGTAGCCGCTGCCGCCGGTGCCGGCCATGATCTCGGCGTGCACCTGGGTCGCTTCTTCCATCGAGTGCGCGATGCCCGACTTCGCGGAACCGAGACCGATCTTGGTCATCGCTTCCTTGAACTTCTGGCGGTCTTCCGCCTTGTCGATCGCTTCCGGCGACGCGCCGATCAGCTCGACGCCGAACTTCTCGAGCACGCCGTGGTGGTGCAGGTCGAGCGCGCAGTTCAGCGCGGTCTGGCCGCCCATCGTCGGCAGGATCGCGTCCGGGCGCTCCTTCTCGATGATGCGTGCGACGACTTCCCACGTGATCGGCTCGATGTAGGTCACGTCGGCCGTGTTCGGGTCGGTCATGATCGTCGCCGGGTTGCTGTTGACGAGAACGACCTTGTAGCCCTCCTCACGCAACGCCTTGCAAGCCTGCGCGCCCGAATAGTCGAACTCGCACGCCTGGCCGATGATGATCGGGCCGGCGCCGATGATGAGGATGCTCTTGATGTCTGTGCGTTTTGGCATGGCTTGTGAATTCAATAAGTAATCGTTGTCGTGGGTCGGCCGGCTGCGCTCAGCTCATCGTGGCGAGCGCGAGCTTCACCGAGAAACCGATGAACAGGCCGCCCACGCTGCTCGCCGCGCCTGCTGCAAGCTTGCGGCGGCGGCGGAAGTGCTCGGCGAGCCGCGCACCCGCGAAGATCAGCGTGCTCAGGTACAGGAAGCTCGCGCATTGCGCGATCGCCCCGAGCACGACGAACGACAGCGCGGGATGCGGGAATGCCGGGTCGACGAACTGGATGAAGAACGAGATGAAGAACAGGATCGCCTTCGGATTCAGCAGGCTCACGATCAGCGCCTTGCGGAACGGGCGCTCGCCGTCGACCGCGAGCGGTGCATCGGCCGGCGCATCGGCGCGCGCGCGCAGCTTCTGCCACGCGCTGCGCAGCATGCCGGTGCCGATGTAGAGCAGATACGCGGCGCCGCCGTACTTGACGACGGAGAACAGCAGCGGGTTCGCCTTCAGCAGCGACGCGACGCCGGCGGCGGACAGCACCATCAGCACCGTGTCGCCGACGAACACGCCGCACGCCGCGCGATAGCCGGCCTTCACGCCGCGCTGCGCCGCGAGCGACAGCACGTACATCGAGTTCGGCCCCGGCAGCAGGATGATGAAGATCACGCCGAACACGTAGGTCCAGATATCCGTGATGCCGAGTGCGTGGCCGAACATGATGCGAATCTCCCGTCCTTCGGTTGCGTCGGTTGCGTTAAGCGTTGCGCTGCTTCGCCGCGTCCATCAGCGCGGTGAAGCGGTCGAACAGATAGCCGATGTCGTGCGGGCCGGGCGACGCTTCCGGGTGGCCCTGGAAGCAGAATGCCGGCTTGTCGGTCAGCTCGAAGCCCTGCAGCGTGCCGTCGAACAGCGACACGTGCGTCACGCGCGCGTTGGCCGGCAGCGAATCCGCATCGACCGCGAAGCCGTGGTTCTGCGACGTGATCACCACGCGGCCGTCGCCGAGATCCTTCACCGGGTGGTTCGCGCCGTGGTGGCCCGTCTTCATCTTCAGCGTCTTCGCGCCGACCGCAAGGCCCATGATCTGGTGACCGAGGCAGATGCCGAAGGTCGGCACGCCGCGCTCGATGAACTGCTTCGTGGCCGCGATCGCGTAGTCGCACGGTTCCGGATCGCCGGGGCCGTTCGACAGGAAGATGCCGTCCGGATTCAGCGCGAGCGCATCTTCCGCGCTCGCCTCGGCCGGCAGCACCGTCACGTGGCAGCCGCGTTCCGCGAGCATGCGCAGGATGTTGTACTTGACGCCGAAATCGTACGCGACGACACGGTACTTCGGCGCTTCCTGCATGCCGTAGCCGCCTTCGAGGCGCCATTCGGTCTGCTTCCACTCGAACGGCTTCGTGGTCGACACGACCTTCGCGAGATCCATGCCCGCGAGACCCGGGAACGAGCGCGCGAGTTCGATCGCCTTCGCTTCGTCGTCCGAGCCCGTCAGGATGCAGCCGTTCTGCGCGCCCTTGTCGCGCAGGATGCGGGTCAGCTTGCGGGTGTCGATGCCGGCGATCGCGACGACGCCTTCGTCGCGCAGGTAGTCGCCGAGCGTGCGGTCCATGCGGAAGTTCGATGCGAGCGTGGGCAGATCACGGATGATCAGGCCGGCGGCATGGACTTTCGTGGCTTCGACATCTTCGGCGTTGACGCCGACGTTGCCGATATGCGGATAGGTGAGCGTGACGATCTGGCGCGAGTAGCTCGGGTCAGTCAGGATTTCCTGATAGCCGGTGATCGCGGTATTGAACACGACTTCGCCGATCGTGTGGCCTTCGGCCCCGATCGAATAACCACGAAAGACCGTGCCGTCGGCGAGTGCAAGCAAGGCGGGAGTAAAAGACGGCAACACGGGAGGCTCCTTGGGGAACACCCTGCTGCCGACCTGTTTACCCTGCCGCGCGAGCGCCGCGCTGCGTGGGCGCGCGTGGTCGCTTGCTGGACGCGGCCTGCGTTGTCGTGACGCGAACCCGGCGCGTGGCGCACGAGGCTTCGCGGCATCGCCCGGCAGGCGGCGTGCGGCGGATGAACGGGATGTATGAGGTAGGCGCTAGGGTGCGAGGTTGATCAGCACAAACTTTCAAATTATAGCCTGAAAATGGCCTTATCTTCAATTGATATGGCCGTCCGATCGTGCGTGCGCGACGCGCGACGCGCGACGCGCGGCGACGCGAAGCAGCGCGCTGCGGCCCCGTTTTACGCGGCCGCCCTGCCCCGAGCGTACCGCCGGATCAGTGCACTTGGCCAGCGCCGCGCGCGGGCCATACGTACCAGACCGCGCTCGCGAGCTGCAGTGCGAGCAACACGCCCCATGCGGTGAAGTGCGCGGCGGCCGGATAGCGGCCGTCGACCGCGGGCCAGTGCGACAGCACCGCGCCGACACCGATCTGGAACGCAAAGATCAGCAGGAAGATCACGAGCGTGAGCGTCGTGTTCGCGCGGCCGATCAGATGCGCGGGAAAATGCCCGGCCATCACCGCGTAGGTCAGGATGCCGACGCCGCCGAACATTCCGTATGCGGCCCACAGAACGGCCGGCGGCAACGGCACGCGCGCCACGATCGCAGCCTGCGTCGCGACGAACAACGCCATGCCGATGCCGCAGAACGCGTACACGGACACGCCGCGCCGCTCGAGCACGCGCGCCGCGGCGCCGAAGCCGACGCAGCCGGCCATCATCGCGAAGCCGAGCACCGACACGAGGCGCGCCGCATGCGGCGCATCGAACCCCGCGACATCGCGCAGGTACGGCCCGACCCACAGCGACTGCATCGCGTAGAACACCCCCTGCGTGACGACGGAGAACGACGAGATCTTCCAGAACGCGCGGCTGCCCAGGATATGCCACGTGCCCTTGAACTGGCTGACGAGCCCGCCCTGGTGACGCACCTGCTTCGCCTCCGGCGCGCCCAGGCCGATCGACGCCGCAACGGCCACCGTCAGCACCGCGAGGCCGAAACAGATCGCGCGCCAGCTCGTCCAGCCGAGCAGCCAGGTCAGCGGCGAGCCGACCATCACGCCGCCGAGGCCGCCCACGGCCATCACGAGACCGTTCACGAGCGGCAGCCGGCCGACCGGGAAATGCTGCGCGAGCGCCTTGAACGCCGCGCCGAGACACACCGACACGCCGACGCCGATCAGCAGCCGGCCGACCATCATCGTGCCGAGGCTGTGCGCGGCACCGAACACGGCTGCGCCGGCGGCCGCGAACAGCAGCATGCCGGCCGTCACGCGGCGCGGGCCGAAGTGATCGAGCATCACGCCGGCCGGGATCTGCGCGCCCGCGAAGCCGAGGAAATAAAGGCTCGTGAGCAGGCCGAGATCGGCGGCCGACAACCCGAGCTCGTGCGTGACGAACGGCGCGAAGCCCAGATTGACGCCGCGAAACACATACGACACGAAATACCCGACCGAAAACAGCGCGAGCACCCTCACCTGCACCGACGACATCGTCTCTCCTTGTTATATGAAGGCATTCAAGGCGGCACCCCCGCGCCGCGCACAAACAAAAACGCCGTCACCTCGGTGACGGCGTTTCATCGCATTTCGTCGGATGATAACGCAATCGCACGAACCGGGCCGGCCGCGCGATGCGCTCGCGACTGCGCTACTTCTTCTTGCCCTTTTGCGTTGCGGCCTTGGCCGGCGCCGCTTTCGTCGCTTTCGTCGATTTGGCCGCCGGCTTCGCCGCGCCGCGCTTCGCGCCATGCGACTTGCCGCCCACCGCCAGGCTCGCGCGCTCGATGTGCGCACCGGCGGCCGACGTCGCGATCCGTTCCGGACCGGGCTCCGCCGGCACCGAACGGCCGACCGGCACATGCAGCACGAGCGCCTGGCCCGGCATCACGAGATCGCGGTGCGTGCGGTTCCACGCCTTGAGCTGGCCGACCGACACGCCATAGCGGCCGGCGATCGCCGCCATCGACTGCTTGCGGCGCACGCGGATCAGCATCTTGCGCGTGTCGGGCACATCGGGTTCCATCGCGAGCGCGCCGTTTTCGGCGACGTCGGCGCTGATGTCCTCGTCGTCGTCATCGCCGCGCGGCACGACGATCGTCGAGCCCGGCTTCAGGCGCATGCCGGCCGGAATCTTGTTGATCGACATCAGCGTATCGGCGTCCACGCCGATCTTCTCGGCGATCGCGGCCGGTCGTGCACGTTCGCTGACCGTATAGGTGGTCCACGACGAAAGCTGGCCGTTGTAGGCTTTCAGGTTCTTCTCGAACGCCGACGCATTGTCGAACGGCAGCAGGATCTGCGGCTCGGTCGCGCCGAGGATCACCGGCTTCGAGAACGACGGGTTCAGCGAGCGGAATTCGTCGAGCGACAGGTTCGCGAGCTTCGCGGCGACCGCCACGTCGATGTCGCGCGACGTCGTGACCGTCACGAAATACGGGTGGTTCGGGATGTCCGGCAGCGTCAGGCCATACTGCTGCGGGCTCGCGATGATGTTCTTCACCGCCTGCAGCTTCGGCACGTAGTTGCGCGTCTCGTTCGGCATCCGCAGGTTCTGGTAGTCGGTCGGCAGGCCGGCCGCCTGGTTGCGCGCGATCGCACGCTGCACGTTGCCCTCGCCCCAGTTGTACGCGGCCAGCGCGAGATACCAGTCGCCGAACATGTCATGCAGGCGCGACAGGTAGTCGAGCGCGGCGCTCGTCGACGCGAGCACGTCGCGGCGCTCGTCCTGCCACATGTTGCGCTTCAGGTTGTAGGTACGGCCCGTGCCGGGCATGAACTGCCACATGCCGGCCGCCTTCGCGACCGACAGCGCCTGCGGGTTGTACGCGGACTCGATGAACGGCAGCAGCGCGAGCTCGGTCGGCATGTGACGCGCCTCGAGCTCCTCGACGATGTGATACAGGTACTTCTGCGAGCGCTCGGTCATGCGCTGCACGTAATCGGGCCGCTGCGTGTACCAGGTCGTCTGCATGTCGACGAGGTCGCTCTGCAGGTCGGGCATCTGGAAACCGCGGCGGATGCGCCCCCAGAGATCGGAGTCTGCACTGGTCAGGTCGCCGACGGATTGCTTGTCGACGTCGACAGTTTCTTTGGCGGTGGCTGATTTACGGAGGTAGTTGGACGTCGCCTGCGAATCGGCGGCGTTGTTGGCGACAGGGGCCTGGCTCGCACAAGCGGCGAGCAGCAGAACCACCATCGCACTCAATATAAGTCGCATGAAAATCTCGGCTTCCGACGGCTGGAAATTGCAGGCGATACTACGGAAGTGCGTGCTTCACGTCAATAAAAACACCGAAAACTCAGCGAAATCCTACATTTGGAGCAATTTTTACAGACACCGCTTGAGCTTTGGAGTCCTCCGGAAATCGTCATCGGAACCGGTTTTTCCACTCGCGCATCAGCGTGAATGCCGTCAGACGATCCGGCACCGTTTCATGCAACTCGGCCTCGAGCGTGGCATGAATCGCCGCGCTGTCCGACCGCATGAACGGGTTAACGGCACGCTCGTGGGCAATCGTAGTAGGCAGCGTCGGCACGCCGCGCGCGCGCAGCGCCTGCGCTTCGTCGCGCCACGCAGCGAGCGCCGCATTGCCGGGCTCGCATGCGAGCGCGAAGCGAATATTGGACAGCGTGTATTCGTGGGCACAATGCACGCGCGTGTCGCCCGGCAGTGCGGCGAGCGCGTCGAGCGACGCGAGCATCTGCGCGGGCGTGCCCTCGAACAGGCGCCCGCAGCCGCACGAGAACAGCGTGTCGCCGCAGAACACGTGCGGCGCCGCGTTGCGCGGCCCGGCCGCCTGGAAATAGGCGATGTGGCCGCGCGTGTGACCGGGCACATCGAGCACGTCGAAGGCGACGGACGGTGCGTCGAGCGTCACGCGATCGCCGCCTGCCAGCGGCCGCGTGACCACGCCGATCGCCTCGGCCGCGGGGCCGTAAACCGCGAGCGGAGCATCGTCCGGTTGGCTATCGCGCAGTGCCGCGACACCGCCGACGTGGTCGGCATGATGGTGCGTGAGTAAAATAGCGGTCAACCGCCAGCCTCGTTCGGCAAGAACCCGGCGCACCGGCGCGGCTTCACCCGGATCGACGGCGATCGCATCGCGGCCGTCCGAGACGAGCCAGATATAGTTGTCATCGAATGCCGGAACCGGCACGTATTCCAGCTCGTTCATGGGCGCGCAATCATCGTTATGTCTGACCGTCAAATTATAGACTGGCCCGCCTGGACCGACTCGCCTCCCGGCCGCTACGTGCTGGGCTGGGAGCAGGCGCAGCTCGACCGGATCGTGTCCGACGTCTTCGGGTTCCACGCGCTGCAGCTCGGCCTGCCGCAACTCGACGCGCTGCGCGAGAACCGCATGCCGTATCGCGGCCTCGTGCTCGACCCGGCGAGCGGCGCGAGCGCGCCCTATCAATATCCGTGGGCCCGCGAAGCCCATTCGCCCGAGCATGCGCCCGCCGATCGCAGCACGACCTGGTGCGACCTGCTCGACCTGCCGTTCGAGTCGCAGAGCGTCGACCTGATCGTGATGCCGCACACGCTCGAATTCACGTCCGATCCGCACCGCCTGCTGCGCGAGGCCGAGCGCGTGCTGATGCCGGAAGGCCAGCTCGTGATCACCGGGTTCAATTCGCTCAGCCTGTGGGGGATGCGGCAATCGTTCGGGCGCATGGCGAACCGTCCGTTCGTGCCGGCCACGCGCGACCAGATCGCGTTCATCCGGCTCAAGGACTGGATCAAGCTGCTAGGCTTCGACCTCGAACGCGGCCGCTTCGGCTGCTACCGGCCGCCGCTCGTCACCGACAAGTGGCTGGCCCGCTACGGCTTCATGGAAGCCGCCGGCGACCGCTGGTGGCCGATCTTCGGCGCCGTCTACATGGTGACGGCCGTCAAGCGCGTGCGCGGCATGCGCCTCGTCGGCCAGATCCGGATGAAGAAACCCGTGCTCGCACCGGGCCTGACGCCGGCGGCCTCCCCGACCACCCATCAAGAACATTCATGACAATCGATACGATCGACATCTATACCGACGGCGCCTGCAAGGGCAACCCCGGCCCCGGCGGCTGGGGCGCATTGATGCGCTACGGCGACAAGGAAAAGGAGCTGTTCGGCGGCGAACCGAACACGACCAACAACCGCATGGAGCTGATGGGCGTGATCGCCGCGCTCGAAGCGCTGAAGCGGCCGTGCCAGGTGATCGTGCACACCGACTCGCAATACGTGCAGAAAGGCATCAGCGAGTGGATCCACGGCTGGAAGAAGAAAGGCTGGGTCACCGCGGCGAAGACGCCCGTGAAGAACGCCGACCTGTGGAAGCGGCTCGACGCGCTCGTCGCGCAGCACGAGGTCGAGTGGCGCTGGGTCAAGGGCCACGCGGGCCATCCCGAAAACGAGCGCGCGGATGCGCTCGCGAATCGCGGCGTCGAATCGCTCACGGCCTGAACGCGGGCCGCCCCCTGTTTCCTACGTTTTCCCCGACATGCGCCAGATCATTCTCGATACCGAAACCACCGGCCTGAACGCCCGCACGGGCGACCGCCTCATCGAAATCGGCTGCGTCGAGCTGCTGAACCGGCGGCTCACCGGCAACAACCTGCACTTCTACGTGAACCCCGAGCGTGACAGCGATCCGGGCGCGCTGGCGGTGCACGGCCTCACGACCGAATTCCTCAGCGACAAGCCGAAATTCGCGGAAGTCGCCGACCAGATCCGCGACTTCGTGAAGGACGCCGAGCTGATCATCCACAATGCGCCGTTCGACCTTGGCTTTCTCGACGCGGAATTCGCGCGGCTCGGCCTGCCGCCGTTCACCGAACATTGCGGCGGCGTGATCGACACGCTCGTGCAGGCCAAGCAGATGTTCCCCGGCAAGCGCAACTCGCTCGACGCGCTGTGCGACCGCTTCGGCATCAGCAACGCGCACCGTACGCTGCACGGCGCACTGCTCGACTCGGAACTGCTCGCCGAGGTCTATCTCGCGATGACGCGCGGCCAGGACAGCCTCGTGATCGACATGCTCGACGACGCGGGTGCCGATGGCGGCGCGGCAAACGGCCAGCGCGTGTCGCTCGCCGCGCTCGACCTGGCCGTGGTGGCCGCGAGCGACGACGAGCTCGCCGCGCACCAGGCGCAGCTCGACGAGCTCGACAAGTCGGTCAAGGGCACCTGCGTATGGCGCCTGTCCGCCGACGCGGGCGCCGCCGAAGCGGCCTGAAACACACGGCACGCGCCGCGGCCGCGCTCACGCGCGCGGCTGCAGCGCGATGACCGCCATTCCGCCGAGCGCGAGCGCCGCGCCGGCCACGTCCCAGCGGGTCAGCGCGACGCCGTCGACCACCCGCAGCCAGACCAGCGCCACCGCGATGTACACGCCGCCGTACGCCGCATAGGTGCGCCCCGCCGCACTCGGGTGCAGCGTCAGCAGCCACGCGAACAACGCGAGCGACAGCGCGGCCGGCAGCAGCAGCCACACCGGCCGCCCCTCCTTCAGCACGAGCCACGGCAGGTAACAGCCGACGATTTCGGCCAGCGCGGTGGCGGCGAACAACGCCGCGATCCTCATCAGTTCGGTCATCCGGTTCCTCGTGAATTCGCCCCCGTCACCGCGAGGCGGCACGGCCCCGCCGCGCGCCGCCGATCATACCCGAGCCGCCTCCGCCGAACGCCCCGCCAGACGGGCGTTTCCCGGCAATTTGCACGATCATCCGTCATCGTGCTATCATGTCGCCTGTTTCAACATTCAATCTCTGTCTATTCGATTTCGAGAGAAGTCCGTCCGCGCGTTGCGGGCCGGCCCTTCGACCGAAATTGCACCCACAGGAAAGCCCGCCCGACAGGCCCGCTTTTCTCGTTTCGTTGCCCCTCCGGGGCGCTTGCCGGAACGCCGGACATCGTCCGCACCGGCATCTGCCGCTTGCATCACGCGGCCCATTCTTCATGAGCGCACTGTCGTGACGGCCCATCGGGCCCGCGTCGAAGCAGCCCCTTACGGCCCTTTACCGCCGCTTGTGCAGTAAGTGCTTAATGGCCTGCCCCGACGCGCCGCACGCGATACCGCGCTCGCCGGCAAACCGTGTCGGACGGCCCGCCCGTTCGGCGCAGTCAAAGGAGTGCATGACCTTGACCGCAACACACGTCAGCCCGACCGCTGCTTCTTCCTCCGCTTCGTCGTCCGGCGAAGCCCCGCTCGTCGCGGACGACATCACCGTCGTCGACCAGAGCCTGCTCAAGCGCGCCGTCAGCGCGATGGCCATCGGCAATGCGATGGAATGGTTCGACTTCGGCGTCTACAGCTACATCGCCGTCACGCTCGGCAAGGTGTTCTTTCCGTCCAGCAGCCCGTCCGCGCAGCTGCTCGCCACCTTCGGCACGTTCGCGGCCGCCTTCCTCGTGCGCCCGCTCGGCGGCATGGTGTTCGGCCCGCTCGGCGACCGCATCGGCCGCCAGCGCGTGCTCGCCGCCACGATGATCATGATGGCCGTCGGCACCTTCGCGATCGGCCTGATCCCCAGCTACGCGTCGATCGGCATCATGGCCCCCGTGCTGCTGCTCGTCGCCCGTCTCGTGCAGGGTTTCTCGACCGGCGGCGAATACGGCGGCGCGGCCACCTTCATCGCCGAGTTCTCGACCGACAAGCGCCGCGGCTTCATGGGCAGCTTCCTCGAATTCGGCACGCTGATCGGCTATGTGATGGGTGCCGGTGTCGTCGCGCTGCTCACCGCGTCGCTGTCGCAGGAGGCGCTGCTGTCGTGGGGCTGGCGTGTGCCGTTCCTGATCGCCGGCCCGCTCGGCCTGATCGGCCTGTACATCCGGATGAAGCTCGAGGAAACGCCGGCGTTCAAGCGCCAGGCGGAGGAGCGCGAAGCGCAGGACAAGGCCGTGCCGAAGGCGCGCTTCCGCGAAACGCTGATGCGCAACTGGCGTGCACTGCTGCTGTGCGTCGGCCTCGTGCTGATCTTCAACGTGACCGACTACATGGTGCTGTCGTACCTGCCGAGCTTCATGTCGTCGACGCTGCATTTCGACGAATCGCACAGCCTCGTGCTCGTGCTGATCGTGATGGTACTGATGATGCCGCTGACGCTCGCCGCCGGCCGCCTGTCCGACCGGATCGGCCGCAAGCCCGTGATGCTCGCCGGCTGCGTCGGCCTGCTCGCGCTGTCGATCCCGTCGATGATGCTGATCCATGCCGGCACCACGGCATCGGTGTTCGGCGGCCTGCTGATCCTCGGCGTGCTGCTGTCGTGCTTTACCGGCGTGATGCCGTCGGCGCTGCCGGCACTGTTCCCGACCGAGATCCGCTACGGCGCGCTCGCAATCGGCTTCAACGTGTCGGTGTCGCTGTTCGGCGGCACGACGCCGCTGGTCACCGCGTGGCTCGTCGACGTCACGCACAACCTGATGATGCCCGCGTACTACATGATGGGCGCCGCCGTGATCGGCATCGTGTCGGTCGTCGCGCTCGCCGAAACCGCACGCCAGCCGCTCAAGGGCTCGCCGCCGGCCGTCGCGACGCGCCGCGAAGCGCACCAGCTCGTGCGCCAGATGCGCGAGGACGACGATTCGGGCATGTACCCTGCCGTGTCGACCGCACGCGCCTGAGCGTCGCCCATGAAAAACCCCGGCCGAAGCCGGGGCTCGATCGAATCCGATCCGCCCGACCGGCTCGCGCCGGCCGGGCTTTTTTTCATCTCCTCGCCGCGTACGCGTTCATGCTTGCGCTTCGCAATGGCGGCAGAACAGCAGTGCGCGCGATCGCGACACGGCCGCCTGTGCACCACGCGTCGCGACGATCAGCCCGACCTGACCGAGATTGAAATCGCGCTCGACCATCAACTGCGTCAGCGCGGCAAGCGGCAACACGACGGACGGGTGGTACAGGCTCGATTCGATCAGGGTTCGCATCATCAGCTCCATCAGGCAAGGCGTCATTCGATGGAGTGGATTCTAGGGATCGGCGCCCGCCGGATAAACCGCGCGAATGCGAAGTCACTTGTCAGCCGCGGAGAACAATCGGCCGACGCTTGCCTGGCAAGGCCCGGCGGGCAGCCGGCAGCGGCCCGCAGCAGCCGGATGGCCCGCCGCCGGGCCTACGCGAGCGGCGTTTCGACGAAGGCCGGCAGCGCTTCCGCCCGCGCGGAATGCGCGGCGAGCGCCGGATAACGGGCCGGATCGATCCGCGCGAGCATCGGGTAGTCGGCCGCCATGAACTGCGTGAATCGCCATGCGACCGCCACCGTCACGTCGGACTGCAGCAGGCGCGCGCCGCCGAACCAGCCGTTCGCGGCGGCGACGAGCGGCTCCAGTGCACCGTATGCGCCCTCGATCTGGCTCAGCACGCGCTCGAGCCACGGCGCGTGCTGCTTGTCGGCCGGACGCAGTGCCTGCTCGCAGACCACCTGCACGCTCTTCTCGGCGGCCGCCAGCGCAAAACCGACCGGCACGAGCGTGTTCAGGCGCGCGGCCGCATCCTCGGGCAGCAGCCGCCGCTCGGGCGCGACCCGATGATCCAGATAATCGACGATCAGCGACGAATCCATCAGCGTCGCACCGTCGTCGGTCACGAGCGTCGGCGCCTTGACGACCGGATTGATCGCCCTGAACTGCTCGATATGACGGAACACCGAGATCGACTCGTGTTCGAACGGGAGGTCGAGCAGCTTCGCCGAAATGGCGACACGGCGCACGAACGGGGAATCCAGCATGCCGATCAGCTTCATCGCAAACGCTCCGCTTGAGGGTATGGGATCGACGACTGTAGCAGCGCCGCAGGGCTTCGCCTAGCGCCCCCGTGCGTTTGATGCGCATCAGCCAGCCGCACGCGGGGCTCACGTTGTCCGGCCACAGTGACCATAATGCAAGTTCACCCCCCTTCCGCCCCAAGGTTCGCCATGTGGTACGCCCTCGTCGAGCAGCAGCGGGAATGGATGCGCGCCTGGCGCGCGGCCACGCGGCATGCGTTCGACGCGTGGCCCGCGGCGACGCTGCCGCACGCCGCATCGTCGTGCTACGACGACCTGTTCGAGCCGCTGCTCGGGCCGCCGGGCGAGCCCCCGCACTTCGACATCGGGTGGCCGGCCGTCGGCGAGCACATCGTCGCGCGCACGCCGTTCTGCGACCTGCGGCGCTTCACGCGCGTCGATGCGCGGCGCACGGTACTGCTCTGTGCGCCGCTCGCCGGGCATGCGGCCGTGATGATGCGGGAAACCGTCGAGACGCTGCTCGCGGACGGCGACGTCTGCGTGACCGACTGGCGCAATGCGCGCGACGTGCCGCTCGCGGCGGGCCGCTTCGGGCTCGACGAATATGTCGCGACGCTCGACGGCTTCGTCGACGGGCTCGCGCACGACGACCGGCCGCTGCATGTCGTCGCCGTGTGCCAGGCAACCGTGCCGGTGCTCGGCGCGCTCGCGCTGCGCGCCGCTCGCGGCCTCGTGCCGCCCGCGAGCGTCACGCTGATCGGCGGCCCGCTCGACGCGCGCCGGAATCCGAGTGCGCTCGGCACCGCCGCCGCGGCCCATTCGCTGGGCTGGTGCCGCCGCCACCTGATCGATGTCGTACCGCCGGGTTTCGCGGGGCATGGCCGCCACGTGTTTCCCACCTATCTGCAGCAGGGCGAGATCGCGCTCGTGTACCCGCAGCGCTTCCTGTCGCTGATCGAAGCGTACGCGCTGGCCGCGTCGCGCTTCGACATGACCGGGCTCGCCGGCGCACGGCGTGCGCTGCTCGAATACACGGCGCTGCTCGACATGCCCGCCGAGTATTTCCTCGACACGATCGACATCGTGTTCCAGCGCATGAGCCTCGCGGTCGGTACGTGGGACGTGGGCGGGCAGCGCGTCGAGCCGGCCGCGCTGCGCGGCGTCGCACTGCTGACCGTCGAAGGCGCATGCGACGCGGTCACGGGCGCCGGCCAGACGCATGCAGCGCTCGACATGTGCAGCGGCCTCGCCGACGACGAGCGCTACCGCATCGACATCGGCGACTGCGATCACTACGGGTTGTTTACCGGGGTACGCTGGCGCGGGGAAGTCCATCCGATGCTGCAGCGCCTGTTCGCGTGGGCCGAAACACGCCGCCCTCGCCCCCGCCCCCGCCCGCGCCGCATCAGGCGCACGTGATGCCGTGTCTCAGGGCCGCGCCGCGTCGAGCAATGCGCGCACCTCGTCGTCGCTCGTCTGCTCGAAGCGCGCGTAGAACTGGCTGATCCCGAAGAACGGCAGCGGCTGCCAGAGCGTGACGAACGCATCGGCCAGGTCGTCGAACGCGTGCCGCGCGCCCGCCGGCGCGACCGGCGCAGCCGCGACGATGCGCGCCGGGTGACGCTCGCGCAACGTCTGCAGCGCGACGCGCATCGACGCGCCGGTCGCGACGCCGTCGTCCACGACGATCGCAATGCGCCCCTCGACCGGCAGCGGCGGCGCGGCACCGCGATACAACGCCTCGCGGCGATGCAGTTCGACCGTCTCGCGCGCGATCACATCGGCGAGCTGCGCGTCGGACACGCTCATCGAGCGGAGCACCGAACGCTGCAGATGAATCGCACCGCCCGTCGCGATCGCGCCCATCGCGAGCTCGGGATCGGACGGCACGCCGAGCTTGCGTACGACCAGCACGTCGAGCGGCGCGTGCAGCGCACAGGCGACCGGATACGCGACGGGCACGCCGCCGCGCGGCAACGCGAGCACGACGACATTGCCGCGGCCCGCATAATCGCGCAACGCGTCGGCCAGCCGGCAGCCGGCATCGGTGCGATCGGCAAAACACTCGAACACGTTCGGCCCCCTGCCGTTGCGCCGGATGCGCGAAACCCGCGCCGGCGCCTGTCAACGAGCATGGTTCATCGTCGGCGCCGATGCAAGCAGGGTCATACCGGCGCGCGGGGCACCGAAGGAAAGGGTCAGAGGCCGCCGGCCTGCCGGTACAGCCGCCAGAACGACTGCGCATAGGATTGCGCGAGCTCGGGCGCGCGCCGGAACACGTTCACCGTTTCCGCATGCGCAGCCGCCCCTTCGGACAGCGTCGTCAGCGCGACGCTGTCGTCGACGATCACGAAGCGCGGCGCAGGATCGCCGTGCCGCGACTCGATCGCCACGTCGATACCCGACGATTTCAGATAGCCCGCGCCGCTGTACCGGCCCGCGTGCGGCGACCGCACGAGCACGACACGCACCTCGATCCCGCGCGAGCGGGCCGCGCGCAGCGCGCTCGCGACCGCCGGCGGCACGTGCGTATAGCCGGCCAGCAACACGCGACGCTGCGCCTGCTCGATCAAGTCGACGGTCGCGTCGGCCGCCGCATTGTCATACGAAAAGTATGTGCCGACCGATGCGGCGTCGGACGGAATCTGGCTGGCGTGGGCGCTCGCCGCGCAGCAGAGCGCGGCGAGAAGGAAGGCGGCTGGTCTCATGGCGGGCGCCATTTTAGCGACGCCAATTCGTGTGGCAAGCGCCGGCTGCAAGGCTGCTGCGCCGGCGCAACACACAGTGCGAAAGGCGACTCCGGCGAGGGTCTTCCGGGCCGTCGGTCAGCCCGCCGCGACACGCGCGAGCCAGCTCGCGACGCCGTCGACGGAACGGAAATCCGCGAGGCTGCGCGCCGGCAGCGCGGGATATGCGCTACCGGCCATCTCGGCCAGCGCGCGGCCGGGGCCGAGCTCGAGGAACGCGGTCGCACCGGCCTCCACGCACGCGGCAAGACAGGCCGCCCACTCGACCGGCTCCGCGATCTGCCGGGCCAGCTTGTCGAGTCCCGCGTCGACGTCGAGCACCGACGCGCCGTCGATACCCGAAAAGAGCCGCGTGCCGGGCAACGGCCGCCGCACGTGGGCGGCGGCGAGCGACGCGCGAAACACCGGCACGGCCGCGGCGAGCCGGCGCGTGTGCGACGCGATCCGCACGCAGACGGGCGCGACGCGCAGCGCTCCGTCGCGCGACGCGTCGTCGGCCACCGCATCGACATCGGGCTGGCGCCCCGCGACCACGAACGCGTCGCCCGGGTTCGCGATCGCGATCGCCGCGTCGCGGCCGTCGCACAATCGCGCAAGCCGAGCGCGCGTCAGGCCGCGCACGAACACCATCCGCTCGTCGCCGCCGCTCGCGGCATCCATTGCACGCGCGCGCGCATCGGCCAGGTCGAGCGCGGCGTCCGGCTCGATCATCCCCGCGACGCTCCACGACGCGACTTCGCCGACGCTGTAGCCGGCGACGCAGCGCCGGCGCGGCCACACCGCATCGAGCAGCGCGGAAGCCGCGAGCGCCTGGACCGTGCAGAGGATCTGCGCGGCACGGTTTTCACGCAGCGCGTCCGGCCCGGCCTGCCGCACCCACGCGCGCGGATCGTCGCCGAGCAGGCGGCCGGCGTGTGCGAACAGCGCATCGGCCTGCGGCGCGGTGCCGGTCAGGTCGAACATGTCGGCGCGCTGCGCGCCCTGTCCCGAACAGAGGATGGCCAGCGTCATCGCGCGCCTCCGTCGGCTTCGAGCGCATCGACGAAGACGCTCATCGCGAGCAGGTCGGCCGCGCCGCCCGGGCTCAGCCGGCGCGCGACGAACGCACGATGCGCGGCGGCCGCGCGTAGCCGCCAGTCGCGCGCCCGCACGCCGCCGCGTGCAACGAACGCGCGTGCGGTTGCTTGCGCGAATTCGAGGCCGTCCTGCCCGCCCCGGTGCAGCAGGTTCGTATCGTCGAGCGCGGCGATCAGCGCGAAGCACGCGTCGACGCGCGCCGCTTCCGGGTCGCCGGGCAGGTCGCGCCGCGCGCGGCGCAGCGCGGGCAACCCGACCGCATAGACGGTCGTGAAACCGTCGGCCGCCTCGCGGCGCGCGCCGCCGACGCCATAGCGGCGGCTCGCGCGTTCGCCGTGGCTGTCGGGCAGGCGCGGGCCGCCGAGGATGTCGGCGCCCCAGCGGCGGGAGACGAACGCGCCGAGCGTCGTCCCGCCCGGCACGGCGCCCGGCGTCGCACGCCGGCCCGCCGCCGCACACAGCAGCCCGAGCCCGAAGATCGCGCCGCGATGCGTGTTGACGCCGCCCGTTGCGGCGAGCATCGCGTGCTCGGCGCGCAGGCCGATCTTGCGCAGCACGGCCATGTCCGCATCGCGCGCGCCTGCGTCGGCCAGTTCCGCAAAGTAAGGCCGCAGCACGGCGGCGCTGCGTGCGAAGGTCGCGGCATCCATGTCGGTATGACTGCCGGTGTCAACGTGACTGACGAGCCCCGGCTTCGGATAGGTCTCGATCTCGAGCACGAGGCTGCGCTCGGCCAGTTCGGCGATGCGCTCGGCTTCGGACGGCGCCGGTATGCGGCAGGCGGCCCATGCACTCATCGCGCGCCCCCGGTGAAGGCGTCGACCGGCATCAGTTCGACGGCGATCGCCGTCTTGACCGCGACTTCAGGCTGCCGCGCGTGCAGTTCGCGCCAGTTGACGCCCGCGCCGTCGTTGCGCAGCAGTTCGCCGTCGATGCGCATGGGCGCGCGCCCGTCGATCGCCGCAAGGCCGTCGAGCAGCGTCGCGACCGATGCCGCTTCCGGTAGCGGGAACACGATGTCGAGGTCGGACGACTCGCCCAGGTACGGCTCGCCCGTCAGCGCCTGCCATGCGAGGCTGCCGAACACGCGGCCCTGCACGCCGCACCGCGCGCCGAGCGCATCGAGCTCGCGCAACGGTGCGCGCCACGCGCCGGGCGCGGCCGCGAGCACGTCGGACAACGTGGGCAGCGGGCTGACCGACGCGAGCGCATCGGCCGCTGCGTTCAGCGCGATGCGCCGCTTGCCCGCGGACGGCGGCAGCGGCAGGCCGAGCGGCACGCGGCCGGCATCGGCCTCGTCGGGCGACGCGCGGCGCACGATCAGCGGCCGGCCGCGCGCGGCCCACGCCTGCACGAGCGGATCGGCGGCGAGCGCGGGATCGCGTGCGAATGCCGCGCCCCACCCCGCCGCCGTCAACGTGACGAGCGTGTGGCGGCGCAGCGGCATCTCAGCGCGCGGCACGCGCGAGCGCCTCGACGCGCCGCGCGACATCGGCAGCCACCGGCCGGCCGCGCGCAGCGCGCCGGTCGACGCGCTCGGCCGGCTTGCCGAGCCATTCGCCGACCTGCGCGTCGAGCGCGCGGGCCGGATCGAGCACGGCGTCGACGGCGCCCATCTTCACGAGATTGTCGAGCCCCGGCGCGAACACCGGCGTCGAGCGTGCCATCTCCTTCAGCACGTCGATCGGCAGCTTGGTCACGCGCGACATCGACGGCAGGTCCATCACTTCCGGTTCGGCGCCCGGCACCGCAAGCAGCGTGCGCGTCGCGAGCGCGGTCGCGATGAACGCGCCGGCGGCCGTGTGGCCGTACAGCACGCCGATCGTCCGGTGCCCAGCGAGATCCGCGTGCATCAAGCACTTCGCGAGATGCGACAGCCCCTCGTTCAGGCCGAGCAGTTCGTCGCGCTTGCTCATCCGCTGGCTGTCGCTGTCGACGAGCACGAAGATCGGCGTGTCGCCGCCGCGCGCGATCGTGTCGAGCACGCGCGCCGCGAGCGTCAGCGCCTCGTCGATGCCGAACGGCAAGCGTTCGGCGACGCCGATCACGTCGACGCGCGTACCGGCCAGTTCCGCATGCCCCGTCAACAGGCCGCCGGTGCGGGCGATCGAATGGCCCTGGGGAAACAAGGCATTCAGCACTTCATCGAGCGTCATGCGTGCTCTCCTGCAATTGATCCGCGAGCGACACGAACGTGTCGTCCGGCATGCCCGGAATCGCTTCCGGCTTGTCGGCCCCGAGTGCGCGCCAGACGTCGAGCGCATCGTTGCATGCGCCGAACCGTTCGACACGCGCCTCGAGACGCGCCTGCTCGGCACGCAGCATCGCCGCATCGAATGCCGGCGCACGCCCGATCAGCTCGAGCGCGGCCGCGCGGAACGCGTCCGGCGTATCGGCCACGTAGCGATCCGCGCCGCCGATCAGCCGCCGGTGTTTGCCGCCCATCGTGCGCCAGATCAGCGCGCGGTCCTTCGAATCGAACTCCTCGACGCCGCGATTGGTTTCGATCACCTCGGGGCCCGACACGCTGATACGGCCCTGCTCCGACACCGCGAGCGCCGAGCAGCATGCGGCGAGCAATCCGCCGCCGCCGTAGCAGCCCGCGCGCCCGCCGATCAGCCCGATCACCGGCACGCCGGCCGCACGCGCTTCGACGAGCGCGCGCATGATCTCGGCGATCGCGAGTTCGCCCGCGTTCGCCTCCTGCAGCCGCACGCCCCCCGTATCGAACAGGATCAGCACCGGCTTGCCGACTTCGCGCGCGGCGCGCAGCAGCCCGGTGAGCTTCGCGCCGTGCACTTCTCCGAACGCCCCGCCCATGAAGCGACCTTCCTGTGCGGCGACGTACACCGGCTGCCCGTCGAGCCGGCCGTGGCCGACCACCATTCCGTCGTCGAACTGCTGCGGCAGGTCGAACAGCGGCAAGTGCGGGCTCGTCACGCGTTCGGCCGGCCCGAGGAATTCGTCGAAGCTGCCCGCGTCGAGCAGCCCGTCGACGCGCTGCCGCGCGGATGCTTCGTACCAGCTCGCCGCGTTCGCGACGAACGCGGGGGCGTCATGGGTGTGATGAATGTCGTTCATCATGCGTCCCCCTCGATCGCGCGCACGGCCTGCGCGAGCCGCAGCGACACCATGTCGGGCCGCGCGCCGCCGTCGTTGATCGACAGCTTCAGGCCGCCCGGCGTGCGCCGCTCGACGAAATCCGTGACGACGGCCTGCCACACCGCGCCGAAACCGACCGCCGCGGTGCGGATGTCGATCTCGCATTCGTTGCCCGGCAGCACGCGCTCGACGAGCACCTCGAGATTGCCGGATGCCACCACGCCGACGAGCGCCGCGGCCAGCTCGCCCTTCGCGCGCTCGCGCGCGGTGAAGCGATAGTTCAACTGTTCCATGCCCTCTTCCTCACCAGTTGCGGAACCGGGCCGGCGGCGCATAAAGCCCGCCCGACCAGTGCACGAGATCCTTGATCGAACGCGCGGCGAGCCAGCGGCGATCGGCGTCCAGCGGATCGATGCCGAGATCCTCCGGACGGCGGATCACGCCGCGCTCGCGCAGCCGCTCGACCATCTTCCGGTCGCGGCCGCGGCCGATCTCCGTATAACCGGCGACGCCGCGGATCGCGTGCTCGCGTTCGTCCTTGTCGCGGCACATCAGCAGGTTCGCGATCCCTTCCTCGGTGACGATGTGCGTGACGTCGTCGCCGTAGACCATGATCGGCGCGAGGTCGAGCTGCAGCTTGTCGGCGAGCTTCAGCGCGTCGAGTTTCTCGACGAACATCGGCACGTTCTTGTCGCCGAACGTCTCGCCGATCTGCACGACGAGCTTGCGGCCGCGCCTGAGTGCCGCCGGCGTATCGGGGTCGGCTTCCGCGCCGGCCTTCAGCCACGGCTCGCTCGGGTGACGCCGGCCGCGCGCGTCGCTGCCCATGTTCGGCGCGCCGCCGAAACCGGCGATGCGCTCGGCGGTGACCGTCGACGAATGGCCGGACAGGTCGATCTGCAGCGTCGAGCCGATGAACATGTCGCACGCGTAGAGGCCGGCCGTCTGGCAGAACGCGCGGTTCGAGCGCAGCGACCCGTCGGAGCCCGTGAACCATACGTCGGAACGCGCGCGGATGTAGTCGTCCATCCCGACTTCCGAGCCGAAGCAGTGGATCTGCTCGACCCAGCCCGATTCGATCGCGGGAATCAGCGTCGGGTGCGGATTGAGCGCCCAGTGCGAGCAGACCTTGCCCTTCAGCCCGAGCTTCTCGCCGTAGGTCGGCAGCAGCAGTTCGATCGCGGCCGTGTTGAAGCCGATCCCGTGGTTCAGGCGCTTGATGCCGTAAGGTTCGTAGATGCCCTTGATCGCGAGCATCGCGGTGAGGATCTGCGTCTCGGTGATCGCGGCCGGGTCGCGCGTGAACAGCGGCTCGACGTAGAACGGCCGGCCCGCTTCGACGACGAAGTGCACGCGGTCGCCGGGAATGTCGACGCGCGGCACCTTGTCGACGATGCGGTCGACCTGCGCGATCACGATGCCGTCCTTGAACGCGGTGGCCTCGACGACGGTCGGCGTGTCCTCGGTGTTCGGGCCGGTGTACAGGTTGCCGTCGGCGTCGGCGCTGACCGCGGCGATCAGCGCGACCTGCGGCGTGAGATCGATGAAGTAGCGCGCGAACAGCTCGAGATAGGTGTGCACCGCGCCGAGCGCGATCTTGCCGCCGAACAGCAGCTTCGCGATGCGCTGCGACTGCGGGCCCGAATACGCGAAGTCGAGCCGCTTCGCGATGCCGCGCTCGAACACGTCGAGATGCTCGGGCAGCACGACGCCCGACTGCACCATGTGCAGGTCGTGAATCTTCGCGCTGTCGACATCGGCGAGCGCCGTCGCGAGCAGGTCGGCCTGCTTCTGGTTGTCGCCTTCGAGGCACACGCGGTCGCCGGGCCGCAGCACCGCTTCGAGCAACGCGACGGCGTCGCGCGCATCGACCCGCTTGCCCTGCGCGAAACGCGCACCGGCCGCGAGGCGTGCATCGCGCACCTGCCGCGCGTGATTCCATCCCGTCATGAACAGTTCTCCCGCTTCGATGGTTCAGCGGCATTCTAAGCCGGGCGCCGCCGCCGATTGATGATGTTGACGAATGCGACTCAGAGGACGCCGCGATGGATGCGGCCCGCACGCTTGGGCCGCATCGCAGCGCGCTACGCGCCGACCAGCGCGCGCGTCGTGAAGAACAGCACCGACGGCCCGAGCAGGCAGCCGACGCCCGTATGGAACGTCGCGACCAGCGCGCCGTACGGCACGAGCCGGCGGTCGGTCGCGGCGAGCCCCGCGCTCACGCCGCTGACGGTGCCGGCCAGGCCACCGAAGATCATCGCGGAACGCGGCGTCTTCAGGCCCATGAAGTTGGCCGCGACCGGCGTGCCGACCATCACGATGATCGCCTTCACGAGCCCCGTCGCGATGCTGAGCGCGATCACGTCGGAGCTCGCGCCGATCGCCGCGCCCGTCACGGGGCCGACGATGTAGGTGACGGCGCCCGCGCCGATGGTCGTCATGCTGACTGCGTCGGTGTAGCCGAACGCGCGCGCGATGCACGCACCGACGATGAACGGCAGCACGGTGCCGAGCAGCAGCGACACGACGCCGACGAGCCCGGCCTTGCGCGCCTCGGTCGGCTGCACTTCGAACGCGGTCGCGACGATCGCGAAATCGCGCAGCATCGCGCCGCCCATCAGGCCGATGCCGGCGAACAGCTTGACGTCGGCCAGCCCCTTCTCGCCACCGGTGAATGCGCCGCCGACATAGGCGAGCACGAGGCCGATGACGATCGCGATCGCGGAGCCGTGCACACGGCCGAACGTGAGCTTGCGCGACGCGATCGACGACAACCACATGATCAGGCCGACCAGTGCGAACGACGCGACGAGCCCGTTGTGGGCGACGACTTTTTCGAGCATCTGCAGCATGGCGGCCTCCGTCACTGTTCTTCGAATTGCGGCACGGCCGCGAAGGCCGTGTCGTCGCGCCCGGTGCGCACGAGTACCGCGATGCAGCATGCGCAGATCGCGACCGCGCCGACGGCGGCCAGCAGCGCGACGGGGCCGCCCTTCAGCGCGGCGACGACGTTCTGGTTCGCGGCCATCGCGACGACGACGGGGATGTACATCGCGCCCCAGAACCCGACGCCGGCCTCGGTTTCCTTCGGCAGCCAGCCGCGCCGGTGCAGCCACAGGCGCAGGCAGATCAGCAGCAGCATCGCGATGCCGACGCCGCCGACGTTGGTCTTCACGCCGATCGCGCTGCCGAGCAGGTCGCCGAGGAACAGGCCGGCCAGGTGGCAGAACGCCAGCAGCGCGGTTCCGTAGATGATCATGAGTCGTCTCCAGTCTCTTCGTGACGGGCGCCGGACGCATGCAGGAACCGGCCCCGCACGCCGATCCCGTGCGCGGACTTGTCTCCTGCGGCGGTGCGCCGCGGCCCGGCGGCCCGTCGTGCGGGCGCGTTCTCGGGCGGTCGATGGGATGATGCGGTTTCGGGCCGGACGCCGGATGCCTTAGACTGACCGATGCAGCCGCCGGCACGACGCGGGCCACGCATCCGGTGCGCGCCGTGACGGGCACGCACCGAGGCGTGATCCGATACTAGCGCCGCAATATCCGGCCATTTATGAAGTTGTCGAAACCGATTCAGTGGATTTAGCAATGCGCCCGTTACCGCCCGAGCTGCTGCGCAGCTTCGTCGCCGTCGCCCAGTCCGGCAGCTTCACCGCCGCGTCCGAACGCGTGAGCCTGTCGCAATCGACCGTCAGCCAGCATATCCGCCGCCTCGAGGAGCTGCTCGACCGGCCGCTGTTCGAACGCGACACGCGCAACGTGCACCTGTCGCAGCACGGCGACGCGCTGTTCCGCTACGCGGTGCGCATCCTCGAACTGATGGACGAGGCCGTCACGTCGGTGTGCGGGCCGCCGCTGTCGGGCAAGGTGCGGCTCGCGATGTCGGAGGATTTCGCGTCGGCGCACCTGACGGCCGCGCTTGCAAGCTTCGTGCAGCGCAATCCGGAGGTCGAGCTCGCGATCTCGACCGGGCTGTCGGGCGACCTGTTCGACGCGCTCGACGAAGGGCGGCACGATCTCGTGTTCGCGAAGCGCATCGCGGGCAGCCGGCGCGGCCGCGTGATCCGCAGCGAGCCGCTGTACTGGTGCACGGGCCCCGATTCGCGGATCACCGGCCACGAGACCGTGCTGCCGCTCGCGATGCATCCGGAGCCGAGCGTGTCGCGCCGCCGCGTGCTCGAATCGCTCGAAGCCGTCGGGCGGCCGTACCGGATCGCCGTAGTCAGCAGCAGCGTCGCGGTGTTGCGCGCCGCCGCGAGCGCGGGGCTCGGCGTCAGCGCGTTCGCGGGCTACGTGATCCCGGCCGGGCTCGCGCGGCTCGACGCGGGGCTGCCCGAGCTCGGCGAACTCGAGTACGTGATCGACCGGCCGGCGGCCGCGTCGCGATCGACGCTCGCGCTCGAAGCCACGCTGATCACGGCCGCGTCGGAGTTGTAAGCTCACCGGGCGCGACGCACGCATGCGCGGCCGGCCGCGTCTGCAACTGACCGTTCTGCCCGGAACGCGTCATCGTCCGCGCAGCACCCGCTCACGACAATGGGCCCCATCGGAACGCACGGCAGCCGCCGCGCGCATCCGGTGTCCCGTCCCCTTGATCGGAGCACGCCATGAATGTCTTGCGATTCGCCGTCGCGACCGCCGCCGCCGCCCTGCTGTCCCCCGCCTTTGCCCAGACCGATGCCGCTGCGCCCGAACCGGGCCTGACACGCGCGGAAGTCATCGCCCAGCTCAAGCAGGCCTATCTCGACGGCGAACTGCCGACGAACGACGGCAACTACCCGCCGAGCGCCGAGACGCGCGCACGCAACCGCGAACTCGTGCAGGCCGCGAGCCCGTCGTGGCTTGCCCAGACGCCGCGGGCACCGCAAACGGCCGCGCAGCAGTAGCGGAGCGCGGGCCGACCGATCGCGGTCCGACCGATCGCGGCCCGACCGAAACGCTCCGCCCAGGCGCGATCACGGCAGGAAACTGCGGCGCCGCGCGTCGATCAGCTCGACGAGCAGGCGGTCGCGTTCGGCCGCCAGTTCCTGCATCGAACGCTCGCCCTGGATCGCGCGCAATTCGTCGTTCAGCTTGCGATCGACGTCCGGGTTGAACGAGGGCGTGCCGAGGTCGTCCCACCAGCTCGTGATCGGCGCCGACAGGTGTTCCAGGAAGTGCGCGATTCCGCCCGCGCCGCCACCGAGGTGATAGGTCAGGCACTGCCCCATCAGCCCCCAGCGCAGGCCGGGCCCCCAGGCGACGGCCTTGTCCGCATCGGCAACGCTCACGACGCCTTCGCCGACGAGGTGATACACCTCGCGGAACAGCGCCGCGGCGAGCCGATTCGCGACGTGGCCGGTCATCTCCTTGTTGAGGACGATCGTCTGCTTGCCGAGCGCATCGTAGAACGCCTTCACGCGCGCGATCACGTCCTGGCCGGTAGCCTCGCCGCCGACCAGCTCGACGAGCGGAATCAGGTGCGGCGGATTGAACGGATGCGCAATCAGGCAACGTTCCGGATGCTTGTCGCACGCGGTCTGGATGTCCGACATTTTCAGGCCCGACGAACTCGACGCGATCGGCACGTGCGCGGGCAGCACGTCGTCCATCTGCCGGTACAGCGCGCGCTTCAGGTCGAGCCGCTCCGGGCCGTTCTCCTGCACGAAGTCGACGCCGTCGAGCGCACGCACGAGATCGGCATCGAACGACAGCCGCGCGGAAAGCTCGGCGGCCCGCTCGCCGAGGAACGCGGCCAGTGCGTCGCGCAGCCGCGCGTCGGCTTGCGGCGCCGGATCGGTCGCGACGACGTCGAAGCCCTGCGTCAGGTAGAAAGCGGCCCAGCTGGCGCCGATCACGCCGGCGCCGACGATCGCGATGCGTCGAATGTCCATGGTTGTCCCGTGTCGTTGGTCTGCAGATAGATCGCGGCGATTGTCGCATCGAACCGCACGGGCCTGCATTGATGCAGATTGTGGATCCCCTCTTGAAATGCGCTGCGGCGGCCACTAATTACGCGTCGTCGGGCAGCGCACCGCACCACGCACTGCCCCCGTTTCGACCCAGTGGAGCCCCCGCGTCGCGCCCGCCGCCGGCGTCGCGCCGTCACGTCTCCCGCGTTCCCTGTTCAGGAGGACTCACATGAGCGGTATCCATTTCGGCAGCGACCTGTTCGACGAATTCGCCCGCGTGCAGCGGCAGGTGGCGAACCTGCTCGGCGATCGCCCGTCCGGCATTCGCGCGGTGCGGCCCGGCGCCTTTCCCGCGCTCAACGTCGGCGCCACCGACAGCGCGATCGAGATCGTCGCGTTCGCGCCCGGCATGGCCGCGGCCGACTTCGACGTGTCGATCGACAAGGACCTGCTGACGATCAGCGGCGAGCGCAAGCCGGCGCCAGGCGGAGAAGGCGACGACCTGCGCACCTATGCGCAGGAGCGCTTTCACGGTGCGTTCCGCCGCGTCGTCGAGCTGCCGCGTGACGCGGATCCCGACCAGGTCAGCGCCCGCTACGAAAACGGCTGCCTGCTGATTCGCGTCGGCCGGCGCGAGGCATCGAAGCCGCGCGCGATCACCGTTCAATAATACTCAGGATACCGACATGAATGCGAACCCGACCCTCGCCGAACGCCAATCGAGCACCGTCCACCCCGCTGCCGCCGAAGCGGCGCGCCGGCCCGCGATCACGCCGGCCGTCGACATCGTCGAGAATCACCTCGGCGTCACGCTGCGGGCCGACCTGCCCGGCGTGCCGCGCGAGAACCTCGACGTGAAGGTGCACGACAACACGCTGACGATCGAGGCCGACACGCACCTCGATACGCCGGCCGACCTCCGCGTGCGGCATGCCGAAATCCGCGCGACGCGCTATGCGCGCAGCTTCATGCTGAGCCCCGACCTCGACACGTCGAGGATCGACGCGAACCTGCGCGACGGCGTGCTGACGCTGACGATTCCGCGCCGCGAGGAAACGCGTCCGCGCCGCATCGACGTGACGGCCGGCAACGCGTAAGCATCGGTGCGTGCCGTCGTCCCGCACGCGTGAAAAAGCCCCGCCGGGTACGCGCCCGGCGGGGCTTTTCAACGACATGACGACATCGGCGGAGTCAGTCGAAGTCGAACAGGTCGAACACCGATTTCCGGCGACGCTGGCCGTCATGCTTGTAACGATCGCCGTGCGAGCGGCCATCGTGCCGGTCCCGGTCGTCGTGAGCGCGGCCGTCGCGCCCCCACCCGCCATCATGGCCGCGCGGCGCTTGCGCATCGTGCCGCACGGGCGTCTCGTCGCGACGCACCGGCGTGTCGCCGGCCTCGCGCGCGATCAGCTTGTCGAGTTCGCCGCGATCGAGCCATACGCCGCGGCAGGTCGGACAGTAGTCGATTTCGATCGACTGGCGCTCGGCCATCAGCAGGTCGGGCGTCTTGCAGACAGGGCATTTCATCGCGCTTCTCCTTTCCGTGCGAATTTCGTCTGGATGCCGTATGAAACGCGCGAGCCGGGTGCCGCCTCAGCGGCAGCCGGTGTCGCGCGCGGCCGCTCAGCGGCCTTCCGTCCGTGCCGCGCGCTTCGCCTTCGCGCGCCGCGCCAGCATGTTCATGCCCTCGACGAACGCCGAGAACGCCATCGCCGCGTAGATGTAACCCTTCGGCACATGCGAGCCGAAACCTTCGGCGATCAGCGTCATGCCGATCACCACCAGGAACGACAGCGCGAGCATCACGATGGTCGGGTTGCGTTCGATGAAGCGTGCGAGCGGCTGCGCGGCGAACAGCATCACGGAGACGGCGACGATCACCGCGACGAACATGATCGGCACGTGTTCGGTCATGCCGATCGCGGTCACGATGCTGTCGATCGAGAACACGATGTCGAGCATCACGATCTGGCCGATCGCGGCCCACATCGTCAGGCCTGCCGCGCCGCCGGCACCGCCCGCGCCGTCACCGTCGTGCGACACGTGGTGATGGATCTCGGTGGTCGCCTTCCACACGAGGAACAGGCCGCCCGACAGCAGGATCATGTCGCGCCACGAGAACGCATGGTCGAACAGCGTGAACACCGGTTCGGTGAGGCTTGCGATCCACGCGACGCTGCCGAGCAGCGCGAGGCGCATCACCAGCGCGAGCGCGATGCCGATGCGCTGCGTGCGGGCGCGCTGCGCTTCGGGCAGCTTGTTGCTGAGGATCGAGATGAAGATCAGGTTGTCGATGCCGAGCACGACTTCCATCACGACGAGCGTCAGAAGCGCCGCCCAGACGGCGGGGTCGGCGGCAAGCGTCAGCAGGTAGTCCATGAAATGGGCCGATTCGAAAGTGGAAAGCCCGATGATATGCCGCCCAGAACTTCGTAAAAATCAGAGAGAATCTGATTTTTGGTTCGGTTTTTCCGAAATTACGATCCGATGCTCAATTTCCGACATCTGTACTATTTCTGGGTCGTCGTGAAGGAAGGCGGCTTTGCGCGCGCGGCCGGGCGGCTCGACATGGCCGTGCAGACCATCAGCGCGCAGGTGCGCGAGCTCGAGAAGGCGCTCGGGCACCAGTTGCTGCGCCCGGCCGGACGCAGCGTCGCGATGACAGACGCCGGCCAGGCCGCGTTTGCGCGCGCGGAGGCGATCTTCGAGATGGGACGGCTGATCCCCGACGAAGTGCGCGCGGCGGCCAGCCAGCCGACCGTGCGGCTCGCGGTCGGCCTCGCGGACGGCATCTCGAAGCTTGCCGCGCACGCGATCCTGGCACCCGTGCTGGATACCCCCACGCTGCGGCTGCTGTGCCACGAGGGCGAACACGACGCGCTGCTCGCGGAGCTCGCGCTGCATCATCTCGATCTCGTGCTGGCCGGCGAGGGCGCGCCGTCCGGTTCGAACCTGCGCGTGACGAGCGAGCGGCTCGTCGCGTCGCCGGTCGACTGGTACGGCCCCGCGGCACTCGTCACGCCGGCCGCGCGGGAGCACTTTCCGCAGTGCCTCGCCGAGCTGCCCGTGCTGCTGCCGACCGCGCATTCGGCGCTGCGCGCGCGCCTCGACCGGTGGCTGGAAGGTGAGCGGATCGTGCCCCGCGTGGCCGGGGAATTCGAGGACAGCGCGCTGATGGCCGTGTTCGCGGCGCGCGGCCTCGGCGTGTTTCCGCTGAGCGAACTCGGCGCGAACGATGCGTCGCTGCTGCGCGGGTTGCGGCGGCTCGGGCGCGCGGGCGACGTGACCGAGGAGATCCACGCGATCCGCTCGCGGCGCGGCGAACACCATCCGCTGACGTCGCAATTGCTGGACGCGGCGCGCGGCGCGCCGGCCGACTGAAGCGAGTGCGACATCAAACGAAACTATAATGGCGCCCCGGCCTTACGAGATTGCCGCGCGCTTCATCCAGGCACCGCCGTTGCGCGGCCTCTCGCCAAGCCTTCTGAAAGACGCCATGCACAACCGATTTCGCCTGTTTTCCGTTTCGTGCGCGCTCGCGGCCGCGACCGTGCTGGCGGCGTGCTCGTCGCCGCCCAAGCCGATCTACCAGCAGGAACAGTTCGACGCGACGAGCAGCCCGTATGCGCATACGTTCCATTCGAAATCCGACGCGGCCTGCGAGGCCGCGCGGCGCGCGCTGCTGAGCCAGGGTTATGTGGTGTCGTCGTCGCGCAACGATGCAGTCGACGGCAGCAAGAATTTCCAGCCGAACAACGACATGCACGTCGTGATCGAGTTTCACGTCGTGTGCGCGGACGCGAACGCGGACGGCTCGTCGAGCATCGCGTACGTCAACGCGGTGCAGGATCGTTATACGCTGAAGAAGTCGAATACGTCGGCCAGCGTCGGGCTCAGCGTGTTCGGCTCGCTGTCGCTGCCGATCGGGTCGAGCGACGACGCGCTCGTCAAGACCGCCAGCGAGACGATTCCCGCCGGCGTGTTCTATGAGCGCTTCTTCAATCTCGTCGAGCATTTCCTGAAGATCGACCCGGCCCGCCGCGACCGCGCGACCGTCAAGGCCGCCGAGAAGGAACCCGTCACGCCGCTGCCCGAACCCGCGCCGACGCCGCAGGGCGAGCCGATGAAGATGACGACCCCGGCCGTGCCGACGCCGCCCGCGGCGCCGGTGCCGCTTTCGCTGCCGGCCGTCGCCCCCGAATCGGGCGCGCATGCCGTGCCGGCCGCGGCGTCGGCCGTAGTCGCGCCGGCGGCGATGCGTGCTGCCGCGCCGGTGGCCGCGTCGGGTTCGGGTGCGGTACCGGCTTCGGTGCCGGCTTCGGCTCCGGTACCAGCTTCGGCTCCGGTACCAGCTTCGGCTCCGGTACCAGCTTCGGCTTCGGTACCAGCTTCGGTACCAGCTTCGGCTCCGGCTTCGGTTCCGGCTTCGGGCGCTGCACCGGCTCCAACCACCGCGTCGACGCCCGCACCGGCGATGGCACCTGCAACAGCGTCCGGGGCGGCATCCACACCTGCATCGGCGCCCGCGCACGCTTCCACGCCTGTTTCCGCTTCCAGTCCGGCATCGACACCCGCCACAGCGGCCTCGGCGCCCGCCGCTTCCCCACCCGCCGCTGCGACGCCGACACCGGCACCGGCCGCGCCTGCGCCCGTGTCCGCCGCATCGGCCGCCGTACCGGCATCGGCGCCCTCGAGCTCGGCACCCGCGCCTGCCGCGGCCAATCCTGTCGCCTCGTCCGCCCCGTCCGGCGCAAGCGCACCGGCCGCAAACTGACCGGCCCCCGTATCGCCGCGCCCGGCCATAACCGGCGCCGCGCGACGATACGCACCCTTCCCCGTCGTTCCTCGCATGAATTTCCACGCTGGCGGCTGCCTGTCCGTTGCGTAGCCGGCATGGCGACGACGCTTCGCGGCGGGACTACGCGCCAATGCGCGCGTTCGCCGCGATCGACGGCCGCGTTACCTACCGCAACGTCGCGCGCAGCGTCTGCAACTGCTCGACGGTCGCCGTCACGCCGCCGCAGACGATCACGGCGATATCCTTCGCCGACGCGAGCACGGGCACCGGCCGCTCGAGCGCAGCCAGTGCGGCACCGCAGGCGGGCTCGACGACGATCCGGTGTTCGTCGACGAAGCGCAGCGACGCGGCCACCGCGTCGGCGTCGGACACGACGACCGGATGAATCTCATGCCGCGTCGCCCATTCGACCGCCGCGTCGCACGGCCGCTTCGCGCCAAGCGACGTCGCGATGCTCGTGATCGCCGGCAATTCGACCGGGCGCCCCTGCGCGAGCGAGCGCGCATAGCAGTCGGCGCCTTCCGTTTCGGCCGCGACCACCGGCACGTCGTGCCAGCCGTTGCGCGCCAGCCCTTCGAGCACACCGCACAGCAGCCCGCCGCCACCGACCGCGAGCACGACCGCGTCGGGCTTCGGGCCGGCCGCCGCCATCTCGTCGATCATCGTCGCGTGGCCCTGCCACAGCACGCGGTCGTCGAACGGGTGCACGAACGCATCGTGCTCGCCGAGCGTCGACTGCGCGAACGCGTTCGCCTCGGCCCAGCTCGGGCCGTGCACGATCAGCTCCGCGCCCTCGACACGGATCAGCTCGCGGGCGCGGGCCGATGCGCTTTCCGGCACGACGACGCGTACCGGCACGCCGAGTGCGCGGCCGCAATAGGCGACCGCGATGCCCGCGTTGCCGCCCGACGACGACACGAACCGCCGCGCGCCGGCCGCGTGCCGCGCTTCGCAGACGGCACCGATGCCGCGCAGCTTGAACGAGCCCGACGGCTGCAGCGCATCGAGCTTCAGCCGGATGGTCCTGCCGAGCCGGCGGGACGCGATTTGCGAGCGAATATAGGGGGTCGGGATATGAAGCGGCATGGGGACGGAACCAATGGGAACGGAGCGAACGGAAGAAACTCGCGGAAGAAGCGCACGCGACGCGCGAGGGCGAGCGGCGATGACGACCATCGTACGGCAGGCTCTTCATGCTTTCCAATACCATTGCATGGCACTTGCTATGCTTCACGGGTATATCAACGAACCGGAACGGATACCGCATGCGCCAGATCGAATTGCGTCACCTGCGCTACTTCGTCGCCGTCGCACAAGCCGGCAGCGTGATGGCGGGCGCCCGTGCGGCCGGCATCGTCCAGCCCGCGCTGTCGCGGCAGATCCGCGAACTCGAGGACGCGATCGGCACGCCGCTGCTGATCCGCCGCACAACGGGCGTCACGCTCACGGCGGCCGGCACGAGCTTCCTGCAGGACGCGACCGGCCTGCTCGCGACCTTGCAGGACAGCCGTGAGCGTGCGCTGCGCAGCGCGGCCGGCCAGCTGGGCGAACTACGGCTCGGCGCGTTGCCGAACTGCCTGCCGTTGCCCGTCGTCGCGAACGTCCTCAGGGCGTTTCGCGATGCCTGCCCGGACGTCAAGCTGTCGATCGCGCCGATGCTGTCGGCCGAACAGGCGAACGCGCTGGTGCGCGGCCAGCTCGACGGCGGCATCATGGCGTGGCGCCGCGACGAGGCGCCGCACCTGTCCGGCGTACGATTGCTGAGCGACCGCTTCGTGCTGGCGATGCCCGCGCCGCCGGGCGGACACTTCACCGCGCCGCGCACGCTGGCCGACGTCGCGAACGAGCCGTTCGTGTGGTTCGACGCGCAGCGCTCCGCCGCGCATCACTGGTTCCTGATGGCGCAGTGCCGGCAGGCCGGCTTCACGCCGCGCATCGCGCAGGTCGGCAGCGACATCCCGACGCTGATCGGCCTCGTCGCGGCCGGAATGGGCTGTGCATTCGTGCCGGAAAGCGCGTCGCCGACCTGCCCGCACACGGTCAGGCTCGTCGCGCTAGACGAACTCGCGAGCCGCTTCGACATCGAGTTCGTGTTCGACGGCGCCGCCGTACCGCCGTCGCCCGTCGTCGCGCGGTTTCTGGCGGCCGTGCGCGATGCGGCCGGCGAAGCGAACTGACCGGGCGCGGTTCGACCGAAGACGCGTCCGCCCTACGATCCGCGCAGCCGAATTCGCCCCGTCGATCCACGACCGGACGCCCCTCCGTCAAAACGCCGGTTCGACCGGCCTGACGTACTAATCATCCGTATCCCTTGCGCTAAACATCTTTCAAAACGCCGACGGGAGACGCCGCAGCGCCGGTGTTTTTAAATTGACACCCAAAACGGCCGTTTAACGCCGGTTCGAATTGTCACGCGTCGAAATATACTTCGCGCGCATCCAACCCTCGTGCCAAAGAGAGGATGCGTTTCTGCCCCGGTCACGGTCCCCCTGTGGCCGGGGCTTTTTTTGCCTGCACGCCTTGTCTGCTAGGGGTTTCCGGTGGTGACGCGACGCTCGCGCCGTGCGATGGCCGTCACCTCGCCGGCCCGCCGGATCCGCGCCGCCGGACGGGCGGCGGACGGCTTCCGGGCCACCGGGCGAAAAAGGGCAAAACGGGTATCTGTCCGCGTCGAACCGCTCATGGATCGCGCTATCCCGGTCGAGAGTCACCCGCCAATCTTTACGAAAAGCCTTCGAAAAAAAGGCCCCCCACTCGTTCGCCCGCGCCGCCTGCCGGTTTCGCTGCATGCTGCATTGTTGAAATGAAATCAAGATAATTTCGTCCGGATACGGCTTTTTCCGCAAAAGTGAAGCAGGCACACTTCGCACTGTCCTCAATGGCCCCGTGCCGTTGTTTCCCGATTACAGGAGCACATCGCGTGAACCCCACGACTTCCTCTCCTTCCCGCCCGGGCGGCGGCGCCGCGCTGCCGCTGCTGGCACTCGCCGCCGGTGCGTTCGGCATCGGTACGACCGAGTTCTCGCCGATGGGCCTGCTGCCGGTGATCGCCGACGGCGTGCACGTGTCGATTCCGCAAGCCGGCATGCTGATCAGTGCTTACGCGATCGGCGTGATGGTCGGCGCGCCGCTGATGACGCTGCTGCTCGCGCGCTGGTCGCGCCGCTCGGCGCTGATCGCGCTGATGTCGATCTTCACGATCGGCAACCTGCTGTCGGCACTCGCGCCCGGCTACACGACGCTGCTGCTCGCCCGCCTCGTGACGAGCCTCAACCACGGCGCCTTCTTCGGGCTCGGCTCGGTGGTCGCGGCCAGCCTCGTGCCGCGCGAAAAGCAGGCCAGCGCGGTCGCGACGATGTTCATGGGTCTCACGATCGCGAACGTCGGCGGCGTGCCGGCCGCGACCTGGCTCGGCCAGATCATCGGCTGGCGCATGTCGTTCGCGGCGACCGCGGGCCTCGGCCTGGTGGCGATCGCGGGGCTGTTCGCCGCGCTGCCGAAGGGCGAAGCCGGCAAGATGCCCGACCTGCGCGCCGAACTTTCGGTGCTGACGCGCCCCGTCGTGCTCGGCGCGCTCGGGACGACCGTGCTCGGCGCCGGCGCGATGTTCACGCTCTACACGTATGTCGCGCCGACGCTCGAGCACCTGACCGGCGCCACGCCCGGCTTCGTGACCGCGATGCTGGTGCTGATCGGCGTCGGCTTCTCGATCGGCAACATCGCGGGCGGGCGTCTGGCCGACCGCTCGCTCGACGGTACGCTGATCGGTTTCCTGCTGCTGCTGATCGCAACGATGGTCGCGTTCCCGGTGCTCGCCAGCACGCATGCCGGCGCCGCCGTCACGCTGCTCGTGTGGGGCATCGCGACGTTCGCGGTCGTGCCGCCGCTGCAGATGCGCGTGATGCGGGCGGCCCACGAGGCGCCGGGCCTTGCGTCGGCCGTCAACATCGGCGCGTTCAACCTCGGCAACGCACTCGGCGCGGCCGCCGGCGGCGCGGCGATCTCGGCGGGCTTCGGGTATGCGGCCGTGCCGCTCGTCGGCGGGCTGATCGCCGCGGCCGGCCTCGCGCTCGTCTTCCTGCAGATCGCGCAACAGCGCCGCGCACCGGCCGCCGCGAATTCGTAATCGCGACACGCCGTCCACCGGCGACGAATGCCGGATTACCCCCCGCACCGGAACACGTTCGCGGCCGCTCGATGCGGCCGCGTTCGTTTTCAACCGTCAATTCCACTTCATTCGATCTTCAAGCCCGAATATCCGGAATATCCGCGAATCCCGTTTCGACAAGAATAAAATTCTCTTGCGAATTGCCGAAATCAACCCAATCCCCTTGAATGATTCATTCTTCATTCTCTCAATTCCGCCAGATTCATCAATCAACCATTCCGTACAGGCTGATTCACCCCGCCCGCTCAGGCAAAAATCACGGCCGAATCCGGCATGATTCATGAAGTACTTGCTACATCGCGGAAAAATATTTCATTCAATTCGCGCATTGAAATCACAAATCGCAATGCTTCCCGACTTTATTTACTCAACGCCCAATCCAGATGTAACAAAATGAAACAGAGCCAATTTTAATATTGAAAGAATTGCCGGTTCGTATCAGCATCTGCGATACCGTGGCCTGCGAAACGCGGCATAAATCCAACGAAAATTCGATCGATGAGGGATCTGCGTGAAAGTCGCCATCGTATCCACCACATTGTCGCTCGCGCTGTCAGTCGGCCTTTCAACGCCCGCCGCAGACGCCGCCATCTATTCGAACGGCACGTCGACCGCCACCTTCAACGTCACGCTCACGCTGCAACCGAACTGCACGATCACGGCGAACCCGCTGGCCTTCGGCACGAACGGCGTGCTGTCCGCCGCGATCAACCAGCAGACGACCTTGAGCGTCACCTGCACCAACACGACGCCGTACAACGTCGGTCTCGACGCGGGCCTGGTCACGGGGTCGACCGTCGCGAGCCGGCTGATGGCCGGCACGGCGACCGGCAACACGACGACAACGGTCGGCTTCCAGCTCTACCAGGACGCCGGACGGACGACGATCTGGGGCAACACGCAAGGCACGGACACCGTGGCCGGCACCGGCACGGGGTCCGCACAGTCCTTCACCGTCTACGGCCAGGTGCCCACGCAAGCCACGCCGAAGCCGGACACTTATCAGACGACCATCACCGCAACCGCCTACTTCTGACCGGCGCTGCTTCCCATGTCCGCATTACGTCGAACGCTCGCCGCGCTGCTGTGCGCGGCCGGCGCCGCGCACGCCGCGTCGCTGCAGATTTCCCCCGTCACGATCGAATTCGGCGCCGACGACACGGCCACCGGCATCACGCTCCGCAATCCGGGCGAGCGCCCGGTGTACGGGCAGGTGCGCGTGTTCCGCTGGGATCAGGCCAATGGCGAGGATGCGTTGACGCCCACCCAGGATCTGCTCGCCAGCCCGCCGCTGATCGAGGTCGGCAAGCAGGCCGAGCAGCTGATCCGCGTCGTGCGCGCTTCGCGTACGCCGGCCGGTACCGAGCAGACCTACCGGCTGCTGATCGACGAGTTGCCGCAGCCCGGCGAGGCACCGGCCAACGGCGTGTCGATCCGGCTGCGCTATTCGATTCCGGTGTTCGTCGAGCCGGCCGCCAGCGGCGCGCCGCAGCTCGACTGGGCGCTCCTGCGCAGCAACGGCGGCTGGGTGCTGCGCGTGCACAACGGCGGCACGCGGCGCGCGCAACTCGCGTCGGTCGAACTCGTGACCGGCGACGGGCGCGCGTACCCGCTCACGCGCGGGCTGCTCGGCTACGCGCTCGCGGGCCGAACCGGCCAGTGGAGCGTGCCGCTGCCGGCCGGCGTCGCGCTCGGCGGCAAGGTCACGGTGCGGGCGGCCGTCAATTCGCAGCCGGCCAGTGCGGTCGTCGCGGTGGAGCCGCCGGGCTAGACCGCCGGTGCGCCGCCCGGCCTCTCCCCCTTCGCCACGCGCCGGCATGGCCCCGGCCAATGGACGCGGAGCGCCGCGCCGCTTGCCGCGCGCCGTGCTCGCGGCCGTCGTGGCCGGCGGCCTGCTCGCATTCGGCCCGGTGCGCGCTGACGAACTCCCGGTGCTCGTGATGACCGACGGCACGCACGACGTGATCCTCGAAGTCAGCGTCAACGGCGAAAACACGACGCTGCTCGCGCACTTCCGCGAACGCGACGGCCACCTGTCGGCGAGCGGCGCCGACCTGCGCACGATCGGCGTTGCCACCGACCGGCTCGGCCTCGCCGACGCGGCGACGGTCGACCTCGACGCGATCCCCGGCCTGCGCTACCGCTACGACGCGGCACGCCAGAGCGTCGACCTGCAGATGCCCGACTCGCTGCGCCGGCCGTACGCGGTCGACAGCCGTGCGTTGCCGCCCACGCAGGCGGCCAGCGCGTCGCGCGGCGTCGCGATCAACTACGAGGCGTACGCGCAGACGATCGGCGACCGGCAGTACTCGCTCTACACCGACGTGCGCTACTTCGATCCGGGCGGCGTGTTCGACACGACGGGCGCCGCGACCTTCTACAACGGCCAGCGGCGCTACACGCGCTTCGATACGTCATGGAGCCGCTCGGACCCGGCGCGGCCAAGCACGACACAGATCGGCGACACGATCTCGGGGTCGCTCGCGTGGACGCGCTCGGTGCGCATCGGCGGCTTCCAGTGGCGCAGCAACTTCGCGCTGCGCCCCGATCTCGTCACGTTCCCGATCCCGTCGCTCGCGGGCTCCGCCGCCGTCCCGTCGGCCGTCGACCTGTACATCAACAACGTGCGCCAGTACACCGGCAACGTGCCGAGCGGCCCGTTCCTCATCCATGACGTGCCGGGCATCAGGGGGGCCGGCCAGGCGACCGTCATCACGCGCGACGCGCTCGGCCGCACCGTCGCGACCTCCGTGCCGCTCTACGTCGATACACGCATGCTGTCCGCCGGGCTGTCGAGCTATTCGTTCGAAGCCGGCTTCCTGCGCCGCCACTACGGGCTGCAGTCGTTCGACTACGACGCACGGCCGGCCGCCAGCGGCTCGATGCGGCGCGGCGTCACCGACGTGCTGACCGTCGAGGGGCATGCGGAAGCGACCGGCGGCGTGCTCAACGCCGGCGTCGGCGCGCTGCTGCGGCTCGGCTACGCGGGCGTCGTGAGCGGCGCGGTCGCGGGCAGCGCCGGCCGCTTTCCGGGCACGCAGGTGAGCGTGGGCTACCAGCTGATCGAGCCGCGCTTCTCGATCAACGCGCAGACGATCCGCGCGTTCGGCCGCTACGGCGACCTGGCATCGCGCGACGGCGCGACGGCGCCGGCGGCGACCGACCAGGCGACGCTCGCGCTGCCGTTCATGCACCGCCAGACCCTGTCGCTGAGCTATATCGGCTTCCGGATGCCGCAAGGCCCGGGCACGCGGATCGGCACGGTGTCGTATACGCTGGGTTTCGGCGATCTCGCGTCGCTGAGCGTGAGCGCGTACCGCGACTTCGCGCAGCAGGGTGCGAACGGCGCGTTCGTCTCGCTGAACATCGGGCTCGGCCGCAACACGTCGATCAACACGACCGTCGGCCGCCAGCGCGGCCAGTCGAACTACACCGTCGACGCGAGCCGCCCGCCCGACTACGGCGGCGGCTGGGGCTGGGGCATGCAGACGGGCGGCACGGGCGCGGTGCCCTACCGGCAGGCGCAACTGCGGTATCTCGGCCACGCGGGCGAAGTCATCGCGGCCGCGCAGCAGATCGACCGGCAGACCGGCGCGTCGCTCGACGTGAGCGGCGCGCTCGTGTTCATGGACAGCAGCCTGCAGGTGTCGCGCCGCATCGACGACGGCTTCGCGCTCGTGTCGACCGACGGCGTCGCGGGCATTCCGGTGCTGCACGAGAACCGCGTGATCGGCACGACCGACCGCGCGGGGCACCTGCTCGTGCCCGACCTGAACGCGTACCAGAACAACCAGATCGCGATCGACTCGATGAAGCTGCCTGCCGATGCGCGGATCGCCCGCACGTCGATGACGGTCGTGCCGCAGGCGCAATCGGGTGTCGTCGCGCATTTCGGCGTGTCGCGCTATCGCGCGGCGTCGGTGATCCTGCGCGACGCCGAGGGCCGGCCGCTGCCGGCCGGCGCGCGCGTGCACCACGCCGAAAGCGGCGCGGATACGATCGTCGGCTACGACGGGCTCACGTTCATCGACGGGCTGAAGGAGGACAACCACCTCGTGATCGACTCCGGCACGCAGCGCTGCATCACGGAATTCGCGTTCACCGCGCCCGGCGACGGCACGCTGCCGACCCTCGGGCCCCTCACCTGCCGGGCGGCGCCATGAGGCTCGCGCTGCTGCTCGTCATCGCGTTCGCCGCGTGGTGCGGCGTGCCGCATCACGCGCGGGCCGAGTCCTGCACGGCCACGGCGTCGACGGTCAGTTTCGGATCGGTCAGCCCGATCTCCAACGCGCCGGTCACCGCGACCGGCACCGTCAGCGTCACCTGCACGTGGTCGGCCGTCTCGCTGGTGCCGAACGTGCTCGTGTGCCTGAACCTCGGCGGCACGAGCCCGCGCAGCCTCGTCAACGGCACGAACGCGATGCAGTACGACCTCTATCTCGACGGCGGACATTCGGTCGCGTGGGGCTCCGTGTATTCCGGCACGACACCGGCGTCCGTCACGCTCGCCAAACCCGCGCTCGGGACGAGCGCGTCCGCGACGGTCACCGTGTACGGACAGATCACCGGAAACCAGCCGACCGTGCCGACGACCGGCAACAGCACCACGACCTATTCGCAGCAGTTCGGCGGCAACACGACATCGATCAACACCGGGTTCTACCTGCTCGTCGCGCCGACCTGCGCATCGCTGACGACGTCGAGCGGCACCTTCCCGTTCGGCGCGACGGCGGACGTCATCAACAACTGCAACATCAACGCGACCAACGTGAGCTTCGGCACCGCGAGCATCCTGTCGGGCACGCTCGCGGCAACGGGGACGATCACCGCGCAATGCACCAACGGCGACGCGTGGAAAATCGCGCTGAGCAGCGGCAGCAGCGGCGACGTGACGGCGCGCCAGATGAAGCGCAGCGGTGGTGGCGGGACGATCGCTTACGGGCTGTATACGGACGCCGCGCACTCGATCGGATGGGGCGACGGCACGGGCGGCAGCGCGACGGTCACGGGCGTCGGCACGGGCACGGCGCAGGTCGTGACCGTGTACGGCGCGGTGCCGGCGCAGACCACGCCCGCGCCCGGCAGCTACAGCGACACGATCACCGCGACGATCAGTTTCTAGTGTTCAACGGCATGAACGGGCGGGCGCGCCGTTCAGAACGTGACGGTCCATGCGGACGGCGCGCCCGTGCCGATGCCGCGCGGCGCCGGGCGCGCATCGGGCAGCGCCGCGTGGCTGAGCACGAACGGCGTGCCGTGCATGCAGCTGACGCTCGGCATGCCGGCATCGGCAGCCGCCTGCGGCGCGCCGGTGTCGATCGTGCAGGTTTCCGGAATGACGAGACTGACTCGCAGCGGAATCGACGGTTCCGCCGCGCGCGCGAGCGACCCTGCGCCCAGTGCGGCGAGCGCGGCGAGCGCGATCGCACCGCGTGTGATCTGGCCGGCTGTCATCGTGCGGCCCTCCTTCATGCATCCATCCAGGCAGATGCGCGAATTATCGGCATGCGCGCGGAAAACCTCAATCCGCACGCATGCGGTCGAGCCTCGCCGCGCCGGTCAGCGCGCGGCGGCGAACCCGCCGAAGAACGCACGCGCGTTGGCGTCGAGGCTTTCGAGGTGATAACCGCCTTCCTGCACGATCACCGTCGGCAACCCGAGTGCGCCGATGGCCCCGCCGAGCCGGCCGAAACCGTTGGTCGTGACGGCAACCTGCGATTGCGGATCGTCCTTGTAGATATCGAAGCCGAGCGCGAGCACGAGCGCATCGGGCTGGAACCGCGCGAGCGCGCGCAGCGCGTCGTCAAGCCGCTCGAAGAACGCCGACTCGGGCGCGCCGTGCGGCATCGGCAGGTTGAGGTTGAAACCGTCGCCGGCGCCCGCGCCCGTCTCTTCCTCGTAACCCGCGACGACCGGGTAGAAGTTGGTCGGGTCGCCGTGGATCGACACGTACAGCACGTCGTCGCGGCCGTAGAAGATCTCCTGCACGCCCTGCCCGTGATGCATGTCGGTGTCGAGGATCGCGACCCGGCGATGGCGGCCGAGCAGCGACTGCGCGGCGATCGCCGCATTGTTCAGGTAGCAGAAGCCGCCGGCCGCGTCGCGGCGCGCGTGATGGCCGGGCGGCCGGCACAGTGCGTACGCGTCGCGTGCGCCGTCGTTGACGTCGGCCGCAGCCGCCAGCGCACTCTGCGCGGACCAGTACGCGGCGCGCCACGTGTTCGCACCGACCGGGCAACTGCCGTCGGCGAGATAGCGCGCGGCCTTCGCGAGCACGCCGCGCAGCGGGTTCGGGTCCCGCACGAACACGTTCGACATCACTTCGTCGCCCCAGTCGTCGGGCATCCGCTTCCAGTCGCGGTGCGCTTCTTCCAGAAAGCGCAGGTAGTTCACGTCGTGCACGGCCGCGATCGGCGCGGTGCCGCGGTCAGCCGGCTCGCGTACGTCGAAGTCGAGCGACCGGACGGCCGCGACGAGCCGCGCCGCGCGCTCGGGCACTTCCTGCGGCTCGCGCATCCGGCCGCGCGACAGGTAGCTGCGCGGATGGTGCAGCAGCTGCTCGGGATGGAAATAGGTGTTCATCGTTTGCCCTCGTCGGTTGTTCTGTCTGTCGATCGATTGGTTCGCGGTGTCACGCATCCTGCGTGGCGGCCGCCGCGGCAACGCTCGCCGCGACACCGGCGCGTGCGAGCACCGCATGAAGGAGCACGTTCGTGCCGCGCGTCACGTCGGCAGGCAGGGCGTCCTCGGCTTCGTTGTGCGACAGGCCGTCGACGCACGGGATGAACACCATCGCGGTCGGAACGCGGCGCGCGAGCAGGATCGCGTCGTGCCCGGCGCCGCTGACGATCCGCTCGTTCGTATAGCCGAACGCCGCAGCCGCCTGCGCGGCCAACTCGACGCAGTCGCGATCGAACGGCGTCGCTGGGCTGCGCCAGCAGGTGTCGATCGCGACCTGCACGCCGCGCGCCGCGGCGACACGTGCGCACGCATCGCGCAGTTCGCGCTCCATCGCGTCGACTTGCGCATCGTCGTGATGACGGAGGTCGACCGTGAACGTCACGTCGCCGGCAATGGTGTTGCGCGACGCGTTGCGGATGCCGACCTGCCCGATCGTCGCGAGCCCGCACGGCGCATGACCGGCGACGATCCGTTCGAGTTCGAGCGCCATCTGCGCGCTCGCGAAATACGCGTCCTTGCGATACGGCATCGGTGTCGTGCCCGCATGCGCGGCCACGCCCGTCACCGTCACGTCGAGCCAGCGGATCGCCTGCCCGCCCGTGACGATGCCGATCGTCGTACCGTTGGCCTCCAGCACCGGGCCCTGTTCGATATGCGCTTCGAAGTACGCGTCGACCGCGCCGCCCGTCGCGCGTGCGCCGCGATAACCGCAGGCGTCCAGTGCCGCGCCGAGCGTGATGCCGTCGGCGTCCTGCTTCGCGAGCGCATCGTCGAGCGGCAACGCGCCCGTGAACACAGCCGAGCCGAGCATCGCCGGCGCGAAGCGCGCGCCCTCCTCGTTGGTCCACGACACGATTTCCAGCGGCTTGCCGGTCGCGATGCCTGCGTCGTTCAGCGTGCGCACGAGCTCGAGCGCGGCGAGCACGCCGTACACGCCGTCGAACCGGCCGCCTTCGGGCTGCGTATCGAGATGACTGCCGATCAGCACCGGCGCGGCCTGCGGATCGACGCCGTCGCGCCGCGCGAACAGGTTGCCGACCGCGTCGACGCTCACCGTCATCCCCGCGTCGCGGCACCACTGCGCGAACAGGTCGCGCCCGCGACGATCGTCGTCGGTGAGCGCCAGGCGCCGCACGCCGCCGCGAGGCGTCGCGCCGACGCGCGCCATGTCCGCCAGGCTCTGCCACAAGCGGGCGCCGTCGATTTCCAGCAGGTCTTTCATGTGCACTCCGGATGAATTCGTTCGTTGAGGGTCACTGCGAGCCGAGCGCTTCGGCGGCGGCCGGCCGCGCGGCGCGGCGTGCGTCGATCGCGACGATGGAGAGCAGCGAGACGCCGGCCAGGCACGTGTAGAACACCGCGAGCGGCCACCACTGGCCCGCGAAGCGATGCGCGAGCCATGTGCCGACGAGCGGCGTCAGCCCGCCCGCGATCGCGCCGCAGATCTGGTAAGCCAGCGAGATCGCCGAATAGCGCACGTGCGCAGGAAACACGTCGCTCACGAAACCCGCGATCACCGAATAGAAGCCGGCCATGCAGACCACCGCGAGCGCGATGCCGGCAATCAGCGACGCGGACGTGCCGCCCTGCACGAGCATGAACATCGGATACGGCGACAGCATCGCGAGCAGCGCCGCGAGTTTCAGGAAGCGCGCGCCGCCGATGCGCTCGGCGATCCACGCGGCGACCGGCTGCGCGAAGAACTGGATGATCGCGACCGCGAACAGGCTGTCGAGGATCAGCGATCGCGAGACGCCGACGTACTGCGTCGTGTACGCGATCATGAACGTATTCGTGAAATAGACGCCCGCGATGCCGATCGTGTTCGCGCCGATGCAAAGGAACACGAGCCCCGACGCCGAGCGGAACACTTCCGCAACCGGCAGCTTCACCGTGCGGTTGGTTTCCTTCACGCGCGCGAATTCCGGCGACTCGTTCACGCCGAGCCGGATCAGGATGCCGACCACGAGCAGCACCGAACTCGCGAGAAACGGCAGGCGCCAGCCCCACGCGAGGAAGTCCGCCTTGTCCATCGACGTGACCGCGCGGAACGCGATCAGCGACAGGATCAGCCCGGCCGGGCTGCCGAGCTGCGCGAACGACGCGAAGAACGTGCGGCGCCCCTGCGGCGCATGCTCGCCCGCCATCAGCACCGCGCCGCCCCATTCGCCGCCGACCGCGATCCCCTGCACCACGCGCAGCGCGACGAGCAGCACCGGCGCGAGCAGGCCGACCGTCGAATAATCGGGCAGCAGCCCGACGCAGACGGTCGCGACGCCCATCATCATCAGCGTCGTCATCAGCGCCTTCTTGCGGCCGATGCGATCGCCGAGGTGCCCGAAGATCACGCCGCCGAGCGGCCGCGCGAAGAAGCCGACCGCGAACGTCGCGAACGACGCCATCGTGCTGACGAAGCGGTCATGCGACGGGAAGTAGAGTTCGCCGAACACGAGCGCGGCGGCGGTCGCGTAGATGTAGAAGTCGTACCACTCGATCATCGTGCCGATGAACGCGGCCGTCGCGGCGCGTCCCGGCTGGCGGGCGGAAGGAAGGGACTGGGTCATGCGGGCTCCTGACGCGCGCCGCTGCGGCGCGACACGCAATATCGTGGACGGCCGTCTGTCGCGGCCTTGCGCCGCACGCTGCGGCGCCCCTCCTTTATCGGCGACCGCAAATCATTAGTCAAATTTCAAGTTATTATTCGCCGTATAAATTCAACTAATGCCCGCCCGACGCCTCGCCCGGAGACCCGATGCGCCCCGACCTCGCCCCGTTCCTGAACGACCGTCTCGACTGGAACCTGTTGCGCACCTACCTCGTCATCGTGCAGGAGCGCAGCGTGAGCCGCGCGGCCGCGCGCCTGCACGTGACGCAGCCGGCCGTGAGCCAGGCATTGCGGCGGCTCGAGGACACGCTCGAACGCAAGCTGATCGAGCGGCGCGGCACGCACTTCGCGACGACGCCGGCGGGCGAAGCCGTGTACCGGATCGCGAGCGACATCTACGGCGGCATCTCGCGCCTCGAGACCGAAATCGACGACAGCACGGCCGACCTGACCGGCTCGATCCGGCTGCTAACGGTGAGCCGCATCGAGTCGCCCGTCTACGACGAATTCCTCGCGGAATTCCATCGCGCGTATCCGCGCATCGACCTGCAGATCGAGGTGATGCGCTCGTCGGACATCCTTTCTTCGCTGCTGCAGAAAACCGCCACGGCCGGGCTCGGCCTGTGCCGCACGCCGCACGACAAGCTGGAGATGCGCTGCTTCCTGCGCCAGCGTTATGCGATCTACTGCGGCCGCCATCACCGGCTATTCGGGCAGACACAACTGCGCATGGACGATCTGCTCGCCGAGAATTTCGTGTCGTTCACGAGCGACCAGATCGGCGACAGCCTGTCGCCGCTCACCGTGTTTCGCGACCAGAAGGGTTTCACGGGGCGTATCGTCGCATCGTCGCCGAGCCTCGAGGAAGTGCGGCGGCTGATCTTCGCGGGTTACGGGATCGGCTGCCTGCCCGAACACATCGTGCGCGACGACATCGCCCAGCAGCGACTGTGGCGGCTGCCGCCCGACGAAGGGCTCGTCGACGTCGACGTGTTCCTGCTGTGGCATCGCGATCGCAAGATGAACGCGGCCGAGCACGCGTTTCTCGACGCGATGGAGCGCTGCATGCAGCGCCATTCGCTTGCGGAGCGGCTGGGGAAGTAACGGCGCGAGCGCGCCGGAGGAAAGCGCCGGGCGCACCCGGCCCGGCGCGTCGGCAACGTCAGAAGCGATGCACGATGCCGAGCTGCACGCCGCGCGCATTCGCGCCCGGATACGCGAGCGGCAGGCCGGGGTTCGCCGCACCGGCGAGCGTGTAGCCGGCCTGGTTGCGGTTGCGCAGGTACGACAGCGCGCCGTAGAAGCTCGTGCGCTTCGACAGGTCGTACTCGTACATCAGCCCGAGCTGGTCCGCATTGTTGCCTTGCGACGACTGGTCGTGCAGATACGCGTAGCCGAGCGCCACGTAGTTCGCCGGATTGAACTGGTATTTGACCGACAGCCCGTACACGCGCGAATCGATGCCGAGATCGGCCCACTTCACCGCGGAAAAACCGCCGTACACGGTCGCCCTGCCGATCTCGTACGATGCACCGGCCATGATCGTACGATCGGTCGTGGTCGCCGTCGCGTTCTTCAGCCACTGGCCCGCGACGAACGCACCGAACGGCCCGTGTTCGTAAGTCAGGTCGAACTGCCGGCTGGCGCCCGCCGAGCGCACGCCGCCCGCGTCGCCGAACCCGAAGTACAGACCGCCCTGGAAACCGGCGATCTCCGGGCTCTGGTACGACAGCGTATTGCTGGTGCGGAACGCGAACACGGTCAGGTTGTCCATGCCGGACGCCTGCGTGACACCGCCGAACGCATCCTGCCCGCCCTGGTCGTTGAACAGCGGCGAATTCTGGCGGCCCGCGCGCACCTTGCCCCACTGCCCCGCGATGCCGACCCACGCCTGCCGGTTGAACAGGCTGCCCGAACTCGCCAGCGAGCCGTCGTTCGGGTTGAAGCCGTTCTCCAGCGCGAACTCGATCTTCTGCCCGCCGCCGATATCCTCGCCGCCCTTCAGCCCGAACCGGCTGCCCCACTGGCCGCCCGAACCGATCGCCGCCGTATAGCCGTTGCCCGTGTTCACGTACTGCGCGAACTCGTCGATCACGCCGTACAGCGTGACGCCGTCCTGCGCGAGCGCCGCGCCCGATCCGGCGGCGCACGCCGCCGCCACCGTCACGCGAAGACCGGCGTGCACCATCCGCGCCCGGGCATCGCTGCCGCGGGCTGTCATTTTCTTAGTCATACTATTCAATGGCCTGAGAATGAAACGACACCGCGCGCGGCAGCCGCGCCGCGCCGGCATCGTCGAAAGGGAAACGTGTGGAAGAACCCGGCGCAGGCAGCGCCCGGCTCGCGCAGCAATCAGGCCGGCAGCCGGCCGGCCCGATGCGCGTGACGTGTCGTCAGTGGTGAACTTCGCCGCGTTCGAGCGGCAGGATCAGGCGCTCGGGAATGCTGCGGCGCGACGCGCGCGCGCCGATGTAATACAGCACGGCCGGCACGATCAGGCCGAGGATCCACGAGATGTCGGTGCCGCCGAGCGCATCGACAAGCGGGCCCGTGTAGATGTGCGTCGACATGAACGGCAACTGCACGAGGATGCCGACCACGTAGATCGTGATCGCCATCACGTTCCAGCGGCCATAGCGGCCGTCCGGATCGGACAGCGCCGGCACGTCGTAGCGCGAGCGCGTGAAGCAGTAGTAATCGACCAGGTTGATCGCGCTCCACGGCGTGAAGAACGCGAGCAGGAACAGGATGAACGCGGTGAATTCCTTCAGGAACGAATGGCGGCCCGCGAGCGCGATGAGCGTGGATACGCAGATCATCCCGAAGATGTACACGAGGCGACTCTTCGACGACACGGCGCCCTTGCCGCGGAAGCCGCTGACGATCGTCGCCATCGACATGAAGCTGCCGTATGCGTTGAGCGCGGTCACCGTCACCTTGCCGAACGCGATGCTGAAGTACAGCAGTGCGGCCACGGCGCCGGTCGAGCCGAGGCCGACGATATACGCCACCTCATGGTGCGCGAACTGGCTGCCGGCCAGTGCGGCCGCGAACACGCCGAACACCATCGCCGCCTGCGCGCCGATCACCGAGCCCAGGCCGACCGCGAGAAACGTCGCGACCGACGACGTCGAGCGCGGCAGGTAACGCGAATAGTCGGCGACGTACGGACCGAACGCGATCTGCCACGACGCGGACAGCGACATCGACAGCAGGAAGCTCGCGAGCGAGAAATGCCGGTTCGCGAGCAGCGCGCCGATGTCGTGGTTCGCGAACAGCTGCGTGAACATGTAGACGAACGCGGCGATGCCGATCACGCTCGCGACCCGGCCGACGGCATGGATCGCGCGATAACCGAACACGGTCAGCACGACGATCACGGCGGCGAACAGCAGGATGCCGGCCGCGTCGTCGACGTGCAGCAGCTGCGCGACGGCCTGCCCGGCCAGGACCGAGCCGCTCGCGGAAAAGCCGATGTACATCAGGCACACGAGCACGATCGGGATCATCGCGCCATAGACGCCGAACTGCACGCGGCTCGAGATCATCTGCGGCAACCCGAGCTGCGGCCCCTGCGCGCCGTGCAGCGCCATCACCGCGCCGCCGACGAACTGGCCGAGCAGCAGCGCGACCAGCGACCAGAACACGTCGCCGCCGAGCACGACGGCGAGCGCGCCCGTGACGATGGCCGTGATCTGCAGGTTGGCCGACAGCCACAGGGTGAACTGGCTCAGCAGGCCGCCGTGGCGCTCGGCGTCGGGAATGAAGTCGATCGAACGGACTTCGATCAGGCCGCCGGCTTTTCCACTGGGATTCGTTGACACGGGCAAATCTCCAAAATACTCAGGATCACAAATGGTTCGAACAAGACGGGAAGCTGCGAGCCGCCCTTTCGGCTCTGCGGGTGCGGGGCGCCGTGGATCGCCGGCATGCGCCACGCACGCACGGTTTGCGCGCTGGCGCGCAAGCGGCACGACGTGTGCCGACATTGCCAGCGGATGATCTTGTATATACAACTTGCGAGATATCGGTGATTACCCGGTATCGGCCGATTTTCGAAATCGTCCGAATAATCGGCACACGTTCGGCCGGTTTGGTCGAAAGCAGGACGTCGGAATAATGAAAGCTCAGGTGCGCGCGGGTGATGCCTGATCGGGTTCGGCCGTCATGTCGTCGGCGGGGAGCAGGTTCAGCATGCGCCGGGCTGCCTCGATATCGCGCACGTGCAGCCACTCGTCGTAATCGTCGCGGCGCAGGATCACGACGCCCCGCTTCTCTTCGCCGGGCCGATGCATCCGCGCGAACAGCGGGTGCGCGTCGGCGTTGACCGTGAGCATCGCCATGCCCACGCGTTCGCGGCCGTCGGCGCCTTCGTAGCGCCGCCAGATGCCGGCGACGCAGCACGGTTGCCAGCCGGCGACGCCGATCCGGTGCCACACGTTTCGACCGGTTTCGTAACAGGGCTCGACGATCCAGCGCACCGGAATCAGGCAGCGCTGGCCGTTGCGCCACGCGGTGCCGTAGAGCCGCGACGCGCCGACCGTTTCCGCCCGCGCGTTCACCGTATCGAGTTTCTTTCTCTTTCGACCGTGCTCGTCGATCCGCTCGGGCTGCATGAATTTCGGCCAGAAACCGAACACGGCCGCGACGACCTCGAGGCCGTCGCCGTCGGCGCGCGCGACCGGCGCCGCGTAGTCGGGATACACGTCGGGTGCCCAGGGGTCGCGGCGGAACAGGTCGCCGATTCCGATCTTCAGTTCGCTGATGCCCGGGTCTTCATCGGGAGCGCGGTAGTGGGTGCACACGGCTCGGTGGACGGTGGATGCAATGTCTCCATCGTAGGTCAGCGCAGGCGCCGCGGTCACGTTATCGCTTGGTATGACGAAACAGTTTTACGAATCGAAGAATCGACGCAGCGCCTCGCGCCTCCGACGCGTGCCGTCATGCGTGCCGCGCGATCCGCAGCGTCAGGATTTCGTCGCCGGCTTCGTCGAGCGTGCCCGTCGGCGTCCAGCCCAGATGCCGGTAGAAGCCGTACGAGCGCGACGCCGGATCGGTCGAGCAGCCGAGAAACAGCGACGTGAAGCCGTTCGCGGCGAACGCGTCGATCACCTGCCGCAGCAGCCGCTTGCCGATCCCCGCCCCCTCGTACTCGGGCAGGATCGCGAGCACGACGATCTCGCCCGATCCGGTGTCGCCGAAGCAGTAGCCGACCATGCGCCCGTTCGCGCAGCAGACCCGGCCCGAGACCAGGCCGTCCCGGATGCCGTCGCCCCAGCTTTCGACGGTGATGCCGAGGTCGCGCAACTGCGCGTCGGTGAATGCGTTCTCGCGCGTCTTGCCGCGCAGTTCGATGCACGCGGCCGCATCGTCGGGAACGGCGTTGCGCCAGGTGAGTTCAGTCATCGTTCGATTTTTCCGTGGCGCGCCGGCGCGACGCATACAGGCAGATCAGCTCCAGCGCGATCGTCGCGCCGGCCAGCGACGTGATTTCCGCATGATCATACGGCGGCGACACTTCAACCACGTCCATGCCGACCAGGTTGATGCCCTCCAGGTGACGCAGGATCTCGAAAGCCTGATGGCTCGACAGCCCGCCCGAGACCGGCGTACCCGTACCCGGCGCGAACGCCGGATCGAGGCAGTCGATGTCGAACGTCAGGTACACGGGATGATCGCCGACCCGGTCGCGAATGCGCGCGGCGATCGCGGCGGGCGTCGACGCATGCACGTGGCGCGCATCCTGGATGTCGAAACCCATCGGCGCGTCGTTGGTCGTCCGGATGCCGACCTGGGCCGACCGTTCGGGCACGACCCATCCTTCCCGCGCCGCGTGATAGAACATCGTCCCGTGATCGATACGCTTGACGTCGTGATCCGGCCACGTGTCGGTGTGTGCATCGAAATGGACGAGCGACAGCGGCCCGTGCACTTTCGCGTGCGCCTTCAGCAGCGGATACGTGATGAAGTGATCGCCGCCGAGCGTCAGCATCGCGCAGCCGCGCGCGAGGATTTGGTCGGCATGCCGCTCGATCGCGCCCGGCACCGATTCGGGCTGCCCGAGATCGAACGCGCAATCGCCGTAGTCGACCGCGGCCAGCACGTCGAACGGATCGAACGACCACGGCCACGGGCGCTCCCACGCGATGCCCGTCGACGCGATCCGCAACCCGCGCGGGCCGAAGCGCGTGCCGGGCCGGTGCGATGCGGCGGAATCGAACGGCACGCCCGTGATCGCGAGGTCGACGCCGTCGAGATCGCGGCTGAAACGCCGGCGCATGAAGCTCGTCGCGCCCGCGAAGGTCGGCTCGGCCTGCGTGCCGTAGAGGCTGTCGCGCGTGAAGGCGAAATCGTTCTGGCTCATCGTCGGATTCCTGTCTGAAGGGGGACGGCCGCGCGGCTGGCGACCTCGTGCCCGATTCTGCCGCCCCGGCATCCGACGAAAAATATGAACTAACATAAGCCAACTTCACGAAATGCGACGTATTGCCATGCTGACCCGCTTGAGAGACATGGATGTGCAGCTGCTGCGGCTCTTTCTGACGATCGTCGAAAGCGGCGGCTTCAGCGCCGCTCAGGGCACGCTCGGCATGGCGCCCTCGACCATCAGCACGCAGATGGCCAAGCTCGAGACGCGTCTCGGGTTCCGGCTGTGCGACCGTGGCAAGAGCGGCTTCCGGCTGACGCCGAAGGGCGAACGCGTGTTGCAGTCGACGCGGCGGCTCCTGCATGCGATGGACGTGTTCACGCGCGATACGCAGCACGTGTCGGGCACGTTGCTCGGCGAGCTGCGTATCGGGCTGTCCGAGCGGCTCGCGCCGGACGTCGTCGAATCGATCGCGGCGGCTGTCGGCAGCTTCCGCGAACGGGCGCCTGATGTACTGCTCGAGATGGTCGCGGTTCCGCCCGACGAACTGGAGCGCAGGCTGCTGAAGGGCGAATTGCAGCTCGCGATCGGCTACTTTTCCGGCCACCAGGCCGGCCTGCACTACGCACCGCTGTTCGTCGAGCACCAGTCGCTGCACTGCGGCGCCCGGCATCCGCTGTTTGCGAAAAAGACCGTGTCGGTCAACGACATCGCGCGCGCAAGCAACGTCGCGCGGCTCTACAAGACGAACACGTCGGGTGCGGCGCTGCGCAACGCGCAGCCGACCGCGTTCTCCGAAAACGTCGACGCCGACGTGATCTTCATCCTGTCCGGCGCGCATGTCGGCTTCCTGCCCGACCATGTCGCGGCGCCGTGGGTCGCCGCCGGGAAGATGCGCCGGCTGCTCGCGAGCAAGCTGAGCCATACGGTGGAATTCCAGCTCGCGACGCCGCGCAACTGCGACGGCGGCGAAGCGCTGGAAGCGTTCACGGCGGCGCTCGCCGAACAGTTCGGCGAGCTCGATGGATGGTCAGGCGAATAATCGGGTACGCGCGCCGCCCGTTGCGCGTCAGGCGAGCCGGTCGGACGCGATGACCTGCACGCCCGGCCGCGCGTCGATCGCCGCGTCGAGCATCGCGCGGGCAATCCGGGACGCGGGATTCACGCGCCACTTCGCCGGCAACACGGGGCGAGCCGCGTTCAACGCGAACACCATCAGCCGCTCGCCGAACCTGAATTCGTCGCGGCTGCCGCCGATCAGCCCGGGCCGCACATACGTGAGCGACGCGAACCCGACGCCGGCGAGCGCCTGCTCGACCTCGCCCTTCACGCGGTTGTAGAAGATGCTCGATGCCGGGTCCGCACCGAGTGCGGAATTCAGGACGTAGGCCGGGGTGCCGTGGCGGTACGCGAGCCGCGCGACCGCGAGCGGATAGTCGTGGTCGACGCGCCGGAACGCCGCCTTCGAGCCGGCGGCCCGCATCGTGGTGCCGAGCGTGCAGATCACGGCATCGGCATGCCACCAGTCGGCCGCGTCGGGCAGATGATCGAAATCGACCTCGAGCGCGCGCATCTTCGGGTGCGGCGACAACGGGCGGCGCGCGAGGACGATCACCTGATCGACCCGCGCATCGGCGAGCGCGACTTCGAGGACGTGACGCCCGACGAGTCCGGTCGCGCCGACGAGCAGCAATTTCATGTCCGGTTCTTCCGTGTGGAGCCTGCGTTGGCGGAGCGGGAACGCCCCGGTTTCCGGCTTCCCACATGATCGTCGGCCGACTCGGCGCCGACAAGCGCCCAACATCTCGAAAAGTTACAGGCCGTGCTCATTTCCTGTCTCTGACTTGACGCGGCACGACTCCCGCCATGCTTCGTCGACGCTTCATTTCCGCGCACATTCGAAATTTTTATCGCATCAAAGCGCTCGAAATTGATATTTATTCGACTCGAGCCGGAAGATTTCGCCGTCTGCCCCGCGTCCTGCTCACGCAACCGGCCGCGGACCGCTGGACGCCGCTGCACCTGAGCGAGCCGTTCCTCGCGTGCATTCGCCGCGTGCCGGTCAAGGTGACGAAGCTGGAGAACACGGGTCGCTATCCGATCGAGCAGCCCGGGCTGCCGCAGATGGTCGCTGCGATCGATGCGTTCTGTCGCGACGTGACGGCGCAATGACATCCGCCAGCCGGCAGGATGACGAGCGCCACCCGCCTAGAACACCGTTCGAACGCCGACGCGCAACACGGTCTGCCGCGCGCCCGACGACGCCGTGAACGTGCCGCATACCGACGCGATCACGTCCTCGCCGCCGCTCGCCTGCTGATACACGGCACTCATGTAGACGTCGGTTTTCTTCGACAGCAGGTAATCGAGCGTGATGCCGACCTGGTTCGAATGATTGCCGGCCAGTTGCCGGTTGCCTTTCGCGTAAAGATAGTTCGCGTACGTGAACAGGTCCGGCGCGAACCGGTACAAGCCGCCGATCTCGTAGGTATCGACGTGCGCGCCGGTCGACGTGTTGCGCGTATTCACGTACAGCGCGTCGAGCGCGAAGTCGCCGAATGCGTAGCGGCCGCCCGCGCCGGCGTTGCGGATACCGAGGTGCCCGTTGTCGATCCCTTCCTGCTTCGAATACGTGTAGGCCGCATCCAGCCGCAACGACCCGTTGTCGTAGGACCCGCCGAAGCTCGACAGGTTGTTGGTGCCGGTCTGCCCGGCGATGTTGCTGAAGCCGTACATCGCGCCGAACCGGAGCCCGCCATAGTACGCCGACGTGAACTTGATCGCATTCGGCGTCGCGCTCCCGCCGGCGATGCGTGTGTAGTCGAAGGTGCCGAGCGCGGCGCCCAGCTTCGAGAACGGGCCGCCCGGCAACTGGTACAGGCTGACATAGGAAATCTCGTGCCCCCAGCGATGCAGCGACAGTTCGTCGAACATGTAGTCGAACTGCCTGCCGAGCGTCACGGTTCCGTACGGCGTGACGATGCCGACATAGGATTCACGCCCGGACAGCGCCCCGCCGCGCACCGTGCCGCTGTTGAGATCAGGCTGCGACGCCATGAAGACGAGCGCCTGGACTCCGCCGCCGAGATCCTCGACCGTGCGAATCCCGAGCAGGTTCGGCGCCTGGATGCCGGACATCGCCCGCACGAGCGACTTGCCGCCCGCATTGCTCACGTACGAGATGCCGTTGTCGACGATGCCGAACAGCGTCACCGAACTCTGCGCGTGCGCGTGGCACGACACCGTCGCCAGCGCGACGGCCATTGCCTTCATTCTCACGGATACTGTCTCCAATCCATCGATGATCGACGCGCCGGTCGCATGCGTATCTTCCATGTGCCGGTCGTCATTTTTATTAGGAAAACTATTTGATCGACGCGCGCGGGCTTCGTGTGTCCCGCCCGGTGCCTCGCTCCTGCCCGCGTTATCCGGCTTCCATGAGTGGAGAGTGCCCGTCGCCGCCGGCCGCCGCCGTCGATGACGGGCACGGCACGCGGTGAATCGCGCCGTTCACAGCATCACGTTGATGACCTTCTTCTCGACGTAGCTGTACATCTCCTCGATCCCCTCCTCCCGGTCGACGCCGCTGTTCTTGAAACCGCCCCAGGGCACGCCGAGAAAGTGCGTGTTGCTGCCGTTGACGAACACACTGCCCGCGCGGATGCGGCGCGCGGTGTTGAGCGCCTGCCGGATATCGTTGGTCCAGATCGCGGCCGACAGCCCGTATTCCGTGTCGTTGGCCATCGCGACGACTTCGTCGACATCGCGCCATCGCGCGACCGACAGGATCGGGCCGAAGACTTCCTCGCGCCACAGCCGCATCGCCGGCGTGACATCGGCATAGACGGTCGGTTCGACCCAGAAGCCTTTCTCGAATGCGCGCCCGGGCGGGCGACGGCCGCCCGTCATCAGCCGCGCACCGTGCGTCTGCGCCGGATCGAGAAAGCTCATCACGTGTTCGTAGCTCTTGCGCGAGTTGATCGGGCCCATGTCCGTGTCGGGCGACATCGGATCGCCGACGCGGATCGCGGCCACGCGCTCGACGACCCGCGCGAGCACGTCGTCGTAGAGGTCGTCATGAACGAGCAGCCGCGAATTGGATCCGCACGACTGTCCCTGCCACGAGAAATTCATCCCGCGCACCGCGCTTTCGGCGGCCGCGTCCGGATCCGCGTCGGGAAACACGATCATCGGATTCTTGCCGCCCAGCTCGAGCGTCACGTGCTTGACGCCCACCTCCGCCGCACTGCGCTGAATCGCGCGCCCGGTCGGCACGGACCCGATCAGCGCAAGACGTTTCACGTCCGGATGGCGCACCAGCGCATCGCCGACCTCCGCCCCCGTTCCGTTGATGATGTTGAACACGCCGGTCGGCAACGTGTCGCGCGCGACCTCGCCGAGCACGAGCACGGACAACGGCGACGTTTCGGGCGGCTTCACCACGACCGTGTTGCCGGTCACGAGCGCCGACGCGGTACGCGCCGCCGAGAACATCGCCGGGTGATTGAACGCGGCGATCCGGCCGACGACGCCGTACGGCTCGTACACGGTCAAGTGCAGGTGCCGGCCGGTGGCCGGGATCGTCTCGCCGTGCAGCCCGTGCACGAGCCCGGCGTAATAGCGCAGGCTGCGCACCGTCTCGTGCATGCTGGCGAGCGTCGGCGCATAGGTGTTACCGGAATCGAGCACCTCGATGCGCGACAGTTCCTCCGCGCGCTCGAGCAGGCGCTCGCCAAACCCGCGCAGCAACTCGCCGCGCTCCTCGCCGGTGCGCTCGGCCCACGCCGGCCACGCGCGCTGCGCTGCATCGACGGCCCGCGCGACGTCCTTGCGCGAACCGGCCGGCGCCCGGCCGATCGCTTCCTCGGTGGCCGGATTGATCGACTCGACCCACTCGCCGGTCTCGCTTTCGACCAGTTCGCCGTCGATCAGCAAGCGGCCTGTCATCAACTGCTCGTTCATGCTCGTCTCCTCTTTCAGTCGATCGCGGTCAGCGCGCGCCGACGTGTTGCTCGCGCTGTACGCGCTGCTTCCACAGCGCCCACGGGCGCTCGACCTGCGTTTCGATGTTCGCGCACGCGGTCGCGGCTTCCTGCTCGCTGAGATAGACCACGTCGCCCAGTTGCAGCGCCTCGATCTGCATGCGCGCATTCACTTCCGCGTAGACCGCGCGATATACGGCCTGCTTGAGCGTCGGCGCGACCACCGTCGAACCGTGACCGCGCATCAGCACGAACGCCGCACTGCCGAGCCGCCGCGCCAGCGCCGCGCCGAGCGCGTTGTCGCGCACCAGCAGGTCCGTCGCATCGCCTGCCGTCTCGCGGATCTCGAACACGGGCGTTCCCGCGCCGAGAAATCCGCTCATGTGGCACACCGGCCGCAGCGGCGTGCGTTTCGTCACACTGAACGGCAGCACGGTCGGCGAATGGCTGTGCACGATCGCCTGCACGTCCGGACGCGCCTTGTAGATCTCGCCGTGGATGAAGCGCTCGAGATAGACAGCGCGCCCGCCGGCATTGACCGGCACGCCGTCCAGCGTGAATTCGACGATGTCCTGGACGTCGACGGTACCGGGCGCCATGTTGCGCGCGAGCAGGAATCGCTGCGGATCCTTGTCGTGACGGACGCTGACGTGGCCGAAGGCATCTACGATGCCCTGGTCGAACAGGATGCGGTTCGCGCAGACGAGGTCCTCGACGAGCGCGGGATCCGGCGCATCGGCGGGACGCCCGGCGTCGTCCGCATACGCGACGGCGGCGCCGCCGGCTTGAAGATGAAGAGTACACATGGGTCGGCCTGTTTTCGGGTTGACTGGCAGTGCGCAAGTCCGCATCGCGTCTCGATGCGAACCGTCAAGCACCCGGCCAGCTTAGAACCGGGCCGACCATAGGTCTATTAGCTATTGATCGCCGAACAAATAGTCGACCGACTATGAATTCGACAGGTGCGCTACCGTGCCGGGCGACGCGGCATCGAGAATGAATTGCACGAGTTCGGCCTGGAACGCCGAAAAGCGCTTGTCGTCGCGATGCACAAGATAGATCGGTACCTTCATCGACAGATCGGGATGATCGAGCACCACCAGCTCGCGACGCTCGACCTCCGCGCGCACCGCCGACGCGAACATGAAGCTCACCCCGAGGTTCTCGCGCACCACGTGCTTCATCGCTTCCGGATGCCCGAGCTCCATCACGACCTTGCGCTGCTCGAGGCCGCGCTCGCGCAGCAATGCCTCTTCGAGCTCGCGGCGCGGCTGGTTGCGCGGTGTGCTCACGAACGGCACGCGGCGCAGGTCGAGATCGCGGGCCGCCTGCGCGGCCCACGGGCTCGACGCGCCGCACACGAGCAGCAGTTCGTCTTCCCACAGCGGGAGGATCGTGAGCCCGTCGAGATCCTGGTTGGCCGCGATCAGGATGACGGAGAAATCGCAGCCGCCCACGCGCGTCGCATCGACGGCCGCCTGCGGCGTCAGGATCTGCACGGTCACGAGCCCGTCCGGCTGCCGCCGGTGGAAATCGGCGAACAGCGGCGGCAACGCGTACGAGCCGATCGACATCGACGTCGCGACGACCGCGTTGCCCATTTCGCCCTGCTCGAGGCCCGCAAGCTCGCGCTCGACTTCGCGCGTGCGCGTGATGACCTCGGTCGCCCATCGATAGATCCGCTCGCCGGCCTCCGTGAGCGCGATGTTTCGCCCCGCGCGCTTCACGAGCGCATAACCGAGCCGCTTCTCCATGCTGCGCACGTGCGCGGTCACGACCGGCTGCGCGATGCACAGCCGGTCGGCCGCGCGCGTGACGCTGCCGAGCTCGACCACCGTGCAGAACACCTCGAGCTTCTGAAAAGTGAGATACGAATCGAATCCGCGCACAGTCCCCTCGCCCATAGCCAGCCGGGTATCGGATGGCCATGCAATACGTATTGGAAGATATGTTTCAGGTTACGCACAATCGAATGAACCCACAACCGAGAGGCCTGCGTTCAGGCCCACCTGGAGACATCATGGTTCGTTCGACGCCTGTTCCGGCCGGTCGCCACGCCCCGCGTTCGCGGGTTGCGCCGGCCCGCCCGGCCATCACGCATCGCGAGGTGCGGCAATGAAAACCGATACGTTCGACTACGTGATCGTCGGCGCCGGCTCGGCAGGCTGTACACTCGCCTACCGGCTCGGCGAGGATCCGAACGTCCGCATCCTCGTGCTCGAAGCCGGCGAGCAGGATCGTTCGCCGTACATCAAGGTGCCGCTGACGTGGGGCCAGATTCTGAAGAACCGGCTCTTCGACTGGGGCTATTTCACCGAGCCGGAACCCGGCATGGACGGCCGCCGAATCGAGTGCGCGCGCGGCAAGGTGGTGGGCGGTTCGTCGTCGATCAACGGCATGGCTTACGCACGCGGCGCTCGTGAGGATTACGAAGGCTGGGTCGACGAGTTCGGCCTGACGGACTGGTCGTACGACGCCGTGCTCCCGTACTTCAAGCGTTCCGAATCCTGGGAGTGCGGCGAATCGTCGTTGCGCGGCGGGCGCGGCCCGCTGACCGTGATCCGGCTCGACTATCGCGATCCGTTGATCGGCGGCTTCCTCGACGCGACGCGTGCATGCGGATATCCGGAAAACGACGACTACAACGGTGCATCCGTCGAAGGCTTCGGGCCGATGCAGGCCACCATCCGCAACGGCCTGCGCTGCAGCGCCGCGGTCGCCTATCTGCGCCCGGCGCTCGCGCGCGGCAACGTCACGCTCGTGGCCGGGGCGCTCGCCCGGCGAATCGTGCTCGATACCGACCGGGGCACACCCCGCGCCACCGCGATCGAATACCGTCGCGGCGATACCGATTACCGTGCCGACGCGCGCCGCGAGGTCATCCTCTGCGGCGGCGTGATCAACTCGCCGCAACTGCTGATGCTCTCCGGCATCGGCGCGACCGACCACCTGCGCGCTCATGGCATCGGGACGAGGGTCGAACTGCCCGGCGTGGGCGCCAACCTCCACGACCACATCGTGTTCGACCTGCGCTGGAGCCGCAAGGAACCGGGGCCGCTGCACCGGATGATGCGTGCCGACCGCATCGCGTTCGACGTCATGCGCACGCTGGCGGGCGGCAACGGCTTCTCGGGCAAGATCCCCGCCGCCGCGCTCGGGCTGGTTCGAAGCCAGCCGCATCTGCCGCTGCCGGACATTCAGTTGATCCTCGCTGCCGGCGCCATGAACGCCGCGCCGTACTTCGAGCCGTTCAGGCACGCGTATTCCGACTCGTTCGCGATCAAGGGCATTTTCCTCACGCCCGAAAGCCGCGGTCGCGTGTCGCTGAAGTCGGCCGATCCGGCTCAACACGCGCGGATCGAGCAAAACTTCCTCGCCACCGAGAACGATCGCATCGCGGCCCGGGAGATGTTCCGGCGCATGCGCGAAATCGGCGCACAGGCCGGGCTGCGTCCCTTCATCGACGAAGAGGTCGCGCCGGGTGCGCACGTGCAGAGCGATGCCGACGTCGACGCATTCATCCGCCGTATCGCGATCACGCTTCATCACCCGGTCGGCACGTGCCGCATGGGCGCCGACGACGATGCGGCGGCCGTGGTCGATACGCAGATGCGTGTGCGCGGCGTGACCTGCCTGCGTGTAGTCGACGGATCGGCGATCCCGCGCATCATCCGCGGGCCGACCAACGCACTGATCATGATGATGGCCGAACGCGCAGCTGACTTCATGACCGGCAAAGCCGTGCCCGTGCCGCAAGCCCCGGTCCGCGCCACGGCGCCGATGTAGACGATCGTGTCCGGGGCGTCGCGCCACGCCCCGATCCGATTCATTCCAACCATTCAGGAGACACCGATGACCCATTCCTGCGGGCATGCGCATTGTCATGCGCACATCACGAATGCCGAGCCGCATGCTTTCTCCCTCGCGCTCGGCAACGTCGAGATCATCCGGCTGTACGACACGATGCTGCTCGGCGAAACCGCGCAGAGCTGGCTGCCGGATTTCGACCGCGCGCGCGTGGCCGAGCACGAACACTGGCTCGCGCCGACGCACTACGATCCGGAAAGCGGCCGCATCCCGATGCCCGTGCACAGCTGGATCGTGCGTACCGGCCGGCACACGGTGCTGATCGACAGCTGTATTGGCAACCACAAGGATCGGCCCGGCCTGCCGGAAATGCACCGCTTGTCGACGCGCTATCTCGACCGGATGCGCGCACTCGGCATCCAACCCGAGGAAATCGACTACGTGATGTGCAGCCACCTCCACGCCGATCACGTCGGCTGGAACACGCAACTCGTCAACGGCGTCTGGGTACCGACGTTTCCGAACGCGCGCTACGTGATTTCGCAGGTCGAGCACGATCACCTGGTCCGCGCGATCCGTGGCGAAGGCCCGGCAGGGCCGGCGTGGTTCAAGCCGATGTACAACGACAGCGTGCTGCCCGTCATCGAGGCCGGCCAGGCCACGATGTTCGACGACACCTACGAACTCGACGACACGTTCCTGATCCGCCACGCTCCGGGCCACTCGCCGGGCCACGTGCGGATCGAACTGACGTCCCAGGGCTCGCGCGGCGTGTTCAGCGGCGACATGCTGCACTCGCCAATCCAGATCCCGTTCTGGCAATGGAGCAGCAAGGTCTGCGACGACCGCCAGCTCGCCGCGAAAAGCCGCTTCGAACTGCTCGCGCATTGCGTCGAACACGGCGCATTGCTGCTGCCCGGTCACTTCGAGGCGCCGCATGCGGGGCATATCGTCGATACGGGCGGCACGTTCGGCATCGAGTTCCTGCGCTGATGCGCGCATGGCCGCCGCGGCGGCCATGCCTCGAGCGCGGGCGTGCTCATCCGGCGAATCCCCCTTCCGCGAGAAAACGCGCCTCGTCGCGCGTCGTCTCGCGGCCCAGCAGCGGGTTGCGATGGGGAAAGCGGCCGAAGCGCATCACGATGTCCTTGTGCCGCATCGCATGCGCCAGCCACGGCTGGCCGAGCCTCCCGTTCAGTTCGATGGAGATCCGCTGGTCCGCGGGGTCTTCCGAATGTGCGAACGGCAGGCAGAAGAACAGGCGCAGCGGCTGCTCGACGCACGACATCTGGCCATGTTCGTACGCATGCATTGCAAACTGCCGTGCGAGTGCGTCGGTCGCATACATGTGCGCAGTGCCGCGAAACGCATTGCGCGGAAACTGATCGGTCAGCAACAGCAGCGCGAGCGTTCCGTAGGGCGTCGACAGCCAGTCGTCGAACTCGCGTCTCGCCGCGGCCAGATGCGTGTCGAGGAAGCGCTCGCGAAAGCGGCGATCGAAATCGGCGTGCTTCGCGAACCATTGCGCGGGCCCCGCGTCGATCCAGAACGTGACGACGTCCTGCGCGAGCGGCGCGGCAAACAGAGGCATGTCGATCTTCATGGGAGGAGACGAGCGGCGGGTGGACGGGAGCAGTGCCGCAACGACGGACGCAAGCGCGCGCATGGTCCGTCGTCGCGCGTCGATTCAGGTGCGCTGGAACAGCAGCGCGGCGGCAAGCGCAACGACGGCCGGCACGCCGAACACGATCGCGAGGATCGGCAGCTCCTCGCTCACGCCGTATCCGGCCCGATGCACGCCCACCCAAAGATTGAACAGCGATAAACCGAGCCATACCGGCACGAACGCTTTTGCGGCGAACGCCAGCGATGCCGCGTGCGTGCCCCATAGCTGCCCGAACAACAGGAACACGGCCAGCAACAGCACGCCGGCCACGATCGTCCAGAGCGTATGCATCGTGCCCTCCCGTTATGCGAAGACGCCGAGCATCGTGCCGATGTCCTTGCCCGCGTAAGGTGGAAACACGTCGAGCACCGCATCGGGATTGCCGATCAGCATCGACTTGGTATTGCTCAGCGCATCGAAGCCGGCCTTGCCGTAGTACTTCCCCATCCCGCTGTTGCCGACGCCGCCGAACGGCAAACTGTCGATCCAGCAATGGAGGTTGGTCTGGTTCACGCAGCCGCCACCGAACGACAGGCCATTGAGCACCTGGTCGACGTTCGCCTGCCGCTTGCTGAACACATAGCACGCGAGCGGCTTCGGCTTGCGCTTCATGATGCCGACGATCTCGCGCAGGTCTCGGTACGGCAGCACCGGCAGCACCGGGCCGAACACCTCCTGCTTCATCGCCGGGTCGTCCCACGTCGACGGATACAGCACGGTCGGCTCGACATAACGTGCCGCCACGTCGTGGCGGCCGCCGTGCACGACCTTGTCGGCGACGATGTACGACGCGACGCGCGCGGCATCGTGTTCGCTGATCATCCGCGCGAAATCGGGGCTGCGTTGCGGATCGTCGCCATACATCTTCGTGATCGACGCCTTGAGCTTCGCGAGAAACGCATCGGCCACCGATTCATGCACGTACACGTAGCCGGGCGCGATGCACCACTGCCCCGAGATCGCGTTGTGCCCCCACGCGATCCGGTCGGCCGCGATGTCGAGATTCGCGGTTTCGTCGACGATGCACGGGTTCTGCCCGCCGAGTTCCAGCAGGACCGGCGTCAGGTGCTCGGCAGCCGCACGCATCACGACCTTGCCGACCGCCGAACTGCCGGTGAAGAAGATGAAATCGAACGGCAGTTCCAGCAACGCGCCGATTTCCTGGCGGCCGCCCGTGACGACGGCGACGTCCTCCGGCGCGAAATACTGCGGCACGAGCCGGCTCAGCAGCGCGGCCGTCGCAGGCGTGGTATTCGCCGGCTTCAGCACCACCGTGTTGCCGGCAGCCAATGCCGCGATCGCCGGGTCCAGCAGCAACAGGATCGGCGCATTGAACGGGCCGATCACAAGCGTCACGCCGTACGGCTCCTTGTAGATCATGCCCGCGTTGCCGGCTGCCTCCAGCGCGGACGGAATCGCGACTTTCTGCGGCGCCATCAGCTCGTGCAGGTGTTCGCGGTAATACCGGATGACGCCGGTCGGCACCGAAATCTCGAACAGCTGCTCGAACGGCGGCTTGCCGAAGTCCTCGTACAGCGCGGCGCACAGCGCATCCTGGTGATCGTGCAGCATGCGCTCCATCCGGTCGAGCTGCGCGATGCGCCATGCCAGTGTTTTCGTGACATCCGAGTCGAAACGCGCGCGCTGTGCGTCGAGCACGGACTGATAAGGGTTCGACATGGTCGCGATCTCCTTGGGAAGGCCGCCGGCCGGAACGGCCCGGGGCGGTATGCAAACGGTTCAGGCCTGCCCGATGTCGAGCCGCGAAATCCGGCCGTCGCCGTCGACCTGAAACTTGAAGTACGTGCGGAACGTGCCCCAGCGGTCCGAATGGAACTGGCCGTAGACATCGAGCCCGTCGTTCTCGACACGATCGATCGTCGAGAAGCGCTCGGACCCGATCGCATCGCGGTTGAACGCGTGCAGGTCGCGCGGGCGGCCGTCGTCGTAAAGAGTCGCATCGGGCGCGAACAGCGCGGCCCATGCTGCGCCGTCGCCTTGCTGGAGCGCGTCGATCGCGCGCCGGACAACCGGATGGCGGAGTGTGTCGATTTTCATGATGCCGTTCCTCGATGAGGGCATGCCGGCGTCGCCCGGGCCCGACCCGCGGCATGCGAATGCAGACGCCGGGCGACGCACCGGCGGCCCGCGTGCGTTACTTGGTCGTATAGCCGCCGTTGATCAGGATCGTCTGGCCCGTGATCCACCAGCCGTCGCTGACCAGGTGACGGATGAACGGCACGACGTCCTCGATGTCGGTCAACCCCGTCTTCGAATACTTCGACAGTGCGGCGGCCGTCTTGTGGTACGCCACCGCCTCCGCCCCTTCCTCCGGATAGAAGAACGGCGTGTCCATCGGGCCAGGCCCCACCGCCGTCACCGAAATGCCGCGCTCGCCGAACTCCTTCGCCGCCGCACGCGTGTAGTGCTCGACCGGCGCCTTCGTGCCCGCGTAGGCCGCGTAGTACGGCGTGAACGCACCGAGCAGCGCCGTCACCAGCGACACGATCTTGCCGTTGTCGTTCACGTGGCGGCCTGCCTCGCGCAGGAAGAAAAACGCCGACTTCGCGTTCACCGCGCTCATCTGGTCGTACTCGGCTTCGCTGATGTCGGTGAACGGCTTCTTCAGCACCTTGCCGACCGTGTTGATTGCGATGTCGGGACGACCGACCGCCGCAACCGCATCGGCGAACAGCTTCTCGACGGCCGCTGCATGCGTCAGGTCCGCCTGGAATGCGACGGCCTGCGCGCCGGCCGCCTCGATCGCAGCGACCGCCTTCTCCGCGTCCGCCTTCGAACTCGCGCTGTTGTAGTGAATCGCAACGGCCTTCGCGCCGTGCTCGGCCAGATCGCGCGCGATCAGCCCGCCCAGGTTCTTCGCGCCGCCCGCGATCAATACGGTCTTACCCTTGATGTCATGGTTTGCCATTTCGTTTTCCTGATTCAGACCATGTGCGCATGCACATGCGTCGTGTCGATTCGTATCGGTTGCCGCGCGCCGGCCTGCGCCGGTTGCCCGGTGCGTCACGCGTTCGCTTTCGGACGCAGCAGGTCCGAGAGGCCGACGCGATGCAGCATCTCCGCCCGCACGCGGTCAAGCACCGCGAAGCCGACGGCCGCACCGTCCTGCGTCGGATCGATATGGACGCGGAACGGCCGCTTGCCGAACGGCATGCCCACGATATCGACGATCGCGCGGGCCACTTCGCCGGCGTCCGCGTCGGCGGGCACGATGTCCGCGAACGCCTTCAACACCTGGTCTCCGAACCCGGCATACGGTCCCGCGTCGTATTCGGCCGCACGCGTTTCATCGGCCGGCGTACCGGCATGCGCGAAATGGTTGGTGCCGCCCGTGAATGCACCCGGCACGACGATCGAAGTCTCGATGCCCCAGCGCGACAGCTCGCGCGCGTATTGCACCGCGATCGCATCCATCGCCGCCTTCGCCGCGAAATACGGCGCCAGATACGGCGGCGTGCCGCCCGCGGAACTGCTGCTGGATACCCACAGCAGCAGGCCGTTCCCGCGCTTGCGCATGTGCGGCAGCACCGCACGATTCACGCGCTGTGTGCTCAGCACGTTCACGTCGTACAGGTGCGCGTATTGCTCCGGCGTAAATGCTTCGGCGGGACCGAACACCATGTGCCCCGCGTTGTGTATCAGCACGTCGATGCGGCCGGCCTCGGCAATGACGCTGGCGACGCCGGCATCGACGGAATCCTGCGATTGCACGTCGATCTCGACGGTGCGCAGATCGACGCCTTGCGCTTTCGAATGCGCGACCATCTCCGCAACGACCGGCGCATTGCGTCCGGCCGTATCGCGCATCGACGCGAACACGGTGTGGCCGGCCGCCGCCAGCGCCTCGGCGGTCATGCGCCCGAAGCCGCTCGACGCGCCGGTGATGAGAATAGTCTTGCTCATGGTGATGCTCCTTGAATGACGACTGCAATCGATCGACACGCACGGATCGGCGTCAGACCATGCCGCCGTTGCTGCGCAGCACCTGGCCGTTGATCCAGCCGCCGTCCGGCCCGACGAGGAAGGAGATCGCATTCGCGATGTCGGACGGCGTGCCGAGACGCTCGAGCGGATTCATCTTCGACATGCGCTCAATCAGCTCGGCCGACTTGCCGTTCAGGAACAGGTCAGTCGCGGTGGGCCCCGGCGCGACCGCGTTGACGGTGATCGATCGGCCGCGCAGTTCTTTCGACAGGATGCCCGTCATCGCCTCGACCGCCGCCTTGGTGGCCGTATAGACGCCGTACGTCTCGGGTTTCAGCCCGACCACGCTGCTCGACAGGTTGACGATGCGCCCGCCGTTGCGCAGCCGGCGCGCGGCTTCACGCAGCGTATTGAAGGCCCCCTTCAGGTTGACGGCGACTTGGGTGTCGAACAGCGCGTCGTCGCTGTCGGCCAGTGGCGCCAGTTTCATGATCCCGGCGTTGTTGACCAGCACGTCGACACCGCCGAACGCGGCTTCGGCCGCGTCGAACAGCCTCGCCACGGCAGCGGGATCGCCGACGTCGGCCTGCACCGCGATCGCCTGCCCCCCCGCATCCGCGAGATCGCGCGCCAGGTCCTCGGCTTCGGCCGCCTTGCCCGCGTAATTGACGACCACGGCGAGCCCGTCGTCCACCAGCCGCCGCGAAATCGCCGCGCCGATCCCGCGCGACGCACCGGTCACGATCGCCACGCTTGTTCGAGTACTCATGTCCGTTTCTCCATGGATCCGCGCCCGGCGCATCCGGGCGCATGCGTCACCCGCGCGATACCCGATCGCGGCGGGGTTCGATTCCCGATGACGCATTCGTTAATACTTAGTACACCGATACCATTCATCCGGATTCGTTCCGGATGAACCGGGTACCTGCTCAGCCGCGCTGCGTCGATCGCGACATGGTTTCCCACGCCCGGATATCGCGCTCGATCGATTCGGCGCGGCCGAGCATCGTGCCCACCGCATCGGCGCCGAGTGCGAAGTGGACCGGCGGCTTCGCGGCCTTGAGGATGTCGACGATCGCCTGCGCGCCCTTCTCCGGCACGTTGGGCTGCTTGCCCTGCAGCTGGCCGATAAAGCCGCGGAACTGGTCGGCCGGCGTGTCGGCATAGTCGTCGATCCGGTTCGACGAGTACGCCAGCGACCGTCCGGCGAACTGCGTTTCGAAAATGCCGATCGTCAGCACCGTCACATGAATGCCGAGCGGCGCGAGTTCGCCGGCCAATGCCTCGCCAAGCACGCCGGTCGCGGCCTTGGCCGCCGCGTACACGCCCAACCCCGGATAGCCGGCGAACCCTGCAATCGACGAGAACTGCACGATGTGGCCCGAGCGCTGGCGGCGCATCGTCGGCAGGACCGCGTGAATCACGCGCAACCCGCCGAAGAAATTCACGTCGAATATCTGCCGTGCGTCGGCTTCGGTCGTTTCCTCGACCGCCCCGACCGTGCCGACGCCAGCATTGTTGGCGAGCACGTCGATGCGGCCGAACCGCTCGAGCACGCGTTGCACGCCGGCCGTCACCGCGTCGGGCTGCGTGATGTCCATCAGCACGCCGAGCGCGCGCCCGGGTGCGAGCCGTTCGAATTCCGCGACCTGTTCGGCGCCGCGCACGGTGCCCGCGACCCGCGCGCCTTCCGCGAGCAGGCGTTGCGCCAGTTCGCGGCCGAGACCGGACGAAACGCCAGTGATCAGTACGACCTTGTCTGCCATCGTTGCGGTGTTCATTCGAAAACTCCGGATTCCTATGTGAAGGTGTTGAGATGGATCGAGTGTAGTCGAGCCGATCGTACGAATGAACGGGGGCCACCGAGATGAACTATCCACGATTGACTAACAATCGGTTCATCCATGGTAGCGCTCAGCCGGCGCCGGTTCTTTCAACCATGCGCACCGGAAAGTTGAAAATCCCGCGACCGAAAGCGATGCCGCGTCGCGACCGCCGCAATCGGTCTTTCGTCAGACAAGGCGACGGCGTCGCGACCGGTACCGGTTTTGACAATTCTTGAAGCATCGCGCGCCGGCAAGGTGCAATAGTGGGCGCGCGCGTGCCCCGCAGAAGCATGCGGCACGTCACGCAGCCAACGGCATGGAGCCGTGCCGGCATCCGTTCGGAGTGGAAAACAGCATGAGCGACCCGCTTCCCAGGACGCATCGCTTTCACAGCGACGATCCCGACGAAGTGTCCGATTTCATCGGCACGATCTACGCCGACAATCAGTTCACGGCGCAGCACGCGGTTCGCCGGGACGTCAGCATGACGGGACACGAATGGAACGGCGTCGGCATCTATGACGTCGACTACCTGATGCCCTTTCACTTCCGCTCGAACGACGCGCGTCCGAACTACCTGTTCCTGTCGTGCCGTCGCGGCCACGCGCAATACGAAAGCGACGGTGCGGATGCGGGCTGCGCGGTGGGCGACGTGATGCCCGTTTCATCGACGGGTCGCTCGCTCTGCACGACGGGGCCCGACGGATTCGGCCATTTGTCGGTCATCATCGATGCGGAACGGATCAACGGCTTTCTCGCGCGATGGGTCGGCCGGCCCGGGCTCGCCCCGGTCGAGTTCGCGCTGACGCCGGCTGCGCCCGAGCTGCGCGCGCAATGGAACGCGGCGGCCGGATGCCTGCGCCGGATGATCCGGATGTCGCCGATCCCCGACGCCGCCGTCGACGCGCTGCTCGAACACATGCTGAAGCTCATGGTCACCGGTCACGCGAACAATCACGGTGCGTTGTTCGACCGCGATCGTTGCGCGCCCGAACATCAGGCGCGTGTCGCCATCCGCATGCTCGAGGAGGCGCCGCTGCGCTGGAAAACCCTCGGCGCAGTCGCACACGTCCTCGGATGCGCGACCGAAGCCCTGGAGCACGGTATTCGTCGCGTCGCCGGCAAGTCGTCGGCCGACCTGCGCAATGAAGCACGCTTTCGTCATGTCAACCGCGCACTCGCGCGCGGCGACAAGCCGGATTTCGATGCGACGCTGCATGCGTACGGGTTCGCGATCACCGCGCGCTTCGTGCGCGAGTACCACCGTCGCTTCGGCGAACCGCCCGGCGCCACCTATCGGCGCAACCCGAATGCCGCCGATCAGCCGCTGACGGCCGACACCGCGGCTGCGCCGCTGTGCGCGCAGACGATCAACCGGTTCATCGACGCGTCGCTGGAAAGCCGCATCGACACCGCCGATCTCTGCCGACTGGTCGGCATGAGCGAGCGCGCCACCATTGACGCGTTCAGGACGCAGTTTTCCCGCACGCCCGCGCAATACGTCATCGAGCGGCGGCTGGAACGCGCACGCTGGCTGCTCGAACACACGACGGACAGCATCCTGTCGATTGCGCTGGATTGCGGATTCGGCACGCAGAGCTACCTGTCGACCGCGATCAGGCGGCACTTCGGCGTGACGCCGAGAGCACTCAGGATGCGGACCGGGTCGGCCGGTCGAATCGAAACGGATCACGGGCAACGCGATCCGGATGAATAGGCGGGGTCACCGAATGCCGGCCTTGCGACATTTCTTCCGGAAACCGAATGGAGGTATCGGCCATTCACCCGAAAACGGAGGGAAGCACCGCCGGTGCACGCATCGCGCACCGGCGGTGCTTCCCTGTCACGCCCGCCCGTCAGACATGCAATGCATGCCCGAGCGCGCGCAGCGCGGCCTCCTGCAGTGCTTCACCCAGCGTCGGATGCGCATGGATCGTGCCGCCGATGTCCTCCAGCCGCGCGCCCATTTCCAGCGACTGCGAGAACGCCGCGGCCAGCTCCGACACGCCGCGCCCGACCGCTTGCCAGCCGACGATCAGGTGGTTGTCGCGCCGCGCGACGACGCGCACGAAACCGTCGGTCGCCTGCAGCGTCATCGCGCGCCCGTTCGCCGCGAACGGGAACGACGCGCTCACGCAATCGACACCGGCCGCCCGTGCGTCGTCCGGCGACCAGCCGGCCGTGACGATCTCCGGATCGGTGAAGCACACGGCCGGGATCGACGCGGGCATGAACTTGCGGCGCTTACCGGCGATCAGCTCGGCCACCATCTCGCCCTGCGCCATCGCGCGATGCGCGAGCATCGGCTCGCCGGCGACGTCGCCGATCGCCCAGACGTTGCGCATCGACGTCCGGCATTCGTCGTCGATCCACAGCGCGCGACCGTTGCGATCGAGCGGCAACGACTCGAGCCCGAAACCGTCGACACGCGGCCGGCGGCCGACCGCAACCAGCACGCGATCGGCCGGCAGCGTCTGCTCCGCGCCGTCGGCCGCCTGGACGCGCACCGCGCCCTGCTCCGCGAGGCCGAGCACCTTGTGGCCGAGCAGCAGCCGCACGCCGAGCCGCGCGAGCGAATCGGCAACCGGCCGCGCGAGTTCGGCATCGTACGCGGGCAACACGCGCTCCGCCGCTTCGACGACGCTCACGTCGACGCCGAGCTTGCGATAGACGATCCCGAGTTCGAGCCCGATGTATCCGGCCCCGACCACGACCAGCCGCTTCGGCAAGGTCGTGGGCGACAGCGCCTCGGTGGACGACACGACATGCCCGCCAAACGGCATCGACGGCAGCGCGACCGGTTCGGAACCGGTCGCGAGCAGCAGGTGCTCGCAGCTGATCCGCGTCGTGTGGCCGCCGGCGACGACGTCGACGGTCTTGCCGTCGACCACCTGTGCGTCGCCGTGCAACACGCGCACGCCGTTCTTCTTGAGCAGCGCGCCGACACCGCGCGTCAACCGGTCGACGATACCGTCCTTCCATGCGACGCTTTTCGCGATGTCGATCTCGGGCTTGCTCACACGAATCCCGAGTGCGCCCTCGCCCGCGTGGCCGCGCGCCTGTTCGAATGCGTCGGCCACGTGGATCAGCGCCTTCGACGGGATGCAGCCAATGTTCAGGCACGTGCCGCCGAGGCGGTCGCGCTCGACGAGCACGGTCGGAATGCCGAGCTGGCCGGCGCGAATCGCGGCGACGTAGCCGCCCGGGCCGCCGCCGATCACCAGTAGCGTGGTGTGTTCGTTCTTCATTGCGCTCACTCCACGAACAGCAGTGCCGGGCGCTCGAGCACCGCGCGCACCGCCTGGATGAATTCGGCCGCGTCCGCGCCGTCGACGACACGATGGTCGAACGACGACGACAGGTTCATCATCTTGCGAGCGACGACCGCGCCGTCGCGGAACATCGGCCGCTCGACGATCCGGTTCACGCCGACGATGCCGACCTCGGGATGATTGATGACCGGCGTCGACACGATGCCGCCGAGCGCGCCGAGGCTCGAAATCGTGATCGTCGAGCCGCTCAGTTCGTCGCGGTGCGCGCGGTTCGTGCGCACCGCGTCGGCGAGCCGCGCGATCTCGGCGGAAATCGACCACACGTCCTTCGCTTCCGCGTGACGCAGCACCGGCACCGTGAGGCCGCTGTCCGTCTGCGTCGCGACGCCCATGTGCACCGCGCCGTAGCGCGTGACGACCCCCGCTTCGTCGTCGAAACGCGCGTTGATCTGCGGAAAGTCGCGCAACGCGATCACCATCGCGCGGATCAGCAGCGGCAGCGGCGTGAGCTTGCCGCGCGTGTCGCCGTAGCGGCGGTTCAGATCCGTACGCAACGATTCGAGCTCGGTGACGTCGATCTCCTCGACGTAGCTGAAGTGCGGAATGCGGCGCTTCGCTTCCTGCATCTTGCGCGCGATCGCGCGCCGCAAGCCGATGACCGGCACCTCGGTTTCGTCGTTGCGCTCGTCGTAGCCGTGCGCCCGCGATCCGCGTGCGCCGCGCGCCGCACCGCCACCGCTGCCCGCATACGCATCGAGATCCGCGTGCAGGATCCGGCCGGCTTCCCCCGTGCCGCGCACATAACGCAGCTCGATGCCCATGTCCCATGCGCGCTGGCGCACGGCCGGCGACGCGAGCGGCCGTTCACCCGGCGCGAGTGCCGCGCGCGGCGGCTCCACGTGTTCCTTGCGTTCGGCGTGCTTCGCTTGACGCGGCTCCGCAGGCGCGTGCTTCGTCGCCGGCCTGGCGGGCGACTCTGCCGGCGCGTCGGCCACCGCCGTCGACGGCGCGGCCGCGACCGGTGCGGTTTCTACCTTTGATTCCCGCACCGGTGCGCCGGCCTTCAGGTTGCCGGCGCCTTCGACCTCGAGGCGGATCAGCTCGCTGCCGACCGCCATCATCTCGCCGATCCGGCCGCCGAGTTCGATCACCTTGCCCGTCACCGGCGACGGAATCTCGACCGCCGCCTTGTCGGTCATCACATCGGCGAGCGGCTGGTCTTCCTTGATCGTCTGCCCGACTTCCACGTGCCAGGCCACCAGTTCGACCTCGGCAATCCCTTCGCCGATATCCGGCATCTTGATGACATGAATCCCCATCTCACGCCTCCATTACGCGTCGCAACGCTTCACCGACCCGGGCCGGGCCCGGAAAGTACGCCCACTCCTGCGCATGCGGGTATGGCGTGTCCCAGCCCGTCGTGCGCTCGACCGGCGCCTCGAGGTGGTAGAAGCAATGTTCCTGGACCAGCGACACCAGTTCCGCCCCGTAACCGCAGGTGCGCGTCGCCTCGTGCACCACGACGCAGCGCCCGGTCTTGCGCACCGACGCGACGACCGTGTCGAGGTCGAGCGGCCACAGCGTGCGCAGGTCGATCACCTCCGCATCGATGCCCGTCTCCTCGGCCGCGGCGAGCGACACGTGCACCGTCGTGCCGTAGGTCAGCACCGTCACGTCGTTGCCGGGACGCACCACGGCGGCCGTATCGAGCGGCACCGTGTAGTAGCCCTCGGGCACCGCGCTCGACGGATGCTTGAGCCACGACGTGACGGGCCGGTCGTGATGGCCGTCGAACGGCCCGTTGTACAGCCGTTTCGGCTCGAGGAAGATCACCGGATCGTCGTTCTCGATCGACGCGATCAGCAGCCCTTTCGCGTCGTACGGATTCGACGGCATCACCGTGCGCAGCCCGCACACCTGCGTGAACATCGCCTCCGGGCTCTGGCTGTGCGTCTGGCCGCCGTAGATGCCGCCGCCGCAGGGCATGCGGATCGTCATCGGTGCGGTGAACTGGCCGGCGGAGCGATAGCGCAGCCGCGCGCCTTCCGACACGATCTGGTCGGATGCCGGGTAGAAATAATCGGCGAACTGGATCTCGCACACCGGGCGCAGCCCGTATGCGCCCATCCCCACCGCCGCGCCGACGATCCCGCTTTCGGAGATCGGCGCATCGAACACGCGCGACTTGCCGTATTTGTTCTGCAGTCCTTCTGTACAGCGGAACACGCCGCCGAAATAACCGACGTCCTGCCCGAACACGACCACGTCGCTGTCGCGCCCGAGCATCACGTCCATCGCCGAGCGCAGCGCCTGGATCATCGTCATCGGCTGCGTTGCCGTGCCTGTCTCGTGTTGCGCCATGATCATGCTCCCAGTTCCTGGCGCTGACGGCGCAGGTGCGCGGGCAGCTCCTTGTAGACGTCGTCGAACATCGAGGCCGGCGACGGAATCCGGTCGTCGGCCAGCGTGCCGAATTTTTCCGCTTCCTTCTGCGCGGCGATCACCTCGGCCTCGAGCTCGGCCGTCAACGCTTCGTGTGCGCTGTCCGACCAGATGCCCTTGACGATCAGGTGACGCTTGAAGCGTTCGACAGGGTCGCCGAGCGGGAAATGGGACCAGTCGTCGCTCGGCCGGTACTTGGTCGGATCGTCCGACGTCGAATGCGCGCCCGCACGGTAGGTCACCCACTCGATCAGCGTCGGGCCGAGGTTGCGGCGCGCACGTTCGGCCGCCCAGCTCGACGCCGCGTAGATCGCGAGGAAGTCGTTGCCGTCGACGCGCAGCGACGCGATCCCGCAGCCGACGCCGCGCCCCGCGAACGTCGTGCCCTCGCCGCCCGCGATCGCCTGGAACGTCGAGATCGCCCACTGGTTGTTGACGACGTTCAGCACGACCGGCGCGCGGTACACGTGCGCGAACGTGAGCGCGGTGTGGAAGTCGGATTCGGCCGTCGCGCCGTCGCCGATCCACGCGGACGCGATCTTCGTGTCGCCCTTGATCGCCGACGCCATCGCCCAGCCGACCGCCTGGATGAACTGCGTCGCGAGGTTGCCGGAAATCGAGAAGAAGCCCGCGTCGCGATCCGAGTACATCACGGGGAGCTGGCGGCCCTTGAGCGGGTCGCCTTCGTTCGACATCAGCTGGCAGATCATGCGCTCGAGCGGCACGTCGCGTGCAATCAGGATGCTCTGCTGGCGGTAGGTCGGGAAGCACATGTCGCCGTCGCGCAGCGCCATCGCATGCGCGGTGCCGATCGCCTCTTCGCCGAGGCTCAGCATGTAGAAGGAGATCTTCTTCTGGCGCTGCGCGATCATCATGCGCGCGTCGAAAATGCGGGTCTTGAGCATCGCGCGCAGGCCGGCGATCAGCCGCGCATCGTCGAGATCCGGTGCCCACGGGCCGACGGCCTTGCCGTTGTCGTCGAGCACGCGCACGAGGCTGCGGGCGAGATCGGCGGTGTCCGCCGCGGCTACGTCGATCGGCGGGCGGCGGACTGCGCCGGCCGGCGATAGATGCAGGTAGGAAAAATCCGTCTTGCAGCCCGGGCGCCCGGTGGGCTCCGGCACATGCAGACGCAATGGCTCTGACAGGCTCATCGTGTCGTCTCCACGCTCGATTGTGTCTCACGCTGTTTGGGAACGCGCGACCGGTTGCCGGCCTGCGCGTGGGCTGACGGGCGGATAAGCACGTCAACCTTCAAAATTTATGCCCTGCGGCGACGGACGTCGATGCCCAAGCCGCTCGATCGCGGTGAGCAGATTTGCCATGACAGGCGTCGGCAGGCCATCTGCATTGCCGGCGGGGTAAACCCATGACGCATTTGCGGCGGTGCGGTACCCGGTACGCAGTGCCGGGGCATCGACGCCGGACGGATCGGCGCACCCGGGCTGCATGACGACACGAAGCAAAAGACCCCGCGGAATCCTGGATATCCGCGGGGTCTTTTGTCGTCTGTTCGGGCGCGTCAGCGCGCCCTGGACGATCGTTGCGGCGTGCGACGGATCATGCGTCGGGGCGAAACAGGTCGAACCGGCTGTCGGGCTTGACGTGCACGTAGGCCGACGGGCCGCCCGCGCGCAGAATGATGCCGGCGCCGAACGTGTCGAAGATGCCGTCCTTCAGCAGATCCTGCCGGATATGAACGGCGACGACTTCACCGAGTACCAGCGACGCCGGCGTTTCCACGCCCTGGTGATCGCGCAGGCGAATCACGTCGGTCACCTTGCATTCGAAGTTGACGCCGCTTTCCGCCACGCGCGGCACGTCGACCAGGCGCGACGGCACGGCGGTCAGGCCGCCAAGTTCGAACTCGTCTACCTCATACGGCACCGCGGCACACGTCTGGTTCATCCGCTCGGCAAGCTCGCGCGTGGCGAGGTTCCACACGAACTCGCCGGTCTCCTGCACGTTGCGCAGGCTGTCCTTGGCGGCGACGCTCGAAAAGCCGATGATCGGCGGATGGTAGTTGAATGCGTTGAAGAAGCTGTAGGGCGCGAGGTTGACCGTACCGTCGCTGCCGCGCGACGAGATCCAGCCGATCGGGCGCGGGCCCACGATCGCGTTCAAGGGATCATGTGCAAGGCCGTGGCCTTGCGACGGTTCGTAATAGTGGTGGGTCGAATCGGTCATGACGGGCGGTCTTGCGGCATGCAAACTGCGTTGGATTCCATCGGCGAATCACACGGGCCGATGACGGTAACGGCGTTCGGTACGGCGTGCGCGGCCAGTATCACATGGCGTCGCGTTCGCTGCTTCGAAGGGCCGGTGGACGCAGATGAACCGCAAGGCGCCGTCGCGCGGATCGAACGACCGGACGAAGGCAGCGCGACAGCGGCAACGTTCCGCGCTCACGCGCGTCCGGACGCACCAAAAACAAAAAACCCGCGAGCATATGGCTTCTCGCGGGCTTTCTTACCGTCATCGAATCGCGCTGAAAGCGATCGTGGTGCCGGGGACCGGACTCGAACCGGCAAGCCAGTTAAGGCGGCGGATTTTCGTCACACTGCTTCTTTCAAAGCCGGCGTCGCGGACGCGATGCCGTTCGTGCGCTGGACTATGCCTTCACCGTCGCGCGCGGGCGTGCCTGCTGCCCGTGCGCCTTAGGCGCCCCCCGTCTAGTCTCTACACCTTCCTCGCGGATGCCGCGAGGCTTGGCTCGGCGTTGCCTCGATGCGCGCATCAGGGGTTTCGCCGAATTTGAAGGGTTCTGCACCGACCGTTTCCGGCCGGGCACTCAATCTTTTAAGTCCGCTATGTTTACCAATTTCATCACCCCGGCAAGAGGGCGGACGCGATTCTACCATTGCTTGCGCATGCGTTCCCTTATTCTGCGCCGCCGCATGGCGACATCTCCCGGCGCCGCACGGATTCATCCTGTGCAATCGACGCCGGAACAGCGCCGCCCACGATTTTCTCCCGCGCCGCAACATCCCCGATACAATCGGATCCGCGTCGTCCGGCGGCCCCATCCGTCAGATGTTTGTATCGCGCTTTTTGCGAAACAGGCATCGCTCGCGTCATCGCGAAGTCACAAACGTTTTCGATAATTTCCCGGCCGAAAACGTTTACATCGCGTTATTTCATGACCTCGACCATCAAGGACGTCGCTGCCCTCGCGGGCTTCTCGATCGCCACCGTCTCGCGCGCGATCAACGCACCGCATACCGTCAGCCCCGCCACGCTGCAGACCATCCGCACCGCGATCGACACGCTGCAATTCCGCCCGAGCCCGCTCGGCCGGCAACTGCGCGGCGAGCGCACGCGGCTCGTCGGCGTCGTCGTGCCGACGCTGTCGAACCCCGTGTTCGCCGACTGCCTGCAAGGCATCGACGAGCTCGCGACCGCGGCCGGCTTCAAGCTGATCCTGATGACGACCGAATACGATGCGGCGCGCGAGCGTCACGCGATCGAGACGCTGCGCGAGCAGCGCGTCGAAGGGCTGATCCTCACCGTCGCCGACGCGGACACGCACCCGTTGCTCGACATGCTCGACCACGAAGGCCCGCACTACGTGCTGATGCACAACGACACGCAGCGCCGCCCGTCGGTGTCGGTCGACAACCGCAGCGCCGCGTATGACGGCGTGCGCCTGCTGACCGCGCGCGGTCACCGCCGCGTGCTGATGCTGGCCGGCTCGCTCGCCGCGTCGGATCGCGCACGCCAGCGCCATCTCGGTTATGCGCAGGCACTCGAGGAAAGCGGCGTTGCCACGCTGCCTCCGGTCGAAGTCGACTTCAACGCGCCCGAGCTGCCCGATGCGGTGCTCGCCCATCTCACCGCACACGCGACGCGCCCGACCGCCCTCTTCTGCAGCAACGACCTGCTCGCGATGGTCGTGATGCGCGGCCTGCGCCGCGCGGGCTTCTCGATCCCGGACGACCTGTCGGTGCTCGGCTTCGACGGCATCGCGATCGGCGAATTGCTCGCGCCGCCGCTCGCGAGCGTCGCGACGCCGAACCGCGACATCGGTCGCCATGCATGGCAACGTCTCGTCGAATGCATCGGCGGCGCGGCGATCGAACGCTCGTCGCTGATCCTGCCGCACGTGGTGCGCGACGGCGCAACCGTCGCCCCGCCGGCCACCGACCTGCAACTGCGCAAGGCCTGAACGCGCACACCGCCCCTGATCGCCTCACCCCAGCGCCTCACCCTCGCCCGGAGACCTACCGTGTCCTTTCGCCTGACCTCGCTGCTGCGCGCGCTTGCAGCTCCCGTAGCCTGCGCCGCGCTTATCGCCGGCGCGCCCGCCGCCCACGCCGACGAAACGGCGATCTGCTACAACTGCCCGCCCGAATGGGCCGACTGGGCCGCGCAGATCGCCGCGATCAAGCAGAAGACCGGCATCCGCGTGCCGTTCGACAACAAGAACTCGGGCCAGTCGATCGCGCAGCTGATCGCCGAGCAGAAGAGCCCGGTGGCCGACGTCGTCTACCTCGGCGTGTCGTCGGCGTTCCAGGCGAAGGACAAGGGCGTGATCGCGCCGTACAAGCCCGCGCACTGGAACGACATCCCCGCGAACCTGAAGGACCCGCAAGGCTACTGGTTCGCGATCCACTCGGGCACGCTCGGCTTCTTCGTGAACAAGGACGCGCTCGACGGCAAGCCGGTGCCGCGCTCGTGGGCCGACCTGCTGAAGCCGGAATACAAGGGCATGGTCGGTTATCTCGACCCGTCGAGCGCGTTCGTCGGCTACGCGGGCGCGGTCGCCGTGAACCAGGCGCTCGGCGGCAGCCTCGACAACTTCAAGCCGGCGCTCGACTGGTTCCGCAAGCTGAAGGCGAACGCACCGATCGTGCCGAAGCAGACCGCGTATGCGCGCGTGCTGTCGGGCGAGATTCCGATCCTGCTCGACTACGACTTCGATGCGTATCGCGCGAAGTACAAGGACAGTGCGAACGTCGAGTTCGTGATTCCGAAGGAAGGCACGATCGCGGTGCCGTACGTGATGAGTCTCGTGAAGGGCGCACCGCACGACGCGAACGGCAGGAAGGTGCTCGATTTCGTGCTGTCCGACGAAGGCCAGAAGCTGTGGGCCAACGCGTACCTGCGCCCGGTGCGCGCACAGGCGCTCGGCGCCGACGTCGCGTCGAAGTTCCTGCCGGCGAGCGAATACGCCCGCGCGAAATCGGTCGACTTCGGCAAGATGGCGGCCGGCCAGCAGGCATTCGGCCAGCAGTACCTGCAAGTGATGCAGTAAGCGCCAGGACGCAACCGATGCTCGACCTGACTTTCCCGCTGCGCTGGCGCGTCGCGCTCGTCGCGCCGGCGCTCGCGGTGTTCGCCGCCTTCTGGCTGCTGCCGATGGCGGCGCTCGTCCGGGTGTCCGCCGACGGCGCATTCCTCCCGCACTACGCGGCCCTGCTCGGCAATGCACGCTACATGAAAAGCCTCGGCGAGACCGTCGCGCTCTCCGCGGGCGTCACGCTCGCGACGCTCGCGCTGTCGACGATCTCGGGCCTCCTGCTCGCGCGCCGCGAATTCGCGGGCAAGCGCGTGCTGCTCGCGTTGCTCACGTTCCCGCTCGCGTTCCCGGGCGTCGTGGTCGGCTTCATGGTGATCATGCTCGCCGGCCGGCAGGGGCTGATCGGCATGCTGTCCGCGAAGCTCACCGGCGACAAGTGGGTGTTCGCGTACTCGGTCGCCGGGCTGTTCGTCGGCTACCTGTATTTCTCGATTCCACGCGTGATCGTCACCGTGATCGCGGCCGCGTCGAAGCTCGACGCGTCGCTCGAGGAAGCCGCGCGCTCGCTCGGCGCGTCGCCGTGGCGCATCTTCGTCGACATCGTGCTGCCGGCGCTCGCACCGGGCCTGATCGCCGCGGGCGCGATCTGCTTCGCGACCGCGATGGGCGCGTTCGGTACCGCGTTCACGCTCGCCACCGACCTGAACGTGCTGCCGATGACGATCTACACCGAGTTCACGCTGAACGCGAACATCGCGACGGCGGCCGGCCTGTCGATCGTGCTCGGCATCGTCACCTGGGCCGTGCTCGCGCTCGCGCGCCGCTTCACCGGCCACACCGCCGCCGCCGCGGCCTGAGGATTTCCGCATGCAATCGCTTTCCGGCTCTTCCGCGCCGTCGCCTTCGCCTTCGCCGGCACCTGCTCCCGCGCAAGCGAACGGTGTCGCCCGCCGCGCGCCGCGCGTCACCGGCGCGCGCATGATCGCCGCGCTGCAATGGGGCGTCACGCTGCTGCTGTGCGCGTTCCTGATCGTGCCCGTCGTGATGTCGGTGCTCGCAGGCCTCACCGTCAACTACTTTCGCGGCCTGTCGAGCGGCCTCACGCTGCGCTGGCTGGAACAAGTGTGGCAGCAGTATCACGGCTCGGTCGCGCTGTCGCTCTACGTCGCGTTCGCGACGCTCGCGATCGTGCTCGTCGTCGGCGTGCCGGCCGGTTATGCGCTCGCGCGCAGCAAGCACCGCGTCGCACGCGCGATCGAGGAGGCACTGGTGCTGCCCGTCGCGCTGCCCGGCCTCGCGTCGGCGCTCGCGCTGCTGGTCGTCTACGGCGGCTTCACCGCGTTCCGGATGAGCCTGTGGTTCATCGTCGCCGGCCACGTCGTGTTCACGCTGCCGTTCATGGTGCGCGCGGTGGCAGCCGTCGCGGCCGGTGCCGACCTGCGCACGCTCGAGGAAGGTGCGGCCAGCCTCGGCGCATCCTTCGTCACGCGCTTCGTCACGATCGTGCTGCCGAACCTGCGCCCCGGCATCGTCGCGGGCGCGCTCGCAGTGCTCACGCTGTCGATCGGCGAATTCAACCTCACGTGGATGCTGCACACGCCCGACACCAAGACGCTGCCGGTCGGACTCGCCGATACCTATGCGTCGCTGCGCCTCGAAGTCGGCAGCGCGTACACGATCCTGTTCCTGCTGATGACGCTGCCGCTGCTCGTCGCGATGCAGTGGCTCGGCGTCGATCCATCCGGCACGCGTGCGCTCAAGAAGCGCCCGCGCTGAATTTCTCGCAGACATGAAACTCGATTCCACTCCCATCACCCTGACCCGCTGTGCGAAGACGTTCCGCGGCACGCGCGTGCTCGAACCGCTCGACCTGTCGATCGGTGCCGGCGAAACGCTCGTGCTGCTCGGGCCGTCGGGCTGCGGCAAGACGACCACGCTGCGCCTGATCGCAGGCCTCGACACGCCGGATGCCGGCGGCACGATCGCCTTCGGCCACGACGACGTCACCGCGTTGCCGATCGAGCGCCGGCAGGTCGGCATGGTGTTCCAGAACTACGCGCTGTTTCCGAACCTGACGGTGCGCGGCAACGTCGGCTACGGGCTGAAGATCCGCAAGACCGAGCCGCGCGCGCTGCGCGAGCGCGTCGACGAGCTGCTCGCGATGATGCGGCTCGACGCGCATGCGGACAAGCCGGTCGACCAGCTGTCGGGCGGCCAGCGCCAGCGCGTCGCGCTGGCCCGCGCGCTGGCGGTGCGGCCGCGCGTGCTGCTGCTCGACGAGCCGCTGACCGCGCTCGACGCGAAGCTGCGCGACGTGCTGCGTCGCGAGATGAATGCGCTGCTGCGCGAGCTCGGCGTGACGACGGTCTACGTGACGCACGACCAGGCCGAAGCGATGGAGCTCGGCGACCGGATCGTCGTGATGGGCGCGGGCCGCATCGAGCAGATCGGCACGCCGCGCGACATCTACTACCACCCGGCGAACCGCACGGTCGCGCAGTTCATCGGCACGCTGAACCGGCTCGCCGGGCAGTGGCGCGACGGCACGCTGTTGACCACGGGCGGCGCGATCACCACGCCGCACGCGGCCGACGAGTGGTTCTTCCGCCCCGAGGATGCGCAACTTGCCGATCCCGCGCATGCGCCGCTGCGCGGCGCGGTCAGCGCGTGCGCGTTCCTCGGCGAACGCACGCGGCTCACGATCGAGCATGCGGCCCCCGATGCGCTCGTGATCGACGTGCCGGGCCGCATCGCGCTCGCACGCGGTACGGCGGTCGGCCTTGCGATCGCACCGGAAGGCCTGATCGCGCTCGGCGCGTAATCGGTCGTTCGGGCATCATTCATGCAGCCCCCTACCGCGGCGCGCGACGCCGCCGCGACAACAACCAGACGATTCCGAGGAACGACGATGCTGCTTGCTCAAATCAGCGATCTCCACATCAAGCGTCCGGACCAGCTCGCGTACCGGCGCGTCGACACGGCGGCCGCGCTCGCGCGCTGCATCGACAGACTGAACGCGCTCGTGCCGCGCCCCGACGCCGTGCTCGTCACCGGCGACCTCACCGACTTCGGCCACGATGAAGAGTACGGCAACCTGCGCGGGCTGCTCGCGGCGCTCGAGATTCCGTACTACCTGATGATCGGCAATCACGACGACCGCGCCGGGCTGCGCCGCGCGTTCGCCGATCGCGCCGAGCTGCAGGATGGCGAATTCGTGCAGTACGCGCTCGACGTCGGCGCGGTGCGCGTGCTCGCGCTCGATTCGCAGGTGCCCGGTGCAAGCCACGGCGACCTGTGCGACGCACGGCTCGCGTGGCTCGCCGCGCAGCTCGACGCCGCGCGCGACCGGCCCGTGATCGTCGCGCTGCATCATCCACCGTTCGCGGCGGGAATCGGCCACATGGACAAGCTGCGCCTCGCGCCCGCAGCCGCCGCGAAACTCGACGCGTTGCTGCGCGCTCATCCGAACGTCGAGCGCGTGCTGTGCGGCCACGTGCATCGCACGATGTTCACGCGCTTCGGCGGCACGCTCGCGTCCGCGGTGCCGTCGCCCGCGCATCAGGTCGCCTTCGACCTGCGAACCGATGCGCCGTCCGCATTCCGGCTCGAGCCGCCTGCGTTCGCGGTTCACCGTCATGCGCCCGATACGGGGATGACGTCGCATCACGTGTATGTCGATGAAGGCGCCGGGCCTTATCCGTTCTACGAGCCGACGGGCGAGCTGGTCGATTGACGGAGTGAAGCGCGCGCGGTGACGAGGCGGCGGACGGCCGGTTTGCCGATTTGCCGATTTGCCGATTTGCCGATTTGCCGATTTGCCGATTTGCCGATTTGCCGATTTGCCGATCTGCCGACTCTGCCGACTCTGCCGACTCTGCCGACTCTGCCGACTCTGCCGACTCTGCCGACTCTGCCGACTCTGCCGACTCTGCCGACTCTGCCGGCTTCGCCGGTCCGCCACCCCGCCGCGTGCCCGGCAGGATTCACGCCGCTCCGGTATGATCGGCAGCCTTGACCGGCGCCCCGCGCGCCTGCGCACCCGATGCGTGCGCCGCGCGCCGCGCCGCCCCACTCCGTCTGCGCAGCCATGTCCACCGCCTCCACCGACCATCCGACCGACGCCGCCTCGCCCCACTATTCGCGCAGCCTGCTGTTGCTGCTCGCGACGATCGCGGGCGTATCCGTCGCGAACATCTATTACAACCAGCCGCTGCTCGACAGCTTCCGCTCCGCGTTTCCCGATGGCGCTTCGTGGATCGGCGCAGTGCCGACCGCGACACAGCTCGGCTATGCGGCCGGCATGTTCCTGCTCGCGCCGCTCGGCGACCGCTTCGACCGCCGCCGGCTGATCCTGATGCAGATCGCCGGCCTGTCGGTCGCGCTGATCGTCGCGGCCGCCGCGCCGTCGCTGGCCGTGCTCGCCGTCGCGAGCCTCGCGATCGGCGTACTCGCGACAATCGCGCAGCAGGCCGTGCCGTTCGCCGCCGAGATCGCGCCGCCGGCCGAACGCGGGCACGCGGTCGGCACCGTGATGAGCGGCCTGCTGCTCGGCATCCTGCTCGCGCGCACCGCCGCCGGTTTCGTCGCCGAGTATTTCGGCTGGCGCGCGGTGTTCGCCGCGTCGGTCGCGGCGCTCGTCGCGCTCGCCGCCGTGATCGTGCTGCGGCTGCCGCGCAGCTCGCCGACTTCAACGCTGTCGTACGGCAAGCTGCTCGGCTCGATGTGGCATCTGGCGGTTGAACTGCGCGGGCTGCGCGAGGCGTCTTTGACGGGCGCCGCGCTGTTCGCGGCATTCAGCGCGTTCTGGCCCGTGCTCACGCTGCTGCTCGCCGGCGCGCCGTTCCATCTCGGCCCGCAGGCGGCCGGCCTGTTCGGGATCGTCGGGGCGGCGGGCGCCCTCGCGGCGCCCTACGCGGGCCGCTTCGCGGACAAGCGCGGCCCGCGCGCGATCATCTCGCTCGCGATCGCGCTGCTCGCGCTGTCGTTCGTGATCTTCGCGCTGTCGGGCGCGAGCCTCGTCGGGCTCGTGATCGGCGTGATCGTGCTGGACGTCGGCGTACAGGCCGCGCAGATCTCGAACCAGTCGCGCATCTATGCGCTGAAGCCCGAGGCGCGCAGCCGCGTGAACACGGTGTACATGGTGTGCTATTTCATCGGCGGCGCGCTCGGCTCGTCGGCCGGTGTGGCCGCGTGGCACGCGTTCGGCTGGATCGGCTTGTGCGCGACCGGGCTGGCGTTCACCGCGCTGGCGGGCTGGTTCCACCATCGCGGCGGCCGGCGCGACTAAGCGCGACCGGCCACGGCAGCGTCACGCGTCGGTGCGGGGCGCTGCCGGCTCGGCGGCGGGCGGCGGCGCGAACGCCGGCGCCGGATCCACGACCCCGGCGGGATCCATCACGGCAGCCGGAGTCGGCACGGCCAGCGGAACGGCGGAAGGCGCCAGGATCGGTGCCGGATCCGGCACCGCGATCTGCTCGGGCGCGGACGAAGCCTCCGCCGCCGACATGGCTGCCGCGGCCGCCGAACTGGCGGTTGCCGCGCGCGCCGCGGGCCGGCGCGCCGGATCGAACACGAACGACAGCCCGACGCTGCCGAGGATCGCGACGGTCGCGACCACGGTCGCCATCGTCACCGGCTCGCCCAGCAGCAGCGCACCGAGCGCGACCGCGACGATCGGGTTCACGTACATGCAGCTGCTCGCGATGATCGGGCTCGTGTGGCGGATCAGGTAGCCGTACGCAACGTACGCGGCCATCGTGCAGAACACCATCAGGTACAGGAACGCGAACACCGGCCCCACCATCACGTGCTCGATGCGCTCGCCGATCAGCCAGGCGACGAGCGTCGAGATCATGCCGCCCAGACCGATCTGCAGCGACGTCGACAGGAACAGGTCGGACGGAAGCTTGAGCCGCGTCGCGAGATGCGCGCCGCCGGCCCAGAACAGTGCGCCGGCCAGCACGCAGATCGTGCCGAGCGCCGAATTCTGCGCGGCCGCGCCGCCCGAATTCAGCACGACGATGCCGACCATCCCGAGCGCGATGGCCGCCCACTCGCCTTTCGTGACCGGCCGCCCGGCGACCGCCGCGATCACGGTCGCGAACAGCGGCACCGTGGCCACCATCACCGCGGCCGAACCGCTGCTGACCGAACTGATCCCGAGCGCGATCGTGCCGGACGACAGCGCGACGAGCATCGTGCCGACGATCCCCGCATTGCGGATTTCGAGCAGCGTCGGCCATTCGGGCTTGCGCCGCAGCGCGAAGATGAACAGGCCGATCCCGCCGAGCAGGTTGCGCAGCCCCGACAGCAGCAGCGGCGGGAACGACTGCAGCGCGAAATGCAGGCCGCTGTAGGTCGAACCCCAGACGAAATAGATGAACACGAGCGCCAGCGCGACGCGGCCGCCGCGGCTTTGCGGCAGGCGGATCCGGAACGAGAAGCGGGCGAGGAAATCGAGGAGACGGTCGAGCGGCGTCATCGCGCAGCCTGCCCGCACGTCGCGCCGCGTGCTCCGCTGAAAGACGCCGGCGATGCCGGCAAACGGCCCTGGCGGGACCGGGAAGGCAGAGCGAACGTGCGGAACGACATGGCAGTGCGAACGGCGACGAAAGAGAACCGGCAGGCGGCGGCAGAGGGACAAAAAAAATGCGCGCAACCGCTTCGGCTGCGCACGCTCGGCATTATGGCATCAAGGATTCGAAAGCATCATCGGACCTGTCTGAAAGGATCGCGAATGATGTTTCCGCGCGACATTTTACGGCCGGCGGGCGGGTGAAATCGGGGGCCGGATACACCGCGCGCATGCGCTGCCGGTGCCGGCTCGCCCCACTGCCAACGGCAATCCGCCGCGCGCGAGCCAGGCATCGGCCGAACGGCCAGTCCTGCACACCGGCCATGGCTTCCCCCTTATCGTGACGGTCGACTCACGCGCCGCGTGCCCTGCGCGACCTTCGTTCAAAACCCGCCACACCCATACAAAATTTTGTATAATTCGACCATTCTTCCGCCGAAGCCGGTTGTTTTCGTCGGCAGCGCCCTCGCCGATCTTCGCGGTTTTCCGCTGCCCGCGCGACGCGAAGCCGGCCACCAGATCGACCAGGTGCAACGCGGCCTGGCGCCGGACGACTGGAAGCCGATGCGCACCGTCGGCGTCGGCGTGCGGGAAATTCGCCTGCGCGAAACGAGCGGCGCATTCCGGATCATTTACGTCGCGACCTTCGCCGACGCCGTCTACGTGCTTCACTGCTTCAGGAAGCAATCGGCGCGCACGACCAGGGCCGATATCGATCTGGCCGCCCGGCGCTATCGCGCGCTGATGATGGAGAGGAAACGATGACCAACGAACGTTACGAGAGCGTCTGGGACGCAATCGAGGGCCAGCCGGCCGAAGCCGAGAACATGAAGCTGCGCTCCGAACTGATGATCGCACTCAAGCAGCGCATCGCGCAGCTCGAGCTCAGCCAGGCCCAGGCCGCGAAACAGCTGGGTGTCACGCAGCCGCGCGTCTCCGACCTGCTGCGCGGCAAGATCAACCTGTTCGGGCTCGACGCGCTCGTCAACATGGCGGCGGCTGTCGGCCTGCGCGTCGACCTCCAGGTGCGTGAATCCGCGTGATGCGTCGCGGCACGCGCCGCCACCGCATGCCACGCATCGCTCACGATCCGCCGAACCAGTTGTACCCCTGATCCACCCAATAGCCGCCCGGATACGTATCGGTCACGAAGATTTCCATGATGTGCTTCGGGTTCTTGTAGCCCAGCTTGGTCGGCATCCGCAGCTTCATCGGGAAGCCGAATTCCGGCGGCAGCCGGCGGCCGTCGTAGTCGAACGCGAGCAGCGTCTGCGGATGCAGCGCGGTCGGCATGTCGATGCTCTCGTAGTAATCGTCCGCGCACTTGAAGCCCACGTACTTCGCCCGTGTATCGGCGCCGGCCCGTGCGAGAAACGCGCCGAACGGCGTGCCGCCCCAGCGGCCGATCGCGCTCCACCCTTCCACGCAGATATGTCGCGTGATCTGCTCCGCGTGCGGCAGCGCATACAGTTCGTCGAGCGTCCACACGCGCTTGCCCGTCACGCGGCCGGACAGCACGAGCCGGTACGTCGACGCATCGACGTGCGGCACGTCGTCGATCCCGTAGTACGCGTTGAACGGGAACGGTCGCGTGATGTCGGCTTCGGTGTAGGTCGGTGCGAGCCGTTCGCCGCTGAACAGCCACGCCTGCACGCGGTCGTTCATGCGCGACACCGTCTCGAGGAACGTGTTGACCGACGCGTCGTCCTTCAACGTGCAGCCGGTCAGCATCGTCAGGCCGCCGAGCGTCAGGATGCGCCGGTTGAAGAGGCGCCGCGACGGCATCTCGAGCTCGCGGCGCACGTCGAGCTCGAGCGACTTCCGGTCGAGCGTCCAGCGCGAACCGTCGCGCTTGTATTCGGATTCCGACATGATGATTTCCTTCGCCCGCGGCTCGCGGGTCAGCGACCGCGCAGCATCGCGAGCAGCGAGCGCGGCACCAGCAGCGCCATCGCGACGTGAACGACAACGAATGCGACGAGCAGCGACATCGCCCAGAAGTGCACGACACGCGCGTTGTCGTAGCCGCCGAACAATTCGCGCAGCAGCGGGAATTGCACGGATTTCCAGATCGTGAGCCCCGACAGCACCAGCACGACGAGATCGACGATCGCGGTCAGGTAAGCGGCACGCTGCACCGCGTTGTAGACGCTCAGGTCGTCGTGCGACAGCCGTCCGCCCAGCGCGGCACGCACGTCGCGCCATATCGACGCCGGCGTGACCGGCAGCATCTTGCGTGCGAGGCGCCCCGTCGCGATCGACATCGCGAGGTAGAACAGCCCGTTGCCGACCAGCAGCCACATTGCCGCGAAATGCCATTGCAGCGCGCCGCCGAGCCAGCCGCCCAGCGTGATGCCGTGCGGAAACACGAACGGCGGATAGATCGGCGACGCATCGTAGATGCGCCAGCCGGACAGCACCATCAGGATCGCCGCGAGCGCATTGAGCCAGTGGCTCGCGCGCACCCACAGCGGATGAATCGGGCGCGCGGGCGGCGTGGCGGTCGCGCGGCCGGTAGCGGGAACGGTTTGCATGATGAAGACTCCGGGAATGAGTCGACGAGACAGGATGCGGTGCGGGCGGCCGCCGTGCGACGCACGCGCCGGCCGCGCCGCGTCCGCTTCCGTCAGTTCGACGGCGCCATCTTGTCGCCCGACGGCTTGCCCATCTCGTCGTGCGACATCGCGTCCTTCTTCATCGCGTCCTTCTTCATCGCATGCTTTTTCATGCCGTCCTTCTTCATCGCGTCATGGCCCATTGCATCCTTGGCCATCGCGTCGTGGCCCATCGCGTCCTTCGACATCGACGAACCCGGCTGCGACATCGCGTCGTTCTGCGCATACGCGCCCGTGGCGATCGTGGCGATAGCGGCGACGCAAGCGGCGATCAGTACTTTTTTCATGACATCTCTCCAAAACATGGGTTTAAGGAGCCGAATAGACGGACGACGTCGCGGGAAATGACAGCCGCTGCGAAAAAATTTTTTGAGGTTGCGCGAAAGCGCGCCATGTTGCACCGCTTCACCCCGGCCGGCCAAGCCGTGGGGCCATGCAGCGGCGACGCGCGCTGCCATCTCGACGGGCCATCGCACCGCCCGCCATGCTGCGGCCGCACCGGGGCAGCCGATCCTCTCCCGGTTGAAACCGCCGCGAAGCCAGTGTATCGTGTGCGCTGCTAACGCGGGGGTCCTGCAATGCGCGCGGTCAAACAACCGGCATTGCGGGTGAGAAATACCCTTTGAACCTGATCTGGATAATGCCAGCGCAGGGAAGCGTACGGATTTCGCCGCCATCCTTCTGACGAAATCCGCCGCCTCACCAAGCCTCGTCTCCTGCTTAGCTCGAGCCCCACATTCGTCAAGGGCTCCGGGCAAGCGCCGAAGCGCCTGTCCGGCGCTCATACAGGAGATTGCATGAACGCCAATCCGAAGTTTCTGTCCGCCGACGCACACGTCGACGCCGCCGCTGTCGCCCCGCTGCCCAATTCGCGCAAGGTTTATGTAACCGGCTCGCAGCCCGACATCCGCGTGCCGATGCGTGAAATCACGCAGGCCGATACGCCGACCGGCTTCGGCGGCGAAAAGAACCCGCCGATCTACGTGTACGACACGTCGGGCCCCTATACCGATCCGGACGCGAAGATCGACATCCGCGCGGGCCTGGCCGCGCTGCGCCAGGGCTGGATCGAGGCACGCGGCGACACCGAAGTGCTCGGCGGCCTGTCGAGCCAGTACGGCCTCGAGCGCGCGGCCGACCCGGCCACCGCCGACCTGCGGTTCCCGGGCCTGCACCGCAACCCGCGCCGCGCACAGGCCGGCAAGAACGTCACGCAGATGCACTACGCGCGCCAGGGCATCATCACGCCGGAAATGGAATACATCGCGATCCGCGAGAACCAGCGCCGCGCCGAGTACCTCGAAAGCCTGAAGGCGAGCGGCCCGAACGGCGCGAAGCTCGCCGCGATGATGGGCCGCCAGCACCCGGGCCAGGCGTTCGGCGCAGCGGCCTTCGGCGCGAACGCGCCGGCCGAGATCACGCCGGAATTCGTGCGCTCGGAAGTGGCATGCGGCCGCGCGATCATCCCCGCGAACATCAACCACCCGGAATCCGAGCCGATGATCATCGGCCGCAACTTCCTCGTGAAGATCAACGCGAACATCGGCAACTCGGCCGTCACGTCGTCGATCGGCGAGGAAGTCGACAAGATGACGTGGGCGATCCGCTGGGGCGGCGACACGGTGATGGACCTGTCGACCGGCAAGCACATCCATGAAACGCGCGAGTGGATCATCCGCAACAGCCCGGTGCCGATCGGCACGGTGCCGATCTACCAGGCGCTGGAAAAGGTCAACGGCAAGGCCGAGGACCTGACCTGGGAAATCTTCCGCGACACGCTGATCGAGCAGGCCGAACAAGGCGTCGACTACTTCACGATCCACGCGGGCGTGCGCCTGCAGTACGTGCCGCTCACCGCGAACCGGATGACGGGCATCGTGTCGCGCGGCGGCTCGATCATGGCGAAGTGGTGCCTCGCGCATCACAAGGAAAGCTTCCTGTACGAACACTTCGAAGAGATCTGCGAGATCATGAAGGCGTACGACGTGAGCTTCTCGCTCGGCGACGGCCTGCGCCCGGGCTCGATCTACGACGCGAACGACGAAGCGCAGCTCGGCGAGCTGAAGACGCTCGGCGAACTCACGCAGATCGCGTGGAAGCACGACGTGCAGGTGATGATCGAAGGCCCCGGCCACGTGCCGATGCAGCTGATCAAGGAGAACATGGATCTCCAGCTCGACTGGTGCAAGGAAGCGCCGTTCTACACGCTCGGGCCGCTGACCACCGACATCGCGCCGGGCTACGACCACATCACGTCCGGCATCGGCGCCGCGATGATCGGCTGGTTCGGCACCGCGATGCTGTGCTACGTGACGCCGAAGGAACACCTCGGCCTGCCGAACAAGGACGACGTGAAGGAAGGCATCATCACGTACAAGCTCGCCGCTCACGCCGCCGACCTGGCGAAGGGCCACCCGGGTGCGCAGGTGCGCGACAACGCGCTGTCGAAGGCGCGCTTCGAGTTCCGTTGGGAAGACCAGTTCAACATCGGTCTCGATCCGGACAAGGCGCGCGAATTCCACGACGAAACGCTGCCGAAGGATTCGGCGAAGGTCGCGCACTTCTGCTCGATGTGCGGCCCGCACTTCTGCTCGATGAAGATCACGCAGGACGTGCGCGAGTTCGCGGCGCAGCAGGGTGTGTCGGAAACCGAAGCGCTGAAGAAGGGGATGGAAGTCAAGGCGGTCGAGTTCGTCAAGACCGGCGCCGAGATCTATCACCGTCAATAAGCACGCGCGGCGGTCCGCCCGGACCGCTGCGTCTCGCGCTTCGGCGCTGCGCAAGCCCGCTTTCGAGCGGGCTTTTTTGCGCGTGTGCACACCGCGTGCCTGCCGGCGCGAGGGAAACAAATGATTACGAAACCGCCCGAGCCTTAACAAGTCCTTACAGCTGCGCCACGGGACGGCGCGTAGATTGGGGTCATGCGCGGTCGCCAGCCGGTCGCGCGACCTCCGTTCACTACCACAAGGACAACGATCATGAATTCGATTCGGCGTTTTGGGGTATGCGCTCTGCTCGTCGCGACGGTGGCCAGCCTGTCGGCCTGCGATTCGATGTCACGACGCCAGCGCGATACGGCAATCGGTGCGGGTGTCGGCGGCGTCGCCGGCGCGGCGATCGGCGGCAGCGCGCTGTCGACGCTCGGCGGCGCAGCGGCCGGCGGCATCATCGGCAACCAGGTCGGCAAGTAAAAGAGGCGGCGCAGCGCGCCGCGACAGTCGGCCAGACGGCGTTTTCGCGGTGCGGAAGCGCCGTTTTCGCATGCGGCGCCGCAACGTGGCGGGCAGCTCGTGCGGAAATGATCCGTTACCGTTTTGCACACCGTGTCATCGGCGCGCGGCCTAAGCTTAAGCATCTGCCGATTGCCGGCTCCGCCGGAGAGACATCATGAACAGGACCCTCGTCGCCGCGGCGCTCGCCTGCGTGACGCTCGCCGGCTGCTACTACCCGTACGGCTATTATCCCGGCGGTTATTACACGGCTGCACCGGCCCCGGTCTATGTCGATCCGGGCCCCGCCTATTACTATCCGGCACCTGCCTATGCGCCCGCATGGGGCGGCTATTGGGGACCGGCGGTATCACTCAATTTCGGCTTCGGCGGACGCGGCGGCTGGCGCCATCACTGACCGGGCTCGACCGCTGGCACGCGGCTATCCCGTGCCGGCAACGGGCGACATTCCCGTTTCTTGTCATTTCATCGAAACGTGAAACGACGGGCTGGTAACGGGGTGTAAGATTCTCCGCATCCTTTCCCCGCCCCTCACACTCGATGTCGCCCAAGAACGCCCTTCTGCTGACCGTGCTCGCCGCCCTGTGGGGCGCGTCGTTCCTGTTTATCCGGATCGGCGTCGTCGATCTCGGCGTGGCGCCGCTGATGGCGTTGCGGGTCGGTATCGGCGCGCTGTTTCTCGCGGGCTTCGCGCTGACGCGCTTCAAACCCGCCGACCTCGGCACCCGGCTGCGCCGTCACGCGTGGCCGTTGTTCGTCGTCGGCGCACTGAACTCGGGCATCCCGTTCTGCCTGTTCGCGTTCGCCGAGCTGACGCTGTCGGCCGGCGTGACGTCGGTGATCAACGCGACGACGCCGCTCTGGGGCGCGCTCGTGGCCTACCTGTGGCTGAAGGACAAGCTGTCGCTGCCGCGTGCGCTCGGCCTCGTGATCGGGTTCGCCGGCGTGCTCACGCTCGTGTGGAACCAGATCGCGAATGCGCATGGCGAAACGGGCGCCGCGGCGACCGCGCTCGCCGCCGTCGCGGCGCTCGGCGCGACGCTGCTGTACGGTATCGCGGCCAATTACACGAAGCGCAAGCTGACCGGCGTCGATCCGCTCGTCAACGCGACCGGCAGCATGATCGGCTCGACCGTCCTGCTGCTGCCGTTCGCGATCGCCACCTGGCCGGCCGCGCCGGTCAGCGCGCACGCGTGGGGCTCGGTGCTCGCGCTCGGCGTCGCCTGCACGGGCATCGCGTATTTCATCTTCTTCTACCTGATCGCGCATGTCGGCCCCGCCCGCGCCATCACCGTGACGTTCGTGATTCCGGTGTTCGGCCTGCTGTGGGGCGCGCTGTTCCTCGGCGAACACGTGTCGGCCGTGATGATCGAAGGCTGCGCGATCGTGCTCGTCGGCACCGCGCTCGCGACCGGCGTGATCAAGCGGATTCCCGGGATCCGGCCGCGCAGCGGCGAAGCGACCTGACGATTCATTCGGGTGCACGTATCGCCATCGGTCGGGCCGTGATGCGCTCCGACCGGGTGCCGGCCGTTCTCCGCGTCGCCGCGGAAGGTGCCGCAGCACCGCCGGCATTCGTCTGACGGCGCCATGCGCGCGCGGCCCTGCCGGCCGCCGGGATTTCCCGCGTCGCCTCATCGCGCTCACCATGCTCGCCAAACCGCCGGGTCGTCATGTGCGGCGGCGGCGCCCTTCGCGTCGCGGCGATGATGCGCGGCACGCATGCGGGCCGCGCCGGCCGCAGCCGCATACCCGCGTCCGTCTGGAGTTTCCCTGATACGCGAGCGGCCCCGTTCCCGTTACACTCCGAACACTTACCCGCAGAAGGCGGCCTCGATGTCTCACGTCCTTTCGCGTCCGCCGGCGCGTGCGACCGCTTCAGCGCGGCGGCGCGCTACCGCCCCGCCGCTCGCCCCCGGGCTCCGTTGACATGAAGCCCGCCCGCGACCTCTCGCTCGACTCCCTGCTCGACCGTCTCACGCCGACGCCTGGCGGCTGGGTCGCCACCTATCGCACCACGACGCTGCGCAGCGTGTTCCAGCCCGTGCTGTCGATCACGCACAAGCGGGTCGTCGGTTACGAGGCGCTGCTACGTGTCGTCGACGCGAACGGCGCACTGATCTCGCCCGCCGCGCTGTTCGACAAGACGCGCGCCGACGCCGACGCGCTGCTGCTCGACCGGCTCGCGCGCTGCCTGCATACGGCCAACTTCGTCGCGCAGGGCATCGGCGACGGCTGGCTGTTCCTGAACGTCACGCCGCGCGTGCTCGATTCGGGCCTCGTGCAGCGCGAATTCGTCGAGGCGCTGTGCCGGCATTTCGCGCTGCCGCCGAACCGCATCGTGCTGGAGGTGGTCGAACAGCCGTCGCGCGACGAAGCCGCGCTCGCCCGCACGATCGACATGATCCAGCATCGCGACTTCCTGATCGCGATCGACGATTTCGGCACCGGATTCTCGAACTTCGACCGCGTGTGGCGCGCGCGCCCGGACATCGTCAAGCTCGATCGCTCGCTCGTCGAACGCGCGACCGGTTCGGCCGACGATCGCCGCATCATGCATCACCTCGTGTCGATGCTGCACCAGGCCGGCGCGATGGTGCTCGCCGAGGGCGTCGAAAACGACGATTCGCTGCAGGCACTGATGGAAGCCGACATCGATTTCGTGCAGGGTTTCCAGTTCGGCCAGCCCGACGCATCGATCGCCCACGCCAGCGCGGCAGCACCCGCGATGCTCGACGCCGCGTGGCAGCGCTTCATCGCCCGCCGGCACACGCCGGTCGTCGCCGAGCAGCCGGGCTTCGACGCGATCGAGCGGCTGGTGCTGACCGGCGCGGCCGCGTTTTCCGCGAGCGGCAACCTGCAGGACGCCGCGCAACGCGTGTTCACGGTGCCGGCCGCCCGCCGCGTGTTCGTCACCGACGAAACCGGCGAGCAGTTCCTGCCGTCGATCGGCGCGCCCGCCGACGATGGCCAGGCCGGCGTCACCCGCCTCGCACCGCTCTTTCCGGAGACCCACAGCAACTGGTCGCGGCGCCCGTATTTCCAGCGCGCGATCGCCGCGCCCGGACGCGTCGCGCTGATGGGCCCGCACTTCTCGCTGACGGAAGGCCGCGACTGCTATACGGCCGCCGTCGCGATCCGCGCGCAGAGCCGGCTCGTCGTGTTCTGCGTCGACTTCGTACTCGACAGCGCCGGCACCGTGATGCGGTAACCGGCGCGGGTGCGAGCGCCCGGGTGCCGCACCCGCGGTTCGTCCGCCCGGCCATTCGTCAGTCGATCACCTTCCCTCTTCCCGACTTCACCGCGCTGCGGCGCGACTTGTGCTCGAGCCGCCGCTCCTTCGACGCGCGCGTCGGCCGCGTGGCGACCCGTGCGCGCGGCGTGAACGCAACGCCGGCGATCAATGCATCGAGGCGCGCCAGCGCGGCCTCGCGGTTTTTCTCCTGGGTGCGGTATTCCTGCGACTTGATCACGACGATGCCGTCGCGCGTAATGCGCTGGTCGGACAGCGCGAGAAGCCGCTCCTTGATGACAGGCGGCAACGACGACGCGCGGATGTCGAAGCGCAGGTGAATCGCGCTCGACACCTTGTTCACGTTCTGCCCGCCGGCGCCTTGTGCGCGCACGGCCGTCCATTCGACCTCGGCCGGATCGAGCGTATAGCGGATCATCATCGCGACGCCTCCATGCGGCGCCGTGCAAGCGCCTCGTCGACGCGTGCCGCGAGCCCCGAATCGCGCTGCGTGCGCGTCGCGACCGCCTGCGCCAGCACGCGCCGCGGCCCGATCACCTGCACGCGCGTACGGGCACGCGTGACGGCCGTATAGACGAGTTCGCGCGTGAGCACGCGGCCGAACGATGCCGGCAGCACGAGCGCGGCTTCGTCGAATTCCGAGCCCTGCGATTTGTGGACCGTCAGCGCGAACGCGGTTTCGTGCGGCGGCAGCGCAGCCGGCGACACCGCGCGCGCGGTGCCGTCCGCACGCCGGAACCACACGCGCAGCACGCCGTGCGCGTCGGGCAGCGCAATGCCGATATCGCCGTTGAACAGCCCGAGCGCGTAGTCGTTGCGCGTCACCATGATCGGCCGCCCCGTGAACCAGTGCGCGCCGACCGCCAGCGGCACGCGCGCCGCGTGGCGCACGTGCGCGGCCACGAGCGCATTGACGTGCTCCGCGCCGCGCAAGCCGCTGCGGGTCGCGCACAGGATCCGGAACCGGTTGAGCGCGTCGAACAGCGGCAGCGGATCGGGCACCGGCGCGGCCAGCGCGTCGCGCAACGCGTCGAGGTAAGCACCGAACCGCCGAGCGAGCCGCTCGAGCGTCGACGTCGCGAGCGACTCGCCCGCATCGTCATGGAATGACGCGGCCGCCAAATCGTCGGCGGGCAACGCGTCGAGCGCGGCCTGCACGTCGCCGCTGCGGATCGCGAGCGACAGCCGCCCGATCGGCGAATCGAGGCCGAAGCGGTAGTTGCGTTCGAGCCAGACAACGCAGTCGGCGAGCGGTGCGGGTGCGGGCGTGGGCGCGGCGGACGCGGCGGCGGGTTCCGCCGGCGGGTTCGATTTGACCGACGCAAGCGGCACGTCGCCTGCGTCGAACGGCGGCAGCTCGACGGCGTCGAGCCACGCCAGTTCGTCGACCTCGATCCATGCGGAAGGCTCGCCTGCATCGTCAGCTTCACCGGTTTCGGCCGGCGGCGGCGCGACGTTGGACGACGAAACTTCGTCATCCTGCGGTTCGTCGTCGAAGAGCGATGCCTGTCTCGCATCGGCCTTCCGTCGCGACGCCGGCTTGCGTGTGGCGACAAGCGCCGATGGCGGCGCCGGGGCGCGGGCCGCGGCGGAAACCGGATGCCCGGCGGGAACGGCCGCGGCCACGGTCGCGGCCTCGTCCTGCACCGGCAGCGCCGCGACGAATGCCGCCTCGTCGATGCCGAGCGCCTGCGCGATGCGCGTGCGCGCCGCGGCGGTAAACGCCGGCCGCGCGCTCAGCTCCGCGAATACGGCACCCGCCTCGACCGCGGCCAGTTGATCCTTGTCGCCGAGCAGCACGAGCCGCGCCCCCGGCGCGAGCGCATCGAGCAGATGCGCGGCGAGCGCGACGTCGATCATCGATGCCTCGTCGACGACGATCAGGTCGTAGGGCAGCGGATTGTCGCGATGATGCCGGAAACCGGCCGCCCCGCCGCCGCCCAGCAGCCGGTGCAGCGTGTACGACGTATCGGGCAGGCGCGCCGCGAGTTCGGGCGGCAGGTCGCCCGCCCGCGCATGCAGTGCTTCCTGCATCCGCTGCGCGGCCTTGCCGGTCGGCGCGGCCAGCGCGACGCGCAGCCCCGGATGCGCATCGAGCAGACAGGCCAGCACGCCGACGACGGTCGTCGTCTTGCCCGTACCCGGGCCACCGCTGACGATCGTCACGCGGCCGGTCAGCGCGACGATCGCCGCGACGCGCTGCCAGTCGACTTCGCCGTTCGCCGGCCCGAAGTAACGCGCGAGACTGTCGCGCAGCCGGTCGGGCGCCAGACCTTCGTCCGGCATGGTCGCACCGGCCTGCGCGACGAGCGCATCGGCGAGCCGCCGTTCGTAGTCGAAATAGCGCGACAGGTACAGGTGGTCGTGGCGGTCGACGATCAGCGGCCGCTCGTCGCCACGCGCGAGCGTGCCGAACGCGACCACGCCGCTCGCGGCGAGCGCCGCGCGAACCTCGTCGAGCGGTGTTTCGTAGCGCTGCGCGAGCGCGCCGAGCGCGACGCACACGTGGCCGCCCGCGGTCGCACGACTCGTCCCGAACGCGGCGCGCGCCGCCCAGCGCGCGGCCGCGGCCGGCGCGCCGGCGCGGCGAGCGAGATCGCCGATCCGCCGCGCGAAACCTTCCGCGAGCGCGATGCCGAAATCGGCGGGCTCGGGCAGCCGCGCGACGAGGCCGCCGGTGAATTCGAGCGTATCGTCCTGCGCGTTCATGCGCGGCCCCCTTCCATCATCCGGTCGAGTGCGTCGACAAGCGCACGCGCGGGCCGCCGCGCATGCACGCCGGCCGGCTCGCCGCCGCTGCGCCAGCCGGGCCGTACACCCCGCACGAACAGGTACAGGTAGCCCGCGACATGCGTGTCGTAGTCGTAATCGGGCAGCCGCCCGCGCAGGTAGCGATGCAGCGCGACCGTATAGAGCAGCGCCTGCAGGTGATACGCGTGGTCGGCCATCGCGACGTCGAGCGCGCGCGGGCCGTAGGCGTCCGGCGTCGTGCCGAGATGGTTCGACTTCCAGTCGACGATCCAGAAGCGGCCGTCGTGTTCGACGATCATGTCGATGAAACCCTTGATGAAACCGGCGAGCATGCCCGCCTCCAGTGCAACGTCCGGGTAGCCGTGCGCGACCAGCAGGCGGCGCAGCGCCATCAGGTCGAGCGACGGCGCCGGGAACAGGAACCCCATTTCGTCGAGCCGCTTCGCGGGATCGAGATCGACGAGCCGCATGCCCGGCACGAGCTCGGTGTGCACGACGTCATCGACCAGTTGCGCCATCATCGCCGGCAGACGTGTCGCGAGTTCGGGCCCGGCCTCGACCGGCCGATCGTGCAGCGCACCGAGCGCGGCCTTCGGCCACGACTCGGGCTCCGTGAACCGGCTGAGCTCGAACAGGCGGTGCAGGCACTCGCCGGCCGCCGCGCCGCGCGGGAACACGAGGATGTCGTCGTCCGGCGGTTCGGGCGCAACCGTATCGGCCAACAGCCATTCGGCATCCGGCGCGACCGCGGCAAGCGCATCGTGGTCGGGCCGCAGTTCGTCATCCGGCACGGCCGCGACGCCCGCCTCCTCGCGCGCCATCGACGCGGTCAGCGAACTGAAGCTGGCCATCCGCCAGGCATCGCGCAGCACGCGCGTCGCATGGCGCGCCGCGAGCGTTTGCGACGCGTCGTGCCCGGCCGCCAGACGCTCGGGGCGCGCAGGCGCCGGCAGCGGCGCGACGCTCACGGGGCCGCCCGCGAGCGCATGCCACGCCGAATCGAGCGCGGCTTCATCGGGCGGCTCGTCGAGCCACGCATCGAACGCCTGGCCGGCGCCGGCGACGAGCCAGTTCAGCACGCTGCGTCGCGCCTCGCGCGTCGAGCGCGACGACAGGTACGGCCCGGCGACGACGTAGCAGCGATAGACCGCACGCGTGAGCGCCACGTAGACGAGCCGTGCGCGTTCCGCGGCCTGCTCGCGCAGCGCTTGCCGCGCCGCGTGCGCGGCCGCCTCGTCGTCGCACCCGTAATGCAGCACCGCGTCGCCCGCATCGTCGTGGTATTCGCGCGCATCGGGCAACGCAGACGCGGGCGGCTCGCGCAACCCGCCATCGTTCAGGAACGGACAGAACACGATCGCGTATTCGAGGCCTTTCGACTTGTGCACGGTGACGATCTGCACGAGGTTGCGATCGGATTCGAGCCGCAACTGCGCTTCCTCGCCGCCGCCGTCGAGCCGTTGCGCGGCAAGCCAGCGCAGCGTCGGCGCGATGCCCGGCTGCGCGGACGCGCGTGCCTGCGTCAATTCGGCCAGATGGTTGATGTCGGTCACGCGACGCTCGCCGTCCGCGCCGGCCATCAGCCGCTCGGCGATCCGCAATTCGCGCGTGAACGTGCGCCACATCACCGCGAAACCGCGTTCGCGCCACAGCAGCCGGTACCGCGAGAAGCGCTCGACCCAGCTCATCGCGTCGGCACTGTCGGCCGCGGACGCTTCGTGTGACGCATCACCGTCGCCCTGCTCCATCCGCCACAGTGCGCCGGCATCGAGGCCGAACCAGTCGGCTGCGAGCGCCGCGCGCAGCCGCCGCAGGTCGCCCGGCGCATCGATCGCGGCCAGCACGCGTTCAAGCTGCTCCGCGTCGCCGGTCGAGAACACCGAGGCCTGCGCCAGTTCCACGCTGCCGATGCCCCACGTGGCCAGCACGCGCTTCACGAGACTGCCCTGCCGGTGCGTCTGCACGAGCACCGCGATATCGCCCGGCGACAGCGGCGACTCGCCGAGCCGCACGCGCCCTTCGCGCGCGCCCCGCATCAGGCGGGCTATCTCGGCGGCGCAGGCCTGCGCGGCCTGTGCCTGCGCATCACGCTTGAGCAACGTGCCTTCACCGCCAGGCAACGCCCACACCCGGAAGTCGCCGGACGGGCCCGGATCGGTTTCGTCGACGAACGGCGCGCGCACGCGCGTGCCGGCACGCACCGCGTAATAGTCGAGCCCGTCGAGCACGAACGCGCGCGGATTCGACATGAAGAAGCGGTTGCACGCATCGACGATCGCGGGCGTCGAACGCTGGTTGACCGCGAGCGTGTAGCACGCGCTCGCCCGCGCGCGCGCCGCCAGATAGGTATGCAGATCGGCCGCGCGGAAGCTGTAGATCGCCTGCTTCGGATCGCCGACGAGGAATAGCGGGCCGCCCGGCGCGAAGATCCGGTCGAAGATCGCGAACTGCAGCGGGTCGGTATCCTGGAACTCGTCGATCAGCGCGGCCGGATAGCGCGCGCGCAGCGTCTCGGCGAGCCACGGATGCGCATGCAGCGCGTGGTACAGGTTCGCCAGCAGATCGTCGAACGACACGATGCGCCGCGTGCGCTTGCGCTCGGCCAGCTCGCCCGGCGCCATGTCGAGCCATTCGGCGATCAGCGCGAGCCAGCGCGCGCGCTGCGCGGCTTCAGCCGCCGCCACGGCCGCCTCGAGCGCGTCCGCCACGTCGAAGAACGCGTGTTCGGGCGTCGCGCCGCCTTTTTTCGTCGCCTTCACGAGCGCGGTGCGCGTGAGCTTCAGCGCGGCCTTCGGCAGCGCAGCCGTCGCGTCGCCCTGCGCGAAATGCGCGGCCCATGCGGCGAGCGCATCGGCAACCGCTTCGGGTTTGTGCGAACGCTGGTTGAGCGCGGGCTGCGCGGCGCGCAGCAACGCATCGATCGCTTCGCGCTCGGCCGCCCACATCCGCCCGGCCTCCGCGAAGCATTCGGCCGCGGCGGCCTCGGCCGATTCGTCGGGCTCGGTCACGCCGTCCCAGCGCAACGCGGCGAGCGGCTTCTTCAGCCGGCGCGCGAGCTGCGCGTCGAGCGCGGCCGGCCCGGCGCCCGATTCGACGAGCCAGGTCGCGAAACCCGGCCAGCGCGCGGCCGCCGGTTCGACGCGCGTGCGCCAGAAATCCGCCGCGAGTTCGAAGCGCAGCGACGCATCGTCGGCCTCCATGTCGAACGCGAACGGCATCGCGGCCGCGAACGGCGCTTCCTGCAGCGCGCGCTGGCAGAACGCGTGGATCGTATGGATGGCCGCCTGATCGAACGCGCGCAACGCACGCCGGATCCGTTTCGCGGCCGTTTCGGAATCGAGCTCGCCACCTTCGCCGAGCGTCGTCTCGAGCAGGCGCTCGATGAACGGATCGCCGCCGTCGTCACCCGTGTCGAGCGCATGCGCAAGCTGCGCGAGCCGGCCGCGAATCCGCTCGTGCAGCTCCGCGGTCGCCGCTTTCGTGAAGGTCACGACGAGGATTTCGTCCGCGCCGAGATCCTTTTCCAGCAGCAGGCGCACATAGAGCGCGCAGATGTTCCAGGTCTTGCCGGTGCCGGCCGATGCCTCGATCTGGTTGACGCCATCGAGCGGACACGCGAACACGTCGAGTTCGAGCGCCTGCTGCGGCTGCGACACGGCGCTCATGCGACCTCCTTCAGATGCTCGACGAGCGGATCGAACACGAGCCGCGCGAGCGTGGCGAACGGCTCGTCGAGCGACGCATGCGCGCCGCGCCATGCGATCGCGATGGCCGGATCGTCGGCTTCGCTCACGACCCGCTCGTTGATCCAGACACTCGCGGCCTTGGCCTCGCCGTCGGACACCCGCGCCCATGCGCTGCGCGGAAAGAACCGCAGCGGCATGCGCCGCCCCGCGCGAAACAGCGCGGCAAGCGGTGCGAGCTGCTCGAGCGGCGCGGCGACCGGCGTCAGCTCGAACGCGCCGCCGCTGCCGAACCACAGCGTGCGGCGCGGGCCGCCGGGCTCGATCGCGCAGTAGACGAGATGCGCAAGCCACGCGGACAGGTAGTCGCGCGCACTCGGCCTCGCATAACGGTAGATGATCTGCCCGGCCTGCGTCAGCCGGTTCAGCGTGCCGTGCAGTTCAAGCGGTGCGCTCACCGCGTCACCCGACAGCAGCGCGTCGTGCGTGCCGAACAGCGTCTGCTCGGTGTCGGGCCACGCGGGCACGACGGTGAGCGTGAACGACCGCCGCTCCATCCCGTCGGCCAGCGCACGACGCACGTTCGATGCCAGCTGCGTCATCGAGCCGAGCGCCTGGTCGCGCCACACGGCGCCTGTCGCGCCGCCCGGCAGTTCGGGGCTCGCGTCCGCGATGCGCAGCGCGTGATCGTGCACGCCGCCCTCGTCCGATTCGATCAGCAGCGGCAGCACGCGCTCGGCGAGCGCATCGCTGCCGGCGAAGTCGAGCGCGAACGGTTCCGTATCGAGCAGTTCGGCCTGCGCGTCGGCAAGCACGATGCCGAGCCGGCCGCGCAGCAACGCACGCGCCGGATGGCGCCAGAAGCGTTCGAATTCGCTGAATGCGACAGGCTCGACCGGCTCGGCCGGCAGCGGCTGCGCGAAGAACGGCAATTCGCGCGGGCCGTCGCGCGACGCTTCGGCGGCGAGCAGCGACGCGAGCGTCGCCCGCTCGGCGTCATAGGACACGAGCGCGCTGCCGGGCTGGAAATACGCGGCCGCGAACGGCTGCAGCGGATGCTCGACGATGAACGCGCGCCGCGCGGCATCGACTGCGTCCGGCGCGGCGTCTGGGCCCGCCGTGACGAGCGCGAGATGGTCGAGCAATTCGTCGACGAGTGCCGCGGGCGGCAACGGCGCGTTGTCGCGAATGCTGCGGCCCGTATAGGCAATCAGCAACCGGTCGCGTGCGGCGAGCAGCAGGTCGAGAAACAGGTTGCGCTCGTCGTCGCGGCGCTGGCGATCGCCGAGTTTCGGCAACACGGCCATCAGGTCGAATTCGTCCGCGCGCGCGAGGCTCGGCAGCACGCCGTCGTCCATCCCGAGCAGGCAGACGACGCGATACGGCAGCCCGCGCAGGCTCGTCAGCGACGAGAACGTGACGCCGCCCCACGGCACCCCGCCGCGCGCCGGATCGTCGAGCGCGGCGGCCAGCCCGGCCCGGACGACGGCTGCCGGCAGCGCTTCGTCGGGCGCCCCCTCCGTCATCGCGGCCAGCATCGCGTCGAGTGCGTCGCGCACGCCCGCGAGCGCATCCGCATACGCGGCGCCCGAATCGAAGAAACGCGCAAGCGTGTCGGCGAACAGTTCGCTCCAGCCGTGCGGCGTATGCGATTCGGCCAGCCGCCGCGCGAAGCCGTCGAGATCGTCGGTGAAGCGTGCGAGCCGGCCGAGCAGCTCGGCCTCGCTGCCGGTGGCCGCCTCGATCGGCAGCCACGCGCCGACCGGCGCCGCGCCTTCCGGCATCGCGTAACCGAGAAAGAGCCGCGCGAGCGCATCGGAGAACGTATGACGCGGCGACGGCACGGCCGCATCGTCGCTCGCGAGCGGCGACAGCCCACGCCGCGCGCCGGCGGCCGCGAGCCAGGTCTGCACCGTCTCGAGCGCCGTCGCATCGATGCCGTAGCGTGCCGCCACCGCGTCGACACGCAGCCATTCGACCAGCTCGGGCGCACCGACCTGCCGCTCCGGCAACGCGAGCCAGTCGAGCAGCACGCGCGCGACCGGGTTCGCCTGCGAAGGCGGCAGGCCGGTGATGCGGTACGGCACGCGCGCACCGCCACTGCCGGCCGTGCCGAACACGGCGTCGATCAGCGGGCCGGCCGCCGCGAGATCGGCGACCGCGACGAGCACGTCGGACGGCTGCAGGCTCGCGTCGGCGTCGAACCAGGCGAGCAGCCGGTCGTGCAGCACCTCGAGCTGGCGTGCGAGGCTGTGGCACACGTGCACCTCGATGCCGCGCTCGGCCGGGGCATCGCCGGCTTCGGCCTCGGGCCGCAGCTCGAGGATCGCGTTCTGCACGCGCGCGAGCCAAGTCGGCGCGGGATTCTCGACGAAACGCGACGCGTCGCCCGACGCGGCGCTTTCAGTCAGTTCGTGCAGCATGTGCAGTTGCGCCTGGGTCTGCCGGCCCCATTCGGCGAGCAGCGGATGGCCGACCTCCTGGTAGTCGAGGCGCCCGGCCGCGTCGAGCGCCTCGGCATGCGCGGCGGTCACGATGTCGAACCAGAATTCGCGGCACGGGTTCAGCGCGTAGACGCGCACGTCGATCCAGCGCGACAGTTCGCGCAGCAACGCGACGTGCAGCGGCGGCATCGTCGGCAGCGCGAACACGCTGACCGATTCCGGCCAGTGCGTGCGTGCGCGCGCGACGGTTTCGGGATCGAGATGGCGCGCCTCGACGAGGAAGCGGTGCGCCGGCGGCGTGCCGCTGTCGCTCAGCTCGGCAAGCAGCGCGCGCCACAGCGCGGCCTGCCAGCGCTCGTCGTCGCGCGCGGCGTCGCTGATCCCGCGCGGCGCGCCGTCGCCCGCGAGCACGGACTCGCCGGCCTGCCACGCGGCGAGCCACTCGGGACGATAGGTCAGGTAATGGTCGAGCACGGCCGCGACGCGGTGGGCAAGCTCGTAGCGCATCGCATCGTCGGACGCGGACAGATACGCGGCCAGCCGCGGCGACGCGAGCCACGGCGCACCGTCGGATGCCTGCGCGAACAGCCGGTAGCAGCGCCACACGAGGCGGTCGGGCGCGAACGGCGAACGGGCGGGCACCGTCAGCACGCGGCCGATCTGCGCCCACAGCCACTGCGCGAGATACGTGAACTCGACGTTCGCGCATACGCCGTTGCGCGCGGCGATGTCGAGCTCGAGGCGACGGCGCAGCGCCGCGCTCGGCACGATGACCTGTTGCGGCGCCCACGGGCCGTTGCGGGCCGGGAACGCGGCCAGATCCTCGAGCAGCGCGTCGGCCAGCGTTTCGTGACGGTTCGAATAGAAGAGATGGAGCATGAAGCAGGCGTCGGAACCTCGCGCGGGCAGGGCCGGGCGAACAGGATCACCAAGGATAGCAAATGGACCGCCTCCGCGAACCTCGGCCGGAAAGCCAGGTTTTGCGGACCGCGAAATACGATAGACTCGTCGCCAGTCAATACGCCGCCCCGGGCGTCTTCGTCAGCCATTCAGTCCATCGATGCGCTATTCGGTCGAAATCAGAAAGTTTTTCTACAGCCAGTACTTTTTCGGCGGCCTGCGGATCGCGGTCGGCGTGTCGCTGCCGGCCGTGCTGTGCCTGATCGTGTTTCACAACCGCGAGCTCGGCTTCACGATCTCGACCGGCGCGCTCGGCGCCTGCGTCGTCGACATGCCGGGCCCGCTCAAGTACAAGCACAATGAAATGCTCGCGTGCAGCGTGATCGGCTTTCTGGCCGCGCTCGCGACCGGCCTTGCCACACCGAACATCTTCGTGCTGTGGCTCACCATCGTGCCGCTCACCTTCGTGCTGTCGCTGATCGTCGTCTACGGCAACCGCTGGCCGCAGATCAGCTTCGCAACACTGTTCATGATGGTGATGACGCTGGAGGAGAAATTCACGCCGCTGCAGGCGTTCATCAACGCCGGCTGGATTCTCGCGGGCGGCCTCTGGTACACGTACTGGGCCACGCTCGTGTCGCGATGGCAGGCGCGCCGGATCGAGCAGCAGGCGCTGGCCGAGAGCCTGTTCGCCTGCGCCGACTACCTGCTCGCGCGCGCGCAGTTCTACGACCTCGATGCCGATCTCGACGAGTGCTACCGCAATCTCGTCGCCAAGCAGATCACGGCGGTCGAAACCCAGGAAACCGCGCGCGACATCGTGCTGCGCAACCTGCCGAAACTGCGCCGCGGCAAGCTCGATCCCGGCCGCACGACGATGTACAACCTGTTCATCAACAGTGTCGACCTGCACGAGCTGTTCGTCGGCGCGCACACCGATTACCCGCTGGTGCGCAACACGTTCGGCGGCTCGGACCTGATCATCTTCTATCGCGACCTGATCCGCAAGGCGGCCGCCGATCTCGAGGAGATCGGCCTCGCGGTGCTCGAAAACCGCGCCCCGCATTCGCGAATCAGCGTGAAGGCCGAGCTGCGCGCGATCGAGTACGAGATCGAGCTGATGCGCAAGAAGAACTTCCCGGCCACCAACGCGGAGGCGTATGCGGCCGTGCTCGCCACGTTCCGGCGCATCTGGAGCGCGACGCGCCTGATCGACCGGATGCGCCGCAACCTGTCGGGCCACGCCGATCCGCAGCAAACCGAACTGAAGATCGACAAGGCGCTCACGCGCTTCCTGCAGCGCCGCCGGATGTCGCCACTCCTGATCTTCTCGAACCTGAACATGCGTTCCCCGAGCTTCCGCCACGCGCTGCGCGTGACGATCGCGGTGGCAGTCGGGTTCTGGCTCGGCCGGCTGCTGCCGCTCACGAACGCGTACTGGATCGTGATGACGACCATCATCATCCTGAAACCCGGCTACTCGCTCACCAAGCAGCGCAACGCACAGCGGATCATCGGCACGCTGATCGGCTGCGCGGCCAGCATCGCGCTGATCTACACGGTGAAGGAGCCGCACCTGCTGATCGCGATCATGTTCGGGTCGATGGTGATGAGCTACAGCCTGCTGCTGTTCAACTACGCGGCGAGCGTCGTGTTCACGTCGTCGTACGTGCTGCTGATGTTCCACCTGCTCGCGCCGGGCAGCATGCGGATCATCGGCGAGCGCGCGATCGACACCGTGGTCGGCTGCATGATCGCGATCGCCGCGAGCCGGCTGTTCCCGTACTGGGAATACCGGCTGATGGGCAAGCAGGTGGCCGACATGCTCACCGCGACCCGCAAGTATTTCGAGGCGGTGTGGCGCGCCGGGCGCGGCGTGTCGCCGCCGCCCGTGCCGGCCGCCGACGGCGCGGCCGTCGTGCCGGTCGTCGCCGCGGCCATCGAGGCGCCGGCCACGACCCTCGACGACGACTACCGCTACCGCCTCGCGCGCAAGGACGTACACATCGCGTTCGCGAATCTCGGGCAGGCGTTCCAGCGGATGATGATCGAGCCGAAGGCGCACCAGCGCTTCGTGCCGGAACTGAACGACCTGCTCGTGCAGACCCACGTGCTCGGCGCGCAGATCACGGCCGCCGCGCCGCTGATCCGCACGGCCTGCGCAGCCGACGGCAACATCCTTCACGACGACGCGCTGCACCGCGGCCTCGCCGCCGTGCTCGACAATCTCGAGAAGGCCGAGGCCGGCGAGCCGCCGCCCGCCGATCAGCTCGACGCGTCGAAGCAGATCACGCGCGACCTCGACGCGATGGTCGTGTCCGCGGAGAAATCCGATGCGGTGGGTGCCGAGCTCACGCACGACCTGAAGGTACTCGCACATCAGTGCAAGCAGATGCTCGCGTCGTCGCTGCTGATCCGCAAGGATGCAAGCGTGATCCGCCTGCCCGCCTGACCGCGGATTTACCCCGCCGGTGGCCGGCCCGCGCATGCCGCGGATCGGCCACCGGCGCTCCCCGATTCAGCGATCCCCGAAGCATGACCCGAGCTTTCCAGGCGGCCCGCGCCTTCCATGCGCGACCGCCCGTCCCCCTGTTGCGCCCGTCGCGCCAGTCAGGGAATACCCGATTCCAGTCACCCGGCCCGGCTTGTTATCATTCGTTCACATTCAAGTTGTCTATACAACTTGAGGCAATCGGACCGGCCCCGCTCGCCCGGTCCGTCGCATAACGATATCGGAGACACGATGAAAAACTTGCAGCGCCACCTGAGCGCGCGGCACATCCGCTTTCTCGCGCTGGGTTCGGCGATCGGCACGGGCCTGTTCTACGGTTCGGCGTCCGCGATCCAGCTCGCGGGCCCGGCCGTGATCCTGGCGTACATCCTGGGCGGCGCGGCCGTCTACATGGTCATGCGCGCGCTCGGCGAGATGGCCGTGCGCGAACCCGTCGCCGGCTCGTTCGGCCACTATGCGACCGAGAACCTCGGCCCGTTTGCCGGCTTCGTCACCGGCTGGACCTACACGCTCGAAATGGTGATCGTCGCGATCGCCGACATCACCGCGTTCGGCATCTACATGGGCTTCTGGTTTCCGGACGTCCCGCAATGGATCTGGGTGCTCGGCGTCGTCGCGATCATCTGCGGGCTGAACCTGTGCCACGTGAAGGTGTTCGGCGAACTCGAGTTCTGGCTGTCGATCATCAAGGTCGGCGCGATCGTCGCGATGATCGGCGGCGGCGTGGCAATCCTGCTGACCGGCATGCACTTCGGCCATTCGGCCGACGTGCCGACGTTCGCGAACCTGTGGAACCATGGCGGCTTCCTGCCGAACGGCGTCGGCGGGCTAATCGCGTCGCTGTCGGTCGTGATCTTCGCGTACGGCGGGATCGAGGTGATCGGGATGAGCGCCGGCGAAGCCAAGGATCCGGAGCGCGTGATTCCGCGCGCGATCAACGCGGTGCCCGCGCGCATCCTGCTGTTCTACGTGCTGACGATGGTCGTGCTGATGTCGATCAGCCCGTGGACGGGTGTCGGCAGCGACGGCAGCCCGTTCGTGCAGATCTTCTCCGCGCTCGGCGTGAAGTCGGCCGCGACGATCCTCAACCTGGTCGTGATCAGCGCGGCGATCTCCGCGATCAACAGCGACATCTTCGGGGCGGGCCGGATGATGTTCGGGATGGCGCGCCAGGGCCAGGCGCCGCGCGTGCTGATGACGACGTCGCGGCACGGCGTGCCGTGGGTTACGGTGCTCGTGATGGCGGTCGCGCTGCTCGCCGGCGTGCTGCTCAACTACCTGATGCCGAAGGACGTGTTCCTGATGGTCGCGGCAATCGCGACGTTCGCGACCGTGTGGGTCTGGCTGATGATCCTGCTGTCGCAGGTCGCGATGCGCCGCCGGCTGTCGAGCGCCGAAGTCGCGGCGCTGAAGTTCAAGGTGCCGTTGTGGCCGGTCGCGCCGGCGCTGACGATCGCGTTCATGGGCTTCGTGATCGTGATGCTCGGCTGGTTCGAGGACACGCGTGTCGCGCTGTATGTCGGCGCGGCGTGGCTCGCGCTGCTCGCGGCCGTGTTCTACGCACGGATCCGCCCGAAATTCGCACCTGCGTCACGTTGACGCACGGCTGACCTGCGTACGCGGCGCGCCGGTTCCGGCGCCCGCTTCGTTCCCGGCTCCGCGCTGCATCAGCCGCGCCAGTAGCCGGGCACTCATCCCCTTCACATCGACGCCACGTGCGCGGCCCGCCGGGTCGCGCATCGGCTCGTCAGTGCGACGCGGCGCTCGCGGCCTCGGCCGGATGGGCTTCGTCGTACGCGTGCTTCTGCGAAATCGCGTTGTACAGGATCGTCCCGATCACGAGCAGCACGGCCACGACGATCAGGATGCTCACGTTGCGGACTGGGTTCTTCTTGCGCTGATCGTTCATGGTCGGGGCGATTCCGTCAAATTCATCGAAGCGGGCATTCTACGCGCTTGCGCCCGTCCCGCGACGCCCCGTTTCCGCTCCCCGCTTCCGCTCCCCTTTCCCGTCCTCCGCCTGCCCGCCGTTATCTTTCATTTGATAACGGTTCCCATTTCGATCTAGAATCCCGAGTCTTTCATTTTGTAATGTTCCAGGTCGATCGAGCGGCAGGCGCGCCCCGGAACGCTCCCTTCGTCCACCTGCCCCTCCGGAGTCTTCATGTCGAATCCGCGCACCCGCCTGCTGCCGCTCGCCGGCGCCCTCGCTCTTGCCGCCGCTGCCTTCGCGCCGCCGGCCCACGCGGCCGAGGAAGTCAGCCTGTACACCACCCGCGAACCGAAGCTGATCCAGCCGCTCATCGAGGCGTTCACCAAGCAGAGCGGCGTCAAGGTCAATACGGTGTTCGTGAAGGACGGCCTGCTCGAGCGCGTGAAGGCGGAAGGCGCGCAGTCGCCGGCCGACGTGCTGATGACGGTCGACGTCGGCAACCTGCTCGATCTCGTCGACGGCGGGCTGACGCAGCCGGTGCGCTCGAAGACGCTCGACGACGCGATTCCCGCGAACCTGCGCGGCGCGAACGGCGACTGGTACGCGCTGTCGCTGCGCGATCGCGTGCTGTACGTCGAGAAGGACCTGAAGGTCGATGCGTTCCGCTACGAGGATCTCGCCGATCCGAAATGGAAGGGCAAGGTCTGCATCCGCTCGGGCCAGCATCCGTACAACACGGCGCTCGTCGCGGCGATGATCGCGCACGACGGCGAAGCCGCGACCGAGAAATGGCTGCGCGGCGTGAAGGCGAACCTCGCGCGCAAGGCGACGGGCGGCGACCGCGACGTCGCACGCGACATCCTCGGCGGCATCTGCGACGTCGGCCTCGCGAATGCGTACTACGTCGGCCACATGAAGAATGCGGAGCCCGGCAGCGACGCACGCAAGTGGGGCGATGCGATCAAGGTCGTGCGGCCGACGTTCGCGAACGCGAAGAGCGGCGGCACGCACGTCAACATCAGCGGCGCGACGGTCGCGAAGCACGCGCCGCACAAGGCCAACGCGGTGAAGCTGCTCGAATACCTCGTGTCGCCGGAAGCGCAGGCGCTGTATGCGCAGGCGAACTACGAATACCCGGTACGCGCGAACGTGAAACTCGATCCGGTGATCGCCGGCTTCGGCACGCTGAAGATCGACCCGCTGCCGCTGGCGGACATCGCGAAGCATCGCAAGCAGGCGAGCCAGCTCGTCGACAAGGTCGGTTTTGACAACTGACGCAACCACCGCCGGCGCGCGCCGCGTGGCGTGCCGGCCGCGCCTGCTGCCGCGCGCGGGCAGCGTGTGGCTGCTCGCGGCGCTGGCGATCGCCGCGGCGGTCGCGGCGCCGCTCGCGGTGCTCGTGGCCGCCGCGTTCGACGCCGATCTCGCGCACTGGCGGCATCTCGCCGAATTCGTGCTGCCGCAGGCGCTCGTCAATACGCTGCTGCTACTCGCGGGCGTCGGCACGATCGTGTCGATCGTCGGCACCGGCTGCGCGTGGCTCGTCACCGCATACGACTTTCCCGGCCGCCGCGTGCTCACATGGACACTGCTGCTGCCGCTCGCGGTGCCCACCTACATCGTCGCGTTCGCATACCTCGACCTGCTGCACCCGATCGGCCCCGTACAGGGCGCGATCCGCTGGCTGCTCGGCTTCGACAGCCCGCGCCAGTTCCGCCTGCCCGACCTGCGCTCGCTGCCCGGCGCGATCTTCGTACTCGGTTTCGTGCTGTATCCCTATGTTTACCTGAGCACGCGCGCGATGTTCGTCACGCAGTCCGCGAGCCTGCTCGAAGCCGCACGCACGCTCGGCGCGGGACGCATCGCCGCCTTCTGGCGCGTCGTCGTGCCGCTCGCGCGGCCAGCGATCGCGGTCGGCGTGAGCCTCGCGCTGCTCGAAACGCTGAACGATATCGGCGCATCGGAATTCCTTGGCGTGCAGACGCTGACGGTATCCGTATACACGACATGGATCACGCGGTCCGATCTCGCCGGCGCCGCACAGATCGCGCTCGCGATGCTCGCGATCGTCGTGGGCATGATCGTGCTCGAACGCTACGGGCGCCGCCGCCAGCGCTATGCGCATGGCCGGCGCATGCGGCCGATCGCGCCGCGCCGCCTGACGGGTACGGCCGCATGGGGCGCCGCCGTGCTCGGCTGGCTGCCCGTGCTGCTCGGCTTCGGCGCGCCGGCCGCGTATCTCGCGGTCGAGACGGCCAAGCGGCTGCATCTCGTCGGCGGCGTGTCCGCGCAGCTGATGACGGGGCTCGCGAACACGCTGACGATCGCCACCGCCGCCACCGTCGCGACACTCGCGTGCGGGCTCGTCGTCGCATGGGCCGCGCGCGCGCAACGCGACAGCGCAGGCGCGGGCCCGGCCCGCCTGTGCGCGAGAATCGCGAGCCTTGGTTATGCGGTGCCCGGCACCGTGCTCGCGATCGGCCTGCTGATCCCGTTCGCGGCGGCCGACCGGCTGTTCGGCGCGGCACTCGGCCGCGACGGGCTGCTGCTGATGGGCTCGGCGGCCGCGCTCGTGATCGCCTACACGGTCCGTTTTCTCGCGATCCCGGCCGGCAGCATCGAGGCCGGCCTCGCGCGCATCCCCCCGTCGCTGGAACAGGCCGCGCGTTCGCTCGGCGAAACGGCCGGCGGCACGCTGCGCCGCGTGCACCTGCCGCTGCTGCGGCCCGCGCTCACCACGAGCGCACTGCTGGTGTTCGTCGACGCCATGAAGGAATTGCCGGCGACGCTGCTGCTGCGCCCGCTGAACTTCGACACGCTCGCCACCTGGCTGTATGCGGAAGCGGCGCGCGGCACCTACGAGGAAGGCGCGGTCGCCGCCCTCGCGATCGTGCTGGCCGGGCTCGTGCCCGTGATCCTGCTCGCCCGCACCCGCCACAAGATCGGAGCCTGACACCGTGAACCTGCTCGAACTCGATGACCTCTGCCTCGCCTACGACACGCCGCACGGCCGCCGCACGGTGGTCGACGGCCTGAGCCTTGCGCTGCCGCGCGGCGACATCGGCTGCCTGCTCGGTGCGTCGGGCTGCGGCAAGACCACCGTGCTGCGCGCGATCGCCGGCTTCGAACCGGTGCGCATGGGGCGCATCGTGCTGGACGGCGCGCCCGTCGCGGCGCCGTCGCTCGACGTGCCGCCCGAGCGGCGCCGCATCGGCATGATGTTCCAGGATTACGCGCTGTTTCCGCACCTCAGTGCGGCCGACAACGTCGCGTTCGGTTTGCGGCGCATGCCGAAGACCGAACGGCGCATGCGTGTCGCGGAAATGCTCGATCTGGTCGGCCTTGCCGATTCAGGCAGCGCCTATCCGCACGAGCTGTCGGGCGGCCAGCAGCAGCGCGTCGCGCTCGCCCGTGCGCTCGCGCCGTCACCGGAACTGCTGCTGCTCGACGAGCCGTTCTCGAATCTCGACGTCGATACGCGCGAGCGGCTCGCGTTCGAGCTGCGCGACATCCTGAAACGCACGGGCCACACCGCGATCCTCGTCACGCACAACCAGGCGGAAGCGTTCGCGATCGCCGACCGGATCGGCGTGATGAAGGATGGCCAGCTCGCGCAATGGGATACGCCGTACGCACTGCATCACCATCCGGCCAGCCCGTTCGTCGCGGATTTCGTGCGCCGCGACGCACTGGCCGACGAGCGCGCACGCGCACTGGCGCGCGGCCGCTGAACCCGCGGGCGCGCTGCACGCCCGCGCCGTTTCATTGCCGCGCTACGCCGGCTCGGCAAGGTCGCGCACGGGCAGCGCGGTCGAATACTTGATCTGCTCCATCGCGAACGACGAGCTGACGTCGAACAGCGGCACCGTACGAATCAGCTGCTTGTAGACGCGGTCGTAATCGTCGATGCCGGCCACCACGACGCGCAGCAGATAATCGGTCTCGCCGCTCATCCGGTACACCTCGACCACTTCCGGCATGTCGCGCACGGCCTGCGTGAACCGCTGCGCCCATTCCTCGGTGTGCTGGTTCGTCCGGATCGCGACGAACACGGTCGTGCCGACCCCAAGCTTGCGCGGATCGCACAGCGCAACCTGCGCGCGAATCGCGCCGGTTTCCTTGAGCCGCTGCACGCGCTTCCAGCACGGCGTCTGCGACAGGTTCACGCGCTGTGCCAGTTCCGCGATCGGCAGCGTGGCATCCGCCTGCAACAGCTCCAGCAGCTTGCGATCGATGGCGTCCATTTCTCCAGTCCCTCGTAGATAGAAATTTATTCTATTCATCCTGCACAACGGGGAACAATATGAAAACCGCCTCGCCGCGTCGACCAGTGTAAATACCGATCCGGTACACGTGCGGGTCGTGCGCGTCTGCCGGCACGCAGCCCGCTCCAGACGAAACAGGCGATCCCGCCCGTCAAGGTGGAATCGCCTGGCGTTCCTGCACGTCGCGGCCGGCCCGGCGCTCACGCGCCGGCCGGCGCGCCGCTCAATACGCGACCGTCGCGATCTCGCGCACGAAGCTGCCTTGCTCGAGCGCATCGACGAACGCGACCGCGTAGTCTTCCGTCGAGATCCTGCTGTTGCCCTGCGCATCCGCGATCAGCTTGCCGACGCCCGTGCGGAACGTGCCCGTGCGCTCGCCCGGGGCGATCATCGCGGCCGGCGCGAAGAACGTCCAGTCGAGATCGTCGACCGTCTTCAGGTAGGCGAGCGCATCGCGGTGCGCGAGCGCCTGCGCCTTGTACGCTTCAGGAAAGCCTTCGCTGTCGACCAGCTGCTTGCCCGGCGCGATTTCGAGCGAACCTGCACCGCCCACCACCACGAGCCGCTTCAAGCCCGCCTCGCGTGTGCCGGCGACCAGCGCTTTCGCGGCCGCGACGACCTTCGTCGCATCGTCCTGCTTCGGGCCGTACGCGCTCGCGACGACGTCATGACCCGGCAGCGCGGCCGCAATGCTGGCCGCGTCGAACAGGTCGGCCGCCTTCGCGGTGATGCCGTCGCCGGCCGCGCCGGGATGGCGCGACAGCGCGGTCACGCGATGGCCGCGTCGCACGGCTTCCGCGGCAATGCGCGAGCCGATCGTGCCGGTGGCGCCGAACAGCGCGATATTCAGGGTACGTTGCGTCATGTCGATTCTCCAGTAAGCAAAATATGTAACGATGTTAATTACATATAAGATCGAAAAAAACGGGGCAAAGCCCCCGTTGCGCCGGACACCGCGCATGCGCGCCGTCCGGCTTCCTGCCCTGCCGCCGGTTACCCGCCGGCGCGCACGTCATGTTGCGTACGCTGTTCCAGATCCAGCACGTCGGCCGTGACGTCGGCCAGCGTGCGCGTGGCAAGCGAGGCTTCCATCGCGCGCTGCGCGTCGCCGATGTAGTCGGTCAGCGCGCCCTGGATGTGCCGCCCGACGAGACACGCGGGATTCGGTGCCTCGCGGTGCAGCGCGAACAGTTGCGCATCGTCGACCGCACGATATACGTCGAGCAGCGTGATCGCACCGGGCTCGCGCGCCAGCAGCGCACCGCCGCCCGCGCCCAGCTGCGACGTGGTCAGCCCGGCAGCCGCCAGCATCGACAGCAGGCGGCGGATCAGCGCCGGGTTCGTGTTCACGCTGCCCGCGATGATGTCTGACGACAGCGGCACGCCTTCCTGCATCGACAGCAAGGCAAGCACGTGGACGGCAAACGCGAACCGGCTGCTGGTATTCATTCCTCACCCACTTGACGACGCCGGCCCATCCTGCGGCCGGCGACATGTGTAACCATCATAATTACAATTCGCGGATCATGCAAGCCCGCGTCACTCTCCGCTCGCGGGCTTGGCGCCCGACGCATTCTGCTGGCTCCACTGCTGGAGCTTCTTGCCGGCTTCGGCGATCTTCGCGCCGGCTTCGGAAGCCGCATGCGCGACGACCGCGGAAGCAGCCGCGTCGATCTGCGCCTGCGCGGCGGAGGCGAGGCCGCTCGCGGACAGCGGCGGCACGGCTGACGCCGCGGACGCGATGCCGGCCTTCGCGGCGTTGATCTGCTGGTTGACGGTGCTCGCCACCTGGTCGAGCGCCTTGGCCGCATTGTTCGCGGCATCGGCGGCCGCGCTCGCGGCCGTATCGGGTTGCGTGACCGGCGCACCGGACTTCTCGCAGCCCGCGAGCAACAGCAGCGCACCGGCGGCCACGGCCGCCAGTACGGACCCGGGCACGCGACGCGCCCGCGATGTCTTCATCTTCATCAGCAATCTCCGGCCGCGCGTGGCGCGGCCTCGTGGTTGGACCGACGTCGATGATACCGCCTGTTGAACAGGGCCAATCACGCCCCGCCATTAAAAATGGCTTTCAATTTCGGACTCGTCTGATTCAATCGCGCACGCGAGGACTCTAAAGTGGGCGAGCTTCAACCCGCTTCGGACGTGCCCCCTTTTTCTCATGGATTTCCTCGTCAACTGGCTCATCGCCCTGGCCGCGTTGCTCGCCGCCACCCTGTTCCTGTGTCTGCGCCCGCGGTCGGCGCACCGCCTGGCCGAATCCGGGCGCCCGCGCCGCGTCGCAGCCGCGCGCCTGCTCGCGCAGGCCGTGATCGGCTTCTGGACGGCCGCGCTGATCGTCGCGCAAGGCATCCTCGGCCCCGACGCCGACGGCCAGTCGCTCACGGGCTTCGCGGCGCTCGCGTTCGCCGCGCTCGGGCTGACAACCGTCGCCGCCTACTGGTCGGTGTGTGCGCTGCGGCTGCGGCGGCCGCCCCCGCTGTTCGCGCGCCACTGACGCGCCGGCTGGTGCGCCGCGCCGCACCATCGCGCACCACGCCGCACCAACCGGCTCGTCGCACGCACCAGTTCCGTACGCGTCGCACCACACACGTGCACCCGGCATCGCGCTCGGGCTGCGTCGGCTACGCCCTCTTCCCGTGCACGATTCATCGGAATGCCTCACCACGCGGCGCCCGGGCACCAACTCCATGCGGCGGCTCACCAAGTTGGCTCGATATTTGCATTCCTTGCCCGTTTTTTGCGCAAGGAAGCCACGGCATGGATGGTCTGAAATCCGGCGTCGACTCACTGTTCCTGTTGATCGGCGCCGTCATGGTGCTCGCGATGCACGCGGGCTTTGCATTTCTCGAACTCGGCACGGTCCGCAAGAAGAACCAGGTCAACGCGCTCGTGAAGATCCTGGTCGACTTCTCGGTGTCGACGCTCGCGTATTTCTTCATCGGCTACACGATCGCGTACGGCGTCGAGTTCTTCGACGACATCGGCACGCTGTCGCAGCACAACGGCTACGCGCTCGTGCGGTTCTTCTTCCTGCTGACCTTCGCGGCGGCCATTCCCGCGATCGTGTCCGGCGGCATCGCCGAGCGCGCGAAGTTCAATCCGCAGCTCGTCGCGACGCTGATCATCGTCGGCTTCATCTATCCGTTCTTCGAAGGGATCGCGTGGAACGAACGCTTCGGCGTGCAGGCCTGGCTCACGCACGCGTTCGGCGCGCCGTTCCACGATTTCGCGGGCTCCGTCGTCGTGCACGCGTTCGGCGGCTGGGTCGCGCTGCCGGCCGTACTGCTGCTCGGCGCGCGCCATGGCCGTTACGCGAAGGACGGCCGGATCGCCGCGCACCCGCCGTCGAACATCCCGTTCCTCGCGCTCGGCGCGTGGGTGCTCGCGGTCGGCTGGTTCGGCTTCAATGTGATGAGCGCGCAGACGCTCGACAAGATCAGCGGCCTCGTCGCCGTGAACTCGCTGATGGCGATGGTCGGCGGCACGCTCGCCGCATGGATGGCCGGCCGCAACGACCCGGGCTTCACGTACAACGGGCCGCTCGCGGGCCTCGTCGCGGTATGCGCGGGCTCCGACGTGATGCACCCGATCGGCGCACTCGTCACGGGCGCGGCCGCCGGCGCACTGTTCGTCGCGATGTTCACCTGCGTGCAGAACAAGTGGCGCATCGACGACGTACTCGGCGTGTGGCCGCTGCACGGCATGTGCGGCGCGCTTGGCGGCCTCGCGGCCGGCGTGTTCGGCCTGCCCGCGCTCGGCGGCCTCGGCGGCGTGTCGTTCATGTCACAGCTCGTCGGCACGCTCGGCGGCATCGCGATCGCGACCGCGGGCGGCACGCTCGTGTACGGTGCGCTGAAGGCGACCGTCGGGCTGCGCCTCGACCGCGAAGCCGAATTCGACGGCGCGGACCTGTCGATCCACCGCATCTCGGCAACGCCCGAACGCGATTGAGCCCCTGACGAACGCCCGGCTCGCCATTACGTTTTCAATTCAAAAAACTTTCATCGAGCGTCCTTACACTTCCGTCCAGTTTTCAATTTGCCTTCGTGGAGCTTGCCGAGCGCCTGCTTCGCGAAGGCCATTCTTCCAACAACTGAAACTGGACTCCACATGCCCGCGTTGCCCAATGCTTCCCGTCGTCAGGCCCTGAAGATCCTCGCCGGCGCGCCGATGCTTCCCCTTTCCGGCCTCGCGCTGCCGGCCCTGCTGACGGGTTGCGGCGGCGACGACAATCCGGCGTCGACGCCGGCCCCGGTCGCCGCCGCGTACACGTCGGCGACGTTCTCGGCGATGGCCGCACCGACGCTCGACAACGCGGCCGCGATGGCCACGACGACGGTCGGCTCGACGCTGTCGGTGTCGTTCTCGGACGGTTCGGCGCGCAACTTCAAGCTGGCGTACCGGCCGTTCTTCGTGACGGGCGACATGGTGCCGGACGGCAAGGGCGGCACGACGCTCGCGGGCGGCTACTACGACATCAACAACCAGCCGATCATCGACCGCTCGGTTGCCGGCAAGGAGCGCCAGTTCTATTCCGACTGCCCGGACGGCAGCTCGCTGCTGACGCTGAAGAACGCGAACGTGCCCGGCGTGAAAGGCAACACGGTGTTCGCCGTCGTGCAGTTCGAATACACGACGCGCGACCAGGCGAGCGCATCGCAGTACGGCCAGCTGCCGTCGCCGATCGCGGTGCTGACGCTCGACCAGGATCCGGCCAACGGCGCGCTGAAGGTCGTCAAGTACCACAACGTCGACACGTCGAAGGCGCACGGCCTGTGGATCACGTGCGGCGCGAGCCTGTCGCCGTGGGGCACGCACCTGTCGAGCGAGGAGTACGAGCCGGACGCGACCAAGGCCGCGACCGACGCGCAGTTCAAGGCGTTCAGCAAGAACACGTTCGGCGACGAGACGAAGGCGAACCCCTACCACTACGGCCACCTGCCCGAGATCACCGTGAATCCCGACGGCACGGGCACCGTGAAGAAGCACTATTGCCTCGGCCGCATCTCGCACGAGCTGATCCAGGTGATGCCGGACCAGCGCACCGTGATGATGGGTGACGACGCCACCAACGGCGGCCTGTTCATGTTCGTCGCCGACAAGGCCGCCGACCTGTCGGCCGGCACGCTGTATGTCGCGAAGTGGACGCAGACCTCGTCGGCTGGCGCCGGCACCGCGACGCTCACGTGGATCAGGATCGGCCACGCGACGAGCAGCGAGATCGAGGCGCTCGCGAACACGTTGAAGGCATCGGACATCATGGACCTGGTGACCACCGACCCGAACGATGCGAGCTACACGAAGGTCCACTTCGGCGGCAAGTTCAACTGGATGCGCGTGAAGCCGGGGATGGAAAAGGCGGCCGCGTTCCTCGAGACGCACCGCTACGCGGCACTGCTCGGCGGCAGCATGGGCTTCACGAAGCTCGAAGGCACGACCGTGAACGCGAAGGACAAGATCGTCTACACGGCGATGTCGCGGATCGAGACGTCGATGGTCAAGGGCAATGCGGCGTCGCGCGACGTCGCGGTCGACAAGAAGATCGCCGCGGGCGCCGTCTATGCGCTGAACCTGAAGGGCAGCCAGCGCGACACGACGGGCAGCGCGATCGACAGCGAATGGGTGCCGGTCGACATGGGCGCGCCGGCCGCGCTCGTCGGCGAGGATCTCGCCGCGGCCGACGGGCTCGGCAACCTCGCGAACCCGGACAAGATCGCGAACCCGGACAACCTGAAGTTCTCCGAAAAGCTGCGCACGCTCTTCATCGGCGAAGACTCGGGCATGCACGTGAACAACTTCCTGTGGGCCTACAACGTCGACACGAAGTCGCTGGTGCGCGTGCTGTCGTGCCCGGCCGGCGCGGAATCGACGGGCCTGCACGCGGTCGACGAGATCAACGGCTGGACGTACATCATGAGCAACTTCCAGCACGCGGGCGACTGGGAATCGCCGCTGCACGACAAGGTCAAGCCGACGCTCGACCCGCTCGTGCGCGCGAACTTCAAGGACCGCTTCGGCGCGAGCGTCGGCTACCTGACGGCCGAGCAGACCAGCATCAAGCTCGCGAAGGCCTGACCGGGCCGCGCGAGGAGGCGCCGCCCGCCGGCCGGGTGCCCGGCCGGGGGCGTCCCTGACCGGGCGTCCCTGACCGAACGTCCCTTTCTTCATCACCGATCATTCGTCGGCGCTCCACGCCGTTTGATGCGCGATGCCCAGTGCGGACATCGCGCTTTTTTTTGCGCGTGCGAATCGCGTCAGGCGCACGCGCGAGCAGACGCCGCGCGGGTAAAAACGGGGGGTTTCGACGATCGGGGGATAATACGGGCCTGACGCGTCCGGGCGGGCGAGCAGGAAAACGGGCAAAAAAAAGCGCCACGGAGACCGTGGCGCTAAAAAAGTTCTAGCCATTCCGAGGGCCGTGCTAGAACCTGAGAGACTGCGCGAAACATCGTTGCCGGTTAAACTCTTGAAACGATGTTTCGAAAACGTGAGACATTCTTTCCGTTTCCGCCCGACAAGTCAAGCGGTATTTGCACCGGTTCATGCACTTTCTGGCAACGCTCATTTGAGCGTTTTCCTAATAAACCAAGGGTGAACTCGTAAAATCTCATCCCATGACCGGTTCACCCACGGAACATGCATCCTTTGACAATAGTCCTACAAAACCAACAAAATTGAAATCGAGTTTCGGAAATAGAGAGAATCCCTCGTGTCGACCACTGTAACCCCTCCCGCGTCGCGGGACCGTGAATCCTCGCCCGACGAAATCACCGCCCTCGCCCGCGGCCTCGCGGTGCTGCGCCGCATCGCGGCTGCCGACGCGCCCGTCAGCAACCGCGAGCTGACCGAACTGACCGGCATCCCGAAGCCGACCGTCTCGCGCATCACCGCGACGCTCGTCAGCGCCGGCTTCCTGTTCCAGTTGCCCGACAGCGAGCGCTTCGTGCTCACCGCGTCGGTGCTCGAATTGAGCCACGGCTTCCTGCGCAACTTCGACATCCGCGCGCGCTCGCGGCCGTTCATGATCGAGCTGGCCGAACGCACGTCGCTGTCCGTGCACCTCGCGGTGCGCGACCGGCTCGACATGGTCGCGATCGACGTGATCCGGCCGCGCTCGGCCGTGCTCGTCACGCGTCTCGAGATCGGCTCGCGGATGGACATCGCACGCACCGCGGTCGGCCGTGCGTATCTCGCGGCACTCGAGGACGACGAACGCCGCCTGCTGCTCGAGTCGCTGCGCACCACGGCCGGCGACGACTGGCCGCACGTGTCCGCGCGCCTGACCCCCGCGCTGGACGACGCGATGCGCGACGGTTGCGCGATCGCGATCGGCGAATGGCGCGAGGGCCTGAATGCGGTGGCGGCCGGTTTCGTCGGCCCGTCGGGGCAGCGCTATTCGGTGAATTGCGGCGGCGCGTCGCACCAGTGCCCGCCCGAATGGCTGCACGAACACGTGGTACCCGCGCTGCACGAATGCATCGCGAAAATCACCCGCGAGATCGGCGGCGCACCGGCCCGGCGGCACGCCGTGTAATCGATTCGTCATCGTCCAATTGCGTTCTGTAACGACCGTAACCCGTTGAAAGATAGTCCACTGGACTGTAACGGGGACGGGACGTAGGATCATGCCCATCGTCGCGCCGCCTTCGCGGTGCGCACCGCTCTTTTCCCGCGCAGGCCGGCGGGGCCCCGGACCGAGCCGGGCGCCCCCTCCCGGCACCGCCCGCCCACGCGCAGCCCAGCAGTCTGATTTCCGGCACGCCGCGCCGTCTTCCTGACAGAACACGATGGATAACGAACAAAAGCCCACGCCTCCTTCGAACGACCCCGCGTCTCCCGCCGCACGACGCCCGCGCCGCACGCTGATGGCCGGGGCGCTCGCGGTCGTCGTCATCGGCGGCCTGCTGTGGTGGCACCCGTGGAACCGCACGCCGGCGGCCGGCAGTGCCGCGACGGGCGCGGGTGCAAGCGCCGCTGGTGGCGGCGGCCACCGCGGCCGAGGCGGCCCCGCCGCGATGGCGAACATTCCGCAGCCCGTGCAGGTCGCGACCGCGACGCAGGGCGAAATGCCGATCGTGCTGTCCGCGCTCGGCACCGTCACGCCGCTCGCGAACGTGACGGTCAAGACGCAGCTGTCGGGCTACCTGCAGTCGGTCTCGTTCCAGGAAGGCCAGATCGTCAGGAAAGGCGACGTGCTCGCGCAGATCGACCCGCGCCCGTACCAAGTCGCGCTCGAGAACGCCGAAGGCACGCATGCGCGCGACGCGGCACTGCTCGCGACGGCCCGCCTCGACCTGAAGCGCTACCAGACGCTGCTGTCGCAGGATTCGATCGCGTCGCAGACGGTCGATACGCAGGCCTCACTCGTCAAGCAATACGAAGGTGCGGTGAAGACCGACCAGGCCGCGATCGATTCCGCGAAGCTGAACCTCATGTATGCGCGCATCACCGCGCCGGTGTCGGGCCGCGTCGGCCTGCGCCAGGTCGACCCCGGCAACTACGTGACGCCGGGCGATACCAACGGCATCGTCGTGATCACGCAGTTGCAGCCGATGAGCGTGATCTTCACGACGTCGGAAGACAACCTGCCGCAGATCCTCAAGCAGGTGAACGCGGGCCAGAAGCTGTCGGTCACCGCGTACAACCGCAACAACACGGTGCCGCTCGAGACGGGCTCGCTCGCGACGCTCGACAACCAGATCGACACGAGCACGGGCACGGTCAAGCTGCGCGCGAACTTCGATAACAAGGAAGGCATGCTGTTCCCGAATCAGTTCGTGAACACGCGGCTGCTCGTCGACGTGATGCGCAACGCGACGATCGTGCCGACCTCCGCCGTGCTGACCGGCTCGATCGGCCAGTTCGTCTACGTCGTGAAACCCGACAACACGGTGACGGTGCGCAAGGTCACGGTCGGCCCGGTCGACGGCGAACGCACGAGCATCGTCAGCGGCGTGTCGCTCGGCGAACGCGTGGTGACCGACGGCTCCGACCGCCTGCGCGAAGGCGCGAAGATCTCGATCCCGGCCGACAAGCCGAAAGGCGCGTCGGGCGCGCGCGGCGCCGGTGCGGCGTCGGGTGCATCGGGCGCCGGCGGCCAGCGCGGCGGACACCGGCACGGCGCGTCGCAGGCAGCGGCCCCCGCGGCCCAGTAACGCGCGGGCCGCTCGATGAATCCATCCCGCCTTTTCATTCTCCGGCCGGTCGGCACCGCCCTCCTGATGGCGGCGATCATGCTGGCCGGTCTCGTCGCGCTGCGCTTCCTGCCGCTCGCCGCGCTGCCGGAAGTCGACTATCCGACGATCCAGGTCCAGACCTTCTACCCGGGCGCGAGCCCGGAAGTGATGACCTCGTCGGTCACCGCGCCGCTCGAACGGCAGTTCGGGCAGATGCCGTCGCTGAACCAGATGTCGTCGCAGAGTTCGGCCGGCTCGTCCGTGATCACGCTGCAGTTCTCGCTCGACCTGCCGCTCGACATCGCCGAACAGGAAGTGCAGGCCGCGATCAACGCGGCCGGCAACCTGCTGCCGTCCGACCTCCCCGCCCCGCCGATCTATGCGAAGGTCAACCCGGCCGACGCGCCGGTGATCACGCTCGCCGTCACGTCGAAGACGCTGCCGCTCACGCAGGTGCAGGACCTCGCCGACACGCGCCTCGCGATGAAGATCTCGCAGATCGCGGGCGTCGGCCTCGTCAGCCTGTCGGGCGGCAACCGCCCGGCCGTGCGGATCCAGGCGAACCCGACCGCGCTCGCGAAGTACGGGATGAACCTCGACGACCTGCGCACGACGATCTCGAACCTGAACGTGAACACGCCGAAGGGCAACTTCGACGGCCCGACGCGCGCGTACACGATCAACGCGAACGACCAGCTCACGAGCGCCGATCAATACAACAGCGCGGTCGTCGCGTACAAGGGCGGCCGCCCGGTGATGCTCACCGACGTCGCGACGGTCGTCGCCGGCTCGGAGAACACCAAGCTCGGCGCGTGGGTGAATTCGGAACCCGCGATCATCCTGAACGTGCAGCGCCAGCCGGGCGCGAACGTGATCGCGACCGTCGACGCGATCAAGGCGCAGTTGCCGAAGCTGCAGGAAACGCTGCCGGCCGCGCTCGACGTGCAGATCGTCACCGACCGTACGACGATGATCCGCGCCGCCGTGCGCGACGTGCAGTTCGAGCTGCTGGTCGCGGTCGGGCTCGTCGTGCTCGTGATGTACCTGTTCCTCGCGAACATCTACGCGACGATCATCCCGAGCCTGTCGGTGCCGCTGTCGCTGATCGGCACGCTCGCGGTGATGTACATGGCCGGCTTCTCGCTGAACAACCTGTCGCTGATGGCGCTCACCATCGCGACCGGCTTCGTCGTCGACGACGCGATCGTGATGATCGAGAACATCGCGCGCTACGTCGAGGAAGGCGAATCGGGGCTCGAGGCCGCGCTGAAGGGCTCGAAGCAGATCGGCTTCACGATCATCTCGCTGACGGTGTCGCTGATCGCGGTGCTGATCCCGCTGCTGTTCATGGGCGACGTGGTCGGGCGCCTCTTCCATGAATTCGCGATCACGCTCGCGGTGACGATCGTGATCTCGGCGATCGTGTCGCTCACGCTCGTGCCGATGATGTGCGCGAAGCTGCTGCGCCATTCGCCGCCGCCCGAGAGCCACCGCTTCGAGGCGCGCGTGCACCAGGCGATCGACTGGGTGATCGCGCGCTACGCGGTCGCGCTCGAATGGGTGCTGAACCGCCAGCGCTCGACGCTCGTCGTCGCGCTGCTGACGCTCGCGCTGACGGGCCTGCTGTACGTGTACGTGCCGAAGGGCTTCTTCCCCGCGCAGGACACCGGCGTGATCCAGGCGATCACGCAGGCGCCGCAGTCGATCTCGTACGGCGCGATGGCCGAGCGCCAGCAGACGCTCGCGGCCGAGATCCTGAAGGATCCGAACGTCGTGAGCCTCACGTCGTTCATCGGCGTCGACGGCAGCAACATCACGCTGAACAGCGGCCGGATGCTGATCAACCTGAAGGCGCGCGACGAACGCACCGAAACCGCCGCGCAGATCATCCGCGACCTGCAGCAGCGCGTCGCGAACATCACCGGGATCTCGCTGTTCATGCAGCCGGTGCAGGATCTGACGATCGACTCGACCGTCAGCCCGACGCAGTACCAGTTCATGCTGACGAGCCCGAACTCGGAAGAGTTCGCGACCTGGGTACCGAAGCTCGTCGCGCGGCTGCAGCAGGAGCCGTCGCTCGCCGACGTCGCGACCGACCTGCAGAGCAACGGCCAGTCCGTCTACATCGAGATCGACCGCGCGAGCGCCGCGCGCTTCGGCATCACGCCGGCGACCGTCGACAACGCGCTGTACGACGCGTTCGGCCAGCGCATCGTGTCGACGATCTTCACGCAGTCGAACCAGTACCGCGTGATTCTCGAATCGGAGCCGAAGGAGCAGCACTACGCGCAATCGCTGAACGACATCTACCTGCCGTCGGCGGGCGGCGGCCAGGTGCCGCTGGCGTCGATCGCGTCGTTCCACGAACGGCCGTCGCCGCTCCTGGTCGCGCACCTGTCGCAGTTCCCGTCGACCACCGTCTCGTTCAACCTCGCGGCGGGTGCGTCGCTCGGCGAGGCGGTCAAGGCGATCGACGCCGCCGAGAAGGACATCGGTCTGCCCGCGTCGTTCCAGACGCGCTTCCAGGGCGCGGCGCTCGCGTTCCAGGCATCGCTGTCGAACCAGCTGTTCCTGATCCTCGCGGCGGTCGTCACGATGTACATCGTGCTCGGCGTGCTGTACGAGAGCTACATCCACCCAATCACGATCCTGTCGACGCTGCCGTCGGCCGGCGTCGGCGCGTTGCTTGCGCTGATGATCACCGGGCACGACCTCGACATCATCGGGATCATCGGCATCGTGCTGCTGATCGGTATCGTGAAGAAGAACGCGATCATGATGATCGACTTCGCGCTCGAGGCCGAACGTGTCGAAGGCAAGCCGCCGCGCGAGGCGATCTACCAGGCGTGCCTGCTGCGCTTTAGGCCGATCCTGATGACGACGCTCGCCGCGCTGCTCGGCGCGGTGCCGCTGATCGTCGGCGCCGGCGCGGGCTCCGAGCTGCGCCAGCCGCTCGGGGTCGCGATCGCCGGCGGCCTGATCGTGTCGCAGGTGCTGACGCTGTTCACGACGCCCGTGATCTACCTCGGCTTCGACTCGCTCGCGCGCCGCGTGCGCGGCTGGTTCGAGCGCCACGGCCCGCAAGCCGGCTCGCGCACGGATGCGTAAATGACACGACCCTCACGCTCACTTCGTTCGCGTGGGGGGGCGCAGCCCTCCCATCTCCCGAAAACGCATCCGTCGGAACACGCGGCGGCCCAGCGAGTGCCGACATGAACCTGTCGCGCCCCTTCATCACGCGCCCCGTCGCGACGACGCTGCTCGCGATCGGCGTCGCGCTCGCGGGCCTGTTCGCGTTCGTCAAGCTGCCGGTGTCGCCGCTGCCGCAGGTCGACTTCCCCACCATCTCGGTGCAGGCGTCGCTGCCCGGCGCGAGCCCCGAGACCGTCGCGACCAGCGTGACGAGCCCGCTGGAGCGGCACCTCGGCTCGATCGCCGACGTCTCCGAAATGACGTCGACGAGCACGGTCGGCAATGCCCGGATCATCCTGCAGTTCGGGCTGAACCGCGACATCGACGGCGCCGCCCGCGACGTGCAGGCCGCGATCAACGCGGCGCGCGCCGACCTGCCCGCCGCGCTGAAGAGCAACCCGACCTACCGCAAGGTCAACCCGGCCGACTCGCCGATCATGGTCGTGTCGCTGACGTCGGAAACCTCGTCGCCCGCGAAGCTGTACGACGCCGCGTCGACGGTGCTGCAGCAGTCGCTGTCGCAGATCGACGGGATCGGCCAGGTGTCGGTGAGCGGCTCCGCGAACCCGGCCGTGCGCGTCGAGCTCGAGCCGCAGGCGCTGTTCCACTACGGGATCGGCCTCGAGGACGTGCGCGCGGCGCTCGCCTCCGCGAACGCCAACGCGCCGAAGGGCGCGATCGAGTTCGGCCCGCAGCGCTACCAGCTCTATACGAACGACCAGGCTTCCGAGGCGTCGCAATACCGCGACCTCGTCGTCGCGTATCGCAACGGCGCGGCCGTGCGGCTGTCCGACCTGTCCGACGTCGTCGATTCGGTCGAGGATCTTCGCAACCTCGGCCTGTCGAACGGCAAGCGCGCGGTGCTCGTGATCCTCTACCGCTCGCCCGGCGCGAACATCATCGATACGATCGACCGCGTGCGCGCGGCGCTGCCGCAGCTCACCGCGTCGCTGCCGGCCGACATCACGGTCACGCCCGTGCTCGACCGCTCGACCACCATCCGCGCGTCGCTGAAGGACACCGAACACACGCTGCTGATCGCGATCAGCCTCGTCGTGATGGTCGTGTTCCTGTTCCTGCGCAACTGGCGCGCGACGCTGATCCCGAGCGTCGCGGTGCCGATCTCGATCGTCGGCACGTTCGGCGCGATGTACCTGCTCGGCTTCTCGATCGACAACCTGTCGCTGATGGCGCTGATCGTCGCGACCGGTTTCGTCGTCGACGATGCGATCGTCGTGCTCGAGAACATCTCGCGGCATATCGAGAACGGCAAGTCGCGCATGCAGGCCGCGTTCGACGGCGCGCGCGAGGTCGGCTTCACGGTGCTGTCGATGAGCATTTCGCTCGTCGCGGTGTTCCTGCCGATCCTGCTGATGGGCGGCATCGTCGGGCGCCTGTTCCGCGAGTTCGCGCTGACGCTGTCGCTTGCGATCGCCGTGTCGCTCGCGGTGTCGCTCACCGTCACGCCGATGATGTGCGCGCGCCTGCTCCCCGAGTCGCACGAACCGCAGAGCGAAGGCCGCTTCGCGCGATTCCTGGAACGCTGTTTCAGCCGCATGCAGCGCGGTTACGAACGCTCGCTGTCGTGGGCGCTGCGCCGGCCGTTGCTGATCCTGCTGACGCTCGTCGCAACGATCGTGCTGAACGCCTACCTGTACGTCGTCGTGCCGAAGGGCTTTTTCCCGCAGCAGGACACCGGGCTGATGATCGGCGGCATCCAGGCCGACCAGTCGACGTCGTTCCAGGCGATGAAGCTGAAGTTCTCCGAGATGATGCGGATCGTGCAGGGCAACCCGAACGTGAAGAGCGTCGCGGGCTTCACCGGCGGCACGCAGACCAACTCGGGCTTCATGTTCGTCACGCTGAAAGATCGTACCGAGCGCAAGCTGACGGCCGACCAGGTGATCCAGCAACTGCGCCCGCCGCTGGCGGACGTCGCGGGTGCGCGCACGTTCCTGCAGGCGGCACAGGACATCCGCGTCGGCGGCCGGCAGAGCAACGCGCAGTACCAGTTCACGCTGCTCGGCGATTCGAGCGCCGACCTGTACAAGTGGGGGCCGATCCTGACCGAGGCGCTGCAGAAGCGTCCCGAGCTGACCGACGTGAATTCGGACCAGCAGCAAGGCGGCCTCGAGGCGATGGTGACGATCGACCGCGCGACGGCCGCGCGGTTCGGCATCAAGCCCGCGCAGATCGACAATACGCTGTACGACGCATTCGGCCAGCGCCAGGTCTCGACGATCTACAACCCGCTGAACCAGTACCACGTGGTGATGGAAGTCGCGCCGAAATACTGGCAGAGCCCCGAGATGCTGAACCAGGTGTGGGTCAGCACGTCGGGCGGCAGTGCGAACGGCTCGCAGACCACCAACGCGGCGGCCGGCACCTACGTCGCGACGTCGGCCGGCACGTCGAGCGCCGGCACGGCCGCGCAGAGCGCCGCGGCGATCGCGTCGGACTCCGCGCGCAACCAGGCGCTCAACGCGATCGCGGCGAGCGGCAAGTCGAGCGCGTCGTCGGGTGCGTCGGTGTCGACGTCGAAGTCGACGATGATCCCGCTGTCGGCGATCGCGACGTTCGGGCCGAGCACGACACCGCTGTCGGTCAACCACCAGGGGCTGTTCGTCGCGACGACGATCTCGTTCAACCTGCCGCCCGGCGTGTCGCTGTCGCAGGCGACGCAGGTGATCTACCAGACGATGGCGCAGGTCGGCGTGCCGCCGACGATCGTCGGCAGCTTCCAGGGCACCGCGCAGGCGTTCCAGCAGTCGCTGAACGACCAGCCGATCCTGATCCTCGCGGCGCTGCTGGCCGTCTATATCGTGCTCGGGATCCTGTACGAGAGCTACATCCACCCGATCACGATCCTGTCGACGCTGCCGTCGGCCGGTGTCGGTGCGCTGCTCGCGCTGCTGCTGTTCAAGACCGAGTTCAGCATCATCGCGCTGATCGGCGTGATCCTGCTGATCGGTATCGTGAAGAAGAACGCGATCATGATGGTCGACTTCGCGATCGACCAAACGCGCAACTACGGCAAATCGTCGCTCGACGCGATCCACGAGGCGTGTCTGCTGCGCTTCCGCCCGATCATGATGACGACGATGGCCGCGCTGTTCGGCGCACTGCCGCTCGCGTTCGGCAGCGGCGACGGTGCCGAGCTGCGCGCGCCGCTCGGGATCGCGATCGCCGGCGGCCTGATCGTGTCGCAGGTGCTGACGCTCTATACGACGCCGGTCGTCTACCTGTACATGGACCGTTTCCGCGTCTGGGCCGAGAAGCGGCGCAACCGCCGCGGGAATTCCGGCGGGCCGGCCGTCGCCGGGGAGTGATGGAAGCGGCCGCCCGCCGGGCGGCCGCTTGCCGCGCTTGCGCATCGGCAGCGATCGGCTATCGTGAGTCCATGCCCACCGCGGGACCCTTCACGGGGACACGCCATGAACGTCCAGCTCAACCATACGATCGTCTGGTGTCGCGACAAGCGCGCGTCGAGCCGCTTCCTCACCGAGCTTCTGGAACTGCCGCCGCCGACGCCGTTCGGCGCGATGCTGGTCGTGCCGCTCGACAACGGCGTGTCGCTCGATTTCTACGAACAGGCGGGGGACATCCGGTCGCAGCATTACGCGTTCCTGCTCGACGAAGCCGCCTTCGATCGCGTGCTGGCACGCATCCGCGAGCGCGGGCTGCCGCACTGGGCCGATCCCGCGAAGCGGCAACCCGATGACATCTACCGCCACAACGGCGGCCGCGGCGTGTATTTCGACGATCCGGACGGCCACTTCCTCGAAGTGATGACGCAGCCTTATGCGCTGAATGGTCAGCTCGGCTGAAGGGCCGGCATTGCGCCGGCCGCTGTTGCACTGCGAGAAACCGGCCCGCGTGCCGACCTGCTTCGGACGACACCCGGCCGGCGGCCGTTACCGGGCCATTACCCGGCTCGGCCGTTGTTCGGCCGTTACCTCGGCCACTACTCGACCATTACACGACCATTACTCGGCCGCTGCCGCCGTCTTGCGCGGACGCCGCGCGCGCGGCGCCGCCTTGCGGGCCGGTTTCTTCGGCTTGGCTTCGGCGGGCGCCTCGACAGCCGCCTCGGCCGGCGCGGCAGCCACCTCGCCGCCAACGTCGCCGGCCGACGGCTCGGCGTGCGTCACCGCGGCGGGCCACATGTCGCCCTGCTCCGGGTCGCGATGCGTGTCGCCCGCATGCTTGCCGTGCGCGTGCTGGTCGCCGCCGTGCTTCGCCGCGCCATGCCCGGCGTCGTCCGGCCGCCCGGCCGACTCACGGCCTGCGCTCTTCGCGGCGGCGCCCTTCTTCGCGCCGGTCTTCTTCGCCGCGCTCTTGCGCGCACGCTTGCGGCCATCCTTCGCGTCGCCGTGCGCCTCGGCTGCTTCCACCGCTTCCACGGCTTGGGTCGTTTCAGCCGGCACGACTGCCGCGATTTCGGCGGCTCCGGCCGATTCGGCCATCGCCGCGTCGTCCGCGTCGACCTGCACCGTTTCGTGCACGACGGCGTCCGCCCGCTGCTCGCGACGTCGCGGCTCGCGGCCGGCCCGCGCCGGCTCCGCCGCGCGCGCGCCGTGGTGGCCGCCGTGGTGTGTGGCCCCGCCTTCGCCGGCCTGCACAACCTGCTCCGCGGCCGCCGACTGGCGTGCCCGCGACACGAACGCGCCCGACTTGTCGTCACGCCCCACTTCGAGCAGGCCGCGCGCCTGCGCCTCGTCGAGCAGGTTGCCGAACGCGCGGAATCCGTAGTACGACTCGTTGAAATCCGGCTTGCGACGCTTGATCGCGCTCTTCAGCACCGACGCCCAGATCTTGCCGACGTCGTCCCGCTCCGACGCGAGCGCGTCGAACGTCTCCACGGCCAGCGCGATCGCCTCGGCCTTGCGCGCGTCCAGGTCGTGCTTGCGCGACGCCGACGGCTCGTCCGACCGCTTCGCGCCGCCGTTGCCCGCGCGCTGCTGCTGTTCGCGCTTCGCGAGCGTGCGCTGCTGCTCACGTACCAGATCGTCGTAGAAGATGAATTCGTCGCAGTTCGCGACCAGCAGGTCCGACGTCGATTTCTTCACGCCGACGCCGATCACCTTCTTCGCGTTCTCGCGCAGCTTCGACACCAGCGGCGAAAAATCCGAATCGCCGCTGATGATCACGAACGTATCGACGTGCGACTTCGTGTAACAGAGGTCGAGCGCGTCCACGACAAGCCGGATGTCGGCCGAATTCTTGCCCGACTGGCGCACGTGCGGAATCTCGATCAGCTCGAAGCTCGCTTCGTGCATCGACGCCTTGAAGCCCTTGTAGCGATCCCAGTCGCAATAGGCCTTCTTCACGACGATGCTGCCCTTCAGCAGCAGGCGCTCCAGCACGGGCTTGATGTCGAACTTCTCGTACTTCGCGTCGCGCACGCCGAGCGCGACGTTCTCGAAGTCGCAGAACACGGCCATGCTGACGTTGTCCAGGGGTAATGCCATGTGTACTCCAACCGGTGGGCCGCTGCGTTGTATGACATAGCGGCGAAAAATGCATCGCGCACATGATAGCCGGTCGGCGCGTCATTCCCGCATCCGTGTGAACGAATGACCGCAGGAAGGCCCGTCGCCGGTACGCCCCTTAATACACACCCGCCGCACGGGCAAATCGACATTACACTTGAGTTATCGGTCGTCCGTCCCTATCTGGGAGGACGACGCATCGAGCAAGGAGCGGTTTCATGACGACGAAGGTACTGCTGATTGGCGCGACCGGCCGAACGGGCCAGGCCTGCGCGGATCTGCTGCTCAAGCAGCCGGAGTTCGAGGTCACGGCGCTCGTGCGCCGGCACGGCTATGCGCTGGCGGGCGCGCGGGTGGTCGAGGCCGATCTGACGAACGATTTCTCGCACGCATTCCAGGGCATCACGCACGTGATCTACGCAGCCGGCTCGGCCGAATCGGAAGGCGCGGCCGAAGAGGAGCAGGTCGACCGCGACGCGGTCGCCCGTGCGGCCGAATACACGCTGGCCTACAACGCGCAGAAGCTCGTGGTGATCAGCTCGCTGTCCGCGTACCGGCCCGAACTCGGCCCGGACGCGCTGCGCCACTATTCGCAGATGAAGCGCGAAGGCGACGATCGGGTGATCGCGTCGGGCGTCGACTACGCGATCCTGCGCCCCGGCCCGCTCACGGACGATCCGGGCGTCGGCAAGATCGCACTGACCGACGCGTGGTTCGACGGCGCCCCGCCCGTGTCACGCCAGGATGTCGCCTGGGCCGCGATCGAGGCGATCAAGCTCGGCATCTCGCGCAAGATCGTCGGCTTCGTCGGCGGCAGCGTGCCGATCGAGCAGGCCTTGCGCGCTTAGCGCCCTCACGCGCGCCGCCGCGCGGCGGCGCGTCGATCCGTACCGGCGGCCCGCACGACGGGCCGCCTCGACGCTTGGCGCATGCGGTTCCCCGGTTCACGTTTACTGCTTCGGATGGGCGTCGGCCCACGCCTTCACGGCGGCGAGCGTGTTTTCGACGTGCTTGTCGGGCGACATGCTCGTGTATTCGTAGAGAATCTTCCCTTCCGGTGAAATCACGTAGGACACGCGGTTCGCACGGTCGATCGCCGGCAGTTTCGCGTCGTATTCCCGGATGATCTTCGCGTCCGGATCGGCCGCGACCGGGAACTTGCTCCGGCACTCGCTCACCGAGAACTTCGTCAGCGTGTCGATCTGGTCGGCCGATACGCCGATCACCGTCGCGCCGTAAGCCTTGTAACGGTCGACCGCGTCCGCGAACGCGTGCGCCTCGATCGTGCAGCCCTTCGTGAACGCGGCCGGGTAGAAATAGAGCACGACCGGCCCCTGCTTCAGCGCGTCCGCGAGCGTGTACGTGTAGGTCTTGCCGCCCAGCGACGCCTGCGTCGTGAAATCGGGCGCCGCGGCGCCCGGCTTCAGTTCCGCCTGCGCCATCAGTGCATGACCGGCCACCAGCGCCGCCACGGCGGCGCCCAGCAACAGTTTTCGCTTCATCTGCATCCTCATTTCTTATAAAGTCAGCCTCGATGTGGGTCACGCGGGCGTTCGCCTGTCGAACACTTGCGTGGCCGATTCGGAGCCGCGGCAGCGCCATCCGCGCCCGGCCCGTTAAAGATTCCGCACAGTCTGCCGTTATTCCTTCCGGACAACCGGTTCCAGCCCTTCACGTCAGCGAGAAACATGGAAGCCAACAGGAAACAGACGTCACGCAAGGGCTCCTGGCGCAGCGCCTTGCATACGCTGCGCCGCTTCGCCTGGTCGGGCGGCGCGCTGATGCCCGCGCGCGCCGGCGCCCCGCGACGCGACGACTCCGTACGCAACTGGCTGGAACAGACGGTTGGCACGGTGGATTTCCTCGCCCATGTCGACCGCGAACTGCGTTTTCTTTACGTGTCGGACGCAAGCCTGCGCTTCATCGGCTACCACCGCGACTACCTGCACACGCTGACGCTACGCGACCTGATCGCCGAACAGGATACCGCGGCGCTCGAAGGCCTGCTTGCGCGCGCCGCGCGTTCCGGCCAGGTCGAGAAGGCGACGATGTGCATCGTGAAATCGCTGACCTACCCGCTCGACGTCGAGATCCGCGCGTTCAAGAGCCGCCACCATGGCGTCGACGGGTTCGCGATCGCGGCGTTCGACGTGTCGTCGTGGCGCGCGCTCGAGGCGCGCCTGACCTACGAGATGCACCACGACCCGATGACGGGCCTCGACAACCTGTCCGCGCTCGTGCCCGCTCTGATGCGCGCGCAGCAGGCCGCCGACGAAGGCGGCACCTGCGCGGCACTGCTGCTGCTCGACCTCGACGATTACCAGCGGATCAACCGCGCGCTCGGCTACGACGCGGGTGACACGCTGCTGCGCGAAACCGCGCAGCGGCTGAAGGCGCTCGTCACGCAGAACGAACAGCTCGCGCGCGTCGCGAGCGACAAGTTCGCGGTCGTGCTCAGTGCGCCGGACCGCGCGCAGGCGAGCAATGCCGCCGATGCACTCGCACGCCGGCTGCAGGCCGCGGTGCGCCAGCCCTATGTGTACCAGGGGCAGACCGTGCACCTGTCCGCGAGCATCGGCATCGCGCTCTACCCTGACGAGCGTGCCGCCCCGCATCGCGCGCAGCACCACAGCCCGCTGCTGCGCCGTGCCGACCACGCGCTCGCGCAGGCGAAGGCGTCGGGCGGCAACGCGCTCGCGTTCCACGCGCCCGTCGACGACCCGGCGGATGCCGAACGGCTGAAGCTCGAGGCCGACCTGTACGACGGCGTGCGCAACGGCGAGTTTTCGCTCCATTTCCAGCCGATCACGCGCAGCCAGTCGGGCGCGGTGGTCGGCGTCGAGGCGCTGATCCGCTGGCGCCATCCGGTGCACGGCCTCGTGCCGCCGGCGACCTTCATTCCGCTCGCCGAATCGATCGGCCTGATCAACTATCTCGGCAACTGGGTGCTCAAGGCCGCGTGCATGCAGCTCGTCGCGTGGGATCGCCAGGGGCTCGCGCTGCAGTACGTGGCGGTCAACGTGTCGCCGCAGCAGTTCCGCGACCCGCGCTTCACGCAAAGCGTGCGCGAGGCGATCGCGCTGACGGGCATCGACCCGCGCCGCATCGTGCTCGAGATCACCGAAAGCCTGCTGATGCACGATCCCGCGCAGGCGAAGGGGCTGCTCGAGGAGCTGACCGATCTCGGCATCCGCTTCGCGATCGACGATTTCGGTACCGGTTATTCGAGCCTCGCGTATCTGCAGCGCTTCCCGCTCGCGAAGCTGAAGATCGATCGCAGTTTCGTCGAGAACCTGCTGACCTCGCGCAACGACCGCGCGATCGTGTCGGCCGTGGTCGGCCTCGCGCAGACGCTCGATCTCGAGCTCGTCGCGGAAGGCGTCGAGACCGAGGCGCAGCGCGAATTGCTGACGGAAATGGGCTGCAACCATATCCAGGGCTGGCTCGTCTGCCAGGCGCTGCCGTCCGAGGAGCTTGCGCGGCGCTTCGAGGCCCATCAGCTGCACCTGCACGCCGCCGCCTGACGCGCGGCGAACCGGACAGATCCGTATGTCAATCACCGAACACCTGCCCCGCACCGCGCTGCTCGACAAGCTGTGGGCCCGGATGAACGAACGGGGCGATTTCCCGTTGCTGTCGGAATCGCTGCGCGCGACGATGGCCGCGATGAAGAACGACGACCTCGACTTCACCGCGCTCGTGCGCGTCGTGCTGTCGGACTTCGCACTCACGCAGAAAGTACTGCGGCTCGCGAATTCCGCGATGTACATGGCGTTCGGCGGCAACATCACGACCGTGACCCGCGCACTGATGGTGCTCGGCATGGATGCCGTCGGCCACCTGGTCGTCGGGCTCAAGCTCGTCGACCATTTCCACCACAGTACGCCGCGGCGCATCGACGCGAAGCTCGAACTGAACCGCGCGCTGCTGTCCGGCTGCGTCGCACGCAAGCTCACCGAACGCGTCGAGCTGCGCGCGGGCGAGGAAGCCGTCGTCTGCACGCTGATGCGCCAGGTCGGCAAGCTGCTCGTGGTCTGCTATCTCGACAGCGAATGGGACCGGATCCGCCGCCGCGCGGCCGAACTGAACGGCGACGAAGCGGCCGCCTGCATCGACGTGCTCGGTGTCGGTTTCGACGAGATCGGGCTCGAGGCGGCCGCGCGCTGGCGGCTGCCCGACGTGATCCGCGCGGGGATGGCCGACCACGACCACGTGGTCCGCAGCGACGCGTTCGGCCACGACGAGGACGACCTCGATGCGGGCGAGGTGTCCGACGACGGCCCGACCGAGCGCGTCCGCTGGCTGCGCGAGATCAGCCGCTGCTCGACCGACGTCGCGGGTGCGCTCGTGATGCCCGCGAGCCCGCAGCGCGACGCGCGCATCGCCGCGCTCGCGCAGCACTACGGCGCGGAACTCGGCATGGAACCCGACGCGCTCGTCGAGATCGCCGAGCGGCTCGCGCGCGAGGAAGCGAGCGACACCATGATGCGCGAGATCGTCGAGCTGCGCGCGAACGCCGATGCGATCGCGCGCGCACAGGCCGAGCCCGAGGCATGCCTCGAAGCCGGCCTCGCGGACCTGCGCGCGCTGCCGTCCGAGCACGTGCTGACGCCGGTACTCGCGCTCGCGTCGGAAAGCCTGCTGGCCGGCCTCGCGTTCACGCGCACCGTGATGTTCGTGCGTCACGACGACGGCATGTTCGCCGCGCGCCTCGGCTTCGGCCCCGGCGTCGATACGATGCTCGACCGGCTGCGCTTCGACGAGCGCTTCGAGCCGGACGTGTTTCATCTCGCGATCTCGAACTCGGTCGGCATCTTCATCGAGCAGGCACGGGAGCCGAAGATGCTCAAGCGCCTGCCCGCGTGGTATCTCGACGCGTTCGACGACACGCGCGCGTTCGTGCTGCTGCCCGTGCGCGTCGGCACGACGACCGTCGCGCTGCTGTACGGCGACTGGGCCGGCGCGCAGCCCGCGCGCAAGATCACGCAGCAGGAGATGGGCGTGCTCAACGAGCTCGCACGCGAACTGGGCCGGTTCTTTCCGGCGTGACGCGGCGGCCCCCCCCGCCGCTTTCCTCCCTTTCCCGCCTGCAAAAGCAAACCGGCCGCATGAGCGGCCGGTTTGCTTGCATCGTGCGATCGAACGCAACGCTTACTTGAGCGTCACGGGCACGCTGAAGTACTTCTTCGCGAGGTTGTCGATCGTGCCGTCGGCCTTCAGGTCCTTCAGCGCCTGATCGAGCGCGGTCTTCAACGCCGCGTCGTTCTTGCGCAGGCCGAAACCGACGCCCGAGCCGAGGATCTCGGCGTCGCTCACGGTACCGCCCGCGAACGCGAAGCCCTGGCCTTGCGGCTTCGCAAGGAAGCCCTTCGAACCGGCTTCCGCGTCCTGGAACGTCGCATCGAGACGGCCGGACTTCAGGTCGGCGTAGGCCAGGTCCTGCGTCTGGTACGGCACGACCTCGACACCTGCCGGCGCCCACTTCTTCTTCGCGTACGCTTCCTGGATCGTGCCCTGCAGCACGCCGACGCGCTTGCCCTTCAGCGATTGCGGGGTCGGCAGCAGGCCGCTGCCCTGCTTCGCGATCAGCTGGTTCGGAATCGTGTAGATCGGATCGGTGAACGCGATCGCATGCTTGCGCTGGTCGGTGATCGTCATGTCCGAGTTGATCGCGTCGAACTTGCGCGCCTGCAGCGCCGGGATCAGCCCGTCGAAGTCGTTCTCGACCCACACGCACTTCGTCTTCAGCTTCGCGCACACCGCGTTGCCGATGTCGATGTCGAAGCCGGTCAGCTTGCCGTCGGGCGTCTTGTATTCGAACGGTGCGTACGAGGCCTCGACGCCGAACCGGATCTCCTTCAGATCCGCGGCAACCGCGTTGCCTGCCGCCACCGCCGATGCCGCCACCACCGCATGCGCGGCCACTTTACGCCAATCCAACTTCATCAGGTGCTCTCCTCGATACTCGAATGTTCCGGAACTACGGGCGCTTGCATCATTGCAGGGTCGGATGACCACGACAATCGCGATGCCACGCCGTGATGCGGCGCAACAGCCGCAAGGCCGCGATTGTACCAATCCGCGCGGCCCGATATGGCAAAGCGGGCGACGTCGCGCGATGCTGCGCTGCGCGCGCGGCGCCGGTCAGGCGATCCGCCGAACTTGCAAAACGGTGTCGCAAATACGCAAGCCGGGGGGTGCATGCCGTCGGCCCCGGCATGCGGGCGACGACGGGATACCGACGGGTTGCGGGTCAGGCACGGGCCGTGCCGTCGCGGCAGCGCAATCGGCAGCCGGTCGGGACATGCGCTCAAACGAGCGCCGCGATCGTCTCGCGCGTCGTGTCGACGACGAGCAGGCCCGCGCGCAGGCCCGGCTTCACGGTCGGGTTCGGAAAAACGATCCGTTCCTCGTCGTGCGTCACCGTGTAGCGGTAGTCGCCGTCCTGCGCGAGCACCGTGCCGCGTGCAAACGCGGTGAAGTTCGCGACGTCGGCCGCGACGAACAGCTCCAGCGCATCGCTCTGCTTCGTGATCTGGTCGATCACCGTGAACACGCGCGGCAGCGGCGGATGATCGCCCTGCGCGACCGCATCTCCGCCCGCGCCCGACACGAGCTGGCGCACCGCGCGATCGGCCGGTGCGAAGCGCGTCAGGTCGTTCTGGCCGAACGGGCGCACCTTGCCGAGTTCCAGCGTGCACGCGAGCGCGCCGCAGTGCTCGGCCGTGAAATGCGAATACGTATTGCCCTTCGCGGTATGCAGCAGCACGGCCGCGATGCGCGCGTCGCCGAGCCATTCGAACATCGTGCGCGTCGGCGGCGTGCCCGTGTGCGGCAGCAGTGCGAACTGCTCGAACACCGACGCGCGGATCGCCGCATGCATGTCGATGTGCCAGCGCGCGGCGCCGGCCGGCGCGTCCGTGAAGAACGCGGCGGCGGCCGCTTCCAGCTGCGCGGCGCGCGGAGCTTCGCGGCTGGCGGGCACCTGCGCATGACGGCCGCTGAACAGGCGGTTCAGGTCGTCGTCGAGATAACGCTCGCCGGCACGCATCGCCGGCACGTTGCCGAGCACGACGAGCAGCCGGCATGCGAGCGGCAGCGCGCCCGATGCGAGATCGCGCACGAGCATCGACAGCAACTCGATCGGCGCCGTTTCGTCGCCGTGCACGCCGGCCGACACGAGCACGCTCGGGCGCGCCGCGCCGGCGGCCGCGGCCGGTTCGAGCGCGAGCAGACCGTCGCCGCGCCATGACCAGCGCACGGCGCCGGCCGCGCAGGTGCCGTCCGTCACGGACGGCGCGCTACCGGCCAGCGTGAACGCGAGGAAGTCGTCGAGCAGCACGTTGGCCGGCATCCGTGCCTCAGCGCTGGAAGTCATACAGCGAACCGACGCGCAGGATCTGCGTGAGCTCGTCGAGCGCCGTGCGCGATTCGTCGAGCAGCGCCGGATCGGCGAGGTCTTCCGGTGCGAGGCGATCGCGATAGTGCCGGTCGATCCACGTGTCGAGCGACGTGAACAGCGTGTCGTTGATCCACACGTTCGACGTGACGGCCGCGCGTTCCGCGTCGTTGAGCACGACACGCAGGCGCAGGCACGCCGGGCCGCCACCGTTCTTCATGCTTTCGCGCAGGTCGAACACGAGCACGTCGTGAATCGGGCCGTTGCCGGCCGCGAGTTCGTCGAGATAAGCCGCGACGTTCCCGTTCTCGCGGCATTCCTGCGGCACGACGAGCACTTGCGAGCCGTCCGCGCGCGACAGCAGCTGGCTGTTGAACAGGTACGACGTGACCGCGTCGTTCACGCTCACGGCCGCTTCGGGCACCTCGATCACGTTCAGGCGCGCGCCGCGTGCGTCGAGCGCGGCGGTCAGCGTGTCGTAGATCGCCTGCTTGTTGACGAACGCGCGCTCGTGCGTGAACAGCGTGTCGCGGTTGCCGACCGAGATCACGTCGTTGTGGAACACGCCCGCGTCGATCACGTCCGGGTCCTGCTGCGCATACACCGTCGCTTCTTCGGCGAGCCCGTGGCGATGCGCGACCGCGCGGCTCGCCTCGAAGGTCTGGCGTGCCGGGAAGCGCTTCGGCTCGGGGCCGCGGCGGTATTCCGCGCGGCCGTACACGAAGAACTCGATGCCCGGCTTGCCGTATTCGGCACAGAAGCGCGTGTGGTTCGCCGCGCCTTCGTCGCCGAGTGCCGGCGTGCCGGTCAGCGCTTCGTGCACCGCGAAGTGCGCGGGATCGGCGAACAGCGTCGACAGCGTGCGGCGCGTCGCTTCGTGTTCGATCGCGCGGTGCAGCTTGCTGCAGAGGTTCGCCGGCGTGAAGTGCACGCGGCCGTCGCTCGTGTCGGCCGACGGGCTGACGGTGGCCGCGTTCGCGGTCCACATCGCCGATGCCGAGCTCGCGGCGGCGAGCAGTTCGGGCGCCTGCTTCGCGGCTTTCGCGATCACGTCCGCGTCCTTGCCCGAGAAGCCGAGCTCGCGCAACAGGCGCAGCGACGGCCGCTCCTGCGGCGGCAGCACGCCTTGCGCGAAGCCGAGATCCGCAAGCTGCTTCATCTTGCGCAGCCCCTGCTTCGCGGCGGCCTTCGGGTTCGCGGCCGACTTCTCGTTGTTGAGCGACGCCACGTTGCCGAACGACAGGCCGGCGTAGTTGTGGGTCGGGCCGACGAGCCCGTCGAAATTGGCTTCTTGTGCGTTCATCGTCGTTCCCTCGATCAGAAGTGCAGGCCCGGCGACAGGCTCGCGGGCAAAGTCAGTTGCGTGCTTTCCACCGACGCCATCGGATACGCGCAATAGTCGGCCGCGTAGTACGCGCTCGGGCGATGGTTGCCCGAGCGGCCAGTGCCGCCGAACGGCGCGGCGGACGATGCGCCGTTGGTCGGACGGTTCCAGTTGACGATCCCCGCACGGATCGTGCGGCGGAAGTGGTCCCATGCGTGCGCGTCGTCGGCGAGCAGCCCGGCGGACAGGCCGAATGCCGTGTCGTTCGCGCGCTCGATCGCTTCGTCGAACGTCGCGTAGCGGACGATCTGCGCGAGCGGGCCGAAGTGTTCTTCGTCCGGCAGGTTCGCCACGCCCGTCACGTCGACGATCGCCGCGTTCACGAAGCCCAGGCGCGGATCGCGCTGCGTCATCGCGATGATCGGCTTCGCGCCCTGCTCGATCAGGCGCGACTGCGCGTCGACGAGCTTCGCGGCCGCGCGCGCCGAGATCACCGCGCCCATGAACGGCTGCGGATCGGCGTCGAACACGTCGGCCGTGATCTTCGACGTGACGTCGGCGAAGCGTGCGAGGAAGCGGTCGCCGAACGCGCCCTGCGGCACGAAGATGCGGCGTGCGCACGTGCAGCGCTGGCCGGCCGACAGGAACGCCGACTGGATCGTGTGATGGACGGCCGCGTCGATGTCCTCGACTTCGCCGATCACGAGCGGATTGTTGCCGCCCATCTCGAGCGCGAGCACGATCTCCGGACGGCCGCCGAACTGCCGGTGCAGCAGCGTGCCGGTGTCCGAGCTGCCGGTGAAGAACAGCCCGTCGATCTGCCGGTGATTCGCGAGCGCGATGCCCGTGTCCTTCTCGCCCTGCACGAGGTTCAGCACGCCGGCCGGCAGCCCGGCTTCCTGCCACACCTCGACCGTCGCGCGCGCGACGCCCGGCGCGAGCTCCGACGGCTTGAACACGACCGCATTGCCGGCGATCAGCGCGGGCACGATATGGCCGTTCGGCAAGTGGCCGGGGAAGTTGTACGGGCCGAACACCGCGACGACACCGTGCGGGCGGTGGCGCAGCACCGCGACGCCGTCGGCCATGTCCTGGCGCTTTTCGCCGGTGCGTTCCTGGTAGGCCTGGATCGAAATGCCGACCTTCGCGGCCATCGACGCGACTTCGGTGCGCGCTTCCCACAGCGGCTTGCCCGTCTCGCGGCCGATCGCGGTCGCGATCGCTTCCTTGCGTTCGTTGAGCAATGCGGCGAAGCGCTTGACGATCGCGCAGCGCGATTCGAAGTCGAGCGCCGACCAGCCGGCGAATGCGCGACGCGCGCTCGCGACCGCACGGTCGACGTCGGCCGCCGACGCGCTTTCGCCCTGCCACGCGATCTCGTCGGTGCCCGGGTTGCGCGAAGCGAACACGGGGCCCGAGCCTGCGACCCAGGCGCCGTCGATGAAGAGTTCCGTCATGATTCGTTTATCCCTGTTTGACTTTGAGCGGCAGCACGCGGACCGGATCGCCGGCCTTCACGTCGAGCGCGGCGGCATCGTCGGCCGACAGCACGAACGAGCCGTTCGCGACCACGCCCGGCGCGACGCCGACGCGGAAATCGGCGAGCGACGTGTTCGACACGAGTGACGTCGGCGGATGGTCGCCCTGCGCGTCGGGCACGCCGATCGCGACCGGCACGACGACGCTCTCGCGCACCGTGCGCAGGTCGTTCACGTGGCATTCGAGCACCGGGCCCGCGTCGAAGATGTCGACGTGGTTCTGGTAGCGCAGCCCTTCCGCCTCGAGCATCTTGCGGGCCGGCAGCGTGTCGCGGTGCGTGAGGCCAACCGCGTCCTGCGCGTCCTGCGGCAGCAGGTCGACGTACACCGGATAGCGCGGCATCAGTTCCGCGAGGAACGACTTGCGGCCGTGCGAGCTCAGGTAGTCGGCCGCGTTGAAATCGATCTGGTAGAAGTGCGAACCGACGGCGCGCCAGAACGGCGACGTGCCGTCTTCGTCGAAGTGGCCGCGCAGTTCCGCGCAGATGCGTTCCGGGAAGCGTTCGCGGAACTGCGCGATGAACATGAAGCGCGAGCGCGACAGCAGGCCGCCCACGCCGCCCGTGCGATAACGCGGGCTCAGGAACAGCGAGCACACTTCCGCGTAGCCGGTCAGGTCGTGCGAGATGTTCAGCGCGTGCATGCGCGTCCACACGCCGAGCTCCTGGCTCGCGTGCACGACCGTGCTTACGCGGTAGTTGTAGAACGGCTGTTCGAGGCCGACCTGCGACTCGATCCCGCATACGCCCGCGATGTCGCCCGTCTTCGATTCTTCCATCACGAAGAAGTAGCCGGCCTCGCCGGGCGCTGCCTCGCCCTCGAGCGTGCGGCGCGTGCGCTCGATGCGCGCGGCGAGCGCGTCGCGGTCGGGCTTGAACGTGGTCAGGCCCGGCCCGGTTTCCTTCGCGAGCGACACGAGCGCGTCGACGTCGCCCGTTTGTACGACCCGAACGACGATCATGCTGCGTCTCCCTTCAAATCTTCATCGTCGCGGCGGTGCAGTGGCACGCAGCGCACGACATCGCCATCCTTCACATCGAGCGCCGCGCGCACGTCGCCGGCGAGCGGCGCGTCGGCCGCATCACCCGGCAGGTCGGCCAGCACGCAGCGGAACGATTCGCCGCTGCCCGTCGACACCATGTACGCAACGTCGCCCTGCTGGTGCGCGGCCTCGCGCACGACGCGCTCCGTGCCGTGCTTCACGCACGCGGTGCGGTCGACCTGCGCGGTGAGCACCGGGCCCGCGTCGAAGATGTCGACGAAGCGGTCGGGCTCGAAGCCTTCCTCGAGATGGATGTCGTAGGCGAGCAGTGCCGATTGGTTCGGCTCGCCGAGCACGCGCTGCGCGGCTTCCGGCAGCAGCGGCACGTAGAGCGGATACGCCGGCATCACTTCCGCGATGAAGGTGCGGCTGCGGCCGCCCGACGCGATGTCGACGTCGGTGAAGTTGCGGCCGAAGAACTTGCGGCCCACCGCTTCCCAGAACGGCGACGCGCCCGTGTCGTCGCTCACGCCGAGCAGCAGCGTGAACACTTCCGGCGTGAAGCGGCGGCGGTTCGCGGCGATGTACATCATCCGGGCGCGCGAGATCAGGTGCGCGGCCGCGTCGCCGCGCAGCGACGGATCGACGTAGAAGCCCGCGAGCCGGCTCTTGCCGGTCAGCTCGTGCGACATCGTGAGCGCGTGGATCTTGCGGTTCACGTGCAGCTCGCGCGACGCGTGGATCAGGGCGTCGTTGCGGAACGCGTAGAACGGTTCCGAGTAACCGGCCGCGGCCACGATGCTCGCCGTGCCGAGCAGCTTGCCCGTCGACGAATCCTCGAGCACGAAGAGATAGAACTCCTCGCCGGCGAAGTCGACGTCCGCGCGAAACGAATCCTCCGAGAGCGCCACGCGCGCTTCGAGCGCCGCGCGGTCGTGCGGCAGCGAGTGCAGGACCGGTTGCGCGGTGCGCGCCATGTGCGCGAGCGCGTCGAGATCCGTGAGTTTGCCGGGGCGAACAAATAGCATCGTCGTTCCTGTCTGCGATGGGTGCGCCGATCAGCGCGCGGTGGCTTCCTGGGCGGCGAGCACTTGTTCGACGGCCTTCTCGAAGCGCTTGACGCCTTCGTCGAGCAGGTCGAACGGGATCACCAGCGACGGGACGAAGCGCAGCACGTTCGGGCCGGCGATCAGCATGATCAGGCCGTTTTCTGCTGCCGCGGTGACGAAGTCCTTCGCGCGGCCATCGAATGCGGCGGTGAGTTCCGCGCCGACGAGCAGGCCCTTGCCGCGCACGTCCTTGAAGATGCCGAAGCGTGCGTTGATGCGCTCGAGCGCGCCTTTCAGGCGCACGCTGCGTTCGCGCACGCCTTCGAGCAGTGCCGGGTCGCCGATCAGTTCGACGACCTTGTCGGCGATCGCCGATGCGAGCGGGTTGCCGCCGTACGTCGTGCCGTGCACGCCGACCTTGAAGTGCGCGGCCAGTTCGTTGGTCGTCAGCATCGCGCCGATCGGGAAGCCGTTGCCGAGCGCCTTGGCGGTCGTGAGGATGTCCGGCGTGACGCCCGTGTCCATGTACGCGTAGAACTGGCCCGTGCGGCCGACGCCCGTTTGCACTTCGTCGAAGATCAGCAGTGCGTCGTTCGCGTCACAGGCTTCGCGCAGTGCCTTCAGGAATGCCGGATCGGCCGGGATCACGCCGCCTTCGCCTTGCACGGGCTCGACGATCACTGCGCAGGTTTGCGGGCCGATCGCGGCTTTCGCGGCTTCGATGTCGTTGTACGGCAGGTGCGTGATGCCGGCCGGCACGGGGCCGAAGCCTTCCGAGTACTTCGGCTGGCCGCCGACGCTGACCGTGAAGAACGTGCGGCCGTGGAACGACTGCACGAACGAGATGATTTCCGCCTTGTCGGCGCCGTGGCGGTCGAACGCGACACGGCGTGCGAGTTTCAGGGCGGCTTCGTTCGCTTCCGCGCCCGAGTTCGCGAAGAACGCGCGGTCGGCGAAGGTCAGCGATTCGAGGCGCTTTGCGAGGCGCAGCACCGGCTCGTTCGTGTAGCCGTTGCCGATGTGCCAGAGCTTGCGGCTTTGTTCGTCCAGGACTTTCAGCAGTTCCGGGTGGCCGTGGCCGAGCGACGTCACCGCGATGCCGCACGCGAAATCGATGTACTCGCGGCCGGCCGTGTCCCACACGCGGGAGCCCTCTGCGCGATCCGGCACGAACGGCGCGGGAGAAAATACCGGCACCATCACTTCGTCGAATGTCTGGCGGGTCACGGTCGAGGTCGTCATGGTCGTTCCTTTCGGTTTCGTAAGAGGGTTCAACAGGATCAAGTTTAGGTAAGGGTGACGCAAGCGTCTTGCGGAATTGCGACGGGTTCTATCGGAAGCGGATAGTGCGCTTTATTTTGCCCTCTCTCCGGGCGGGTGGTTTCGTGGAAGCGTTGCTGGTTTTGCGGCTTGGGGGGCGTGTGCTTGCCTCTGTCGTCGTGAAGCACCTGTGATCGTGAAGCACCTGTGATCTTGTCGGTCTATTAGCGTTGCCCCTGCGCGGGGCGGCGGTCACTTTTCTTTGTCTTGCCAAAGAAAAGTAACCAAAAGAAAGGCGCCCGGAAAACGCATGACTTCCCGGTGCCGTGGTCCCCGGAGTGGACACCGCCTAAGTGTCCGCGCCAGTCAGGAACACGGAGTGGTTCGAGCAATGGTTCTGACACCACGCCCTACCCAACAGAGCGGTATACCACCCGCCAGCTCCGCCCTCGCTTCGCTCGGCCGACCGGTACACCCGCTCCAGTAGCGCATAAGGTCAATCCTCCCGGCAATCGCGCGCGCAAGTACCCCGAATTCAGCAAATCAAGGACACACGCGTTCGCAGGAAAAAGGGACGCAGCAATCAATCACGAAAACACACGGCCACGGTCGTTATCAAACAAGTACCGATGACAAGCAGTCCGACAGGTACGAATGGTGTGAGTAAAGAGTGTCGATTTGCTGATCAGCGCGGGCAAAAGCAGCAAGCGCATGAAACGCGACGGGAGGTACCTTGCAGCCGAGCGAAGCGAGGATGGAGCTGGCGGGCGGTATACCGCTCTGTTGGGTAGGGAGTGGCGTCAGAACCATTGCTCGAACCACTCCGGTCTCCTGACTGGCGCGGACACTTAGGCGGTGTCCACTCCGGGGACCACGGCACCGGGAAGTCATGCGTTTTCCGGGCGCCTTTCTTTTGGTTACTTTTCTTTGGCAAGACAAAGAAAAGTGACCGCCGCCCCGCGCAGGGGCGACGCTAATAGACCGACAAGATCACAGGTGCTTCACGACGAAAAAGGCAAGCACACCGCAAAAAACCTGAAATCAATCCTTCCCGCGCTCGACGAGCGCCCCACCCCGTGGTTCACTGCCCCCGCCGGTCTGCTTCTCGAGCCACGCTCGCCGATCCTCCCGAGGCGTGACCCCGAACCTTTCGCGGTACGCGTTGGAAAAGTGCGCAGCGGAAGAAAACCCACAGGCGAGGCTAACCTGCACAACCGACTTGCTGGTCCGCTGCAACTGAGTCCGGGCCTTGAGCAACCGGAGGTTGAGGTAATACTTCGAGGGCATCGCCCCGAGATACTGTCGAAAGAGCCGCTCGAGCTGCCGGCGTGAAACGCCGACGAGTTCGGCGATCTCGTCGGTCGTCAACGGATCCTCGACATTGGCTTCCATGAGCAGCAACGCATCGTTCAACCGAGGATGCCGCTCGCCCGGCGCAGTCACAAAAGGAATCCGCTGCCGCTCTTCGCCGCTCCGCAAAGTCCCGACCCCGAGAGCATCGGCAATCCGCTCCGCGAGGTCCGCCCCATGTTCCCGGCCAATCATGGCCAGCATGAAATCCACGGTAGCCTGCCCACCCGCGCACGTCGCGCGGTCCCGGTCGATCTCGAAGATCTGCTGCGTGACGATCGACCGCTCGAACTGTTCGGCGAACTGCTGATACGTCTCCCAGTTCACGCTCACCCGGTACCCGGAAAGCTGCCCGGCCATCGCCAGCCACCACACGCCATGATGAATTCCGGTCACGAGCGGCGTGCGCTGCCCGACCCGCGCGAGACTCGCGAGAAACAACCGATAGTCGGCAAACTGCTGAAACCGCTCCGACACGACGATGACCCAGTCGCATGCGATCGCATCGTTGAACGCCGCATCGGCATGCCACTGCGCACCGCCGGCAAGCGGCACCGGCCGCCCGTCCCACGAACACACCTGCCAGCGATACAGCAGCCGCCCGTCGATCTCGTTCGCGAGGTTCAGCGCATCGACGATCGGACCCACGCCCGACATCGACACGGGCGGCAATGCAACGATCGCCACCTGCATCGTGCGGGTGGCGCCTGCGGGACGAGACACCGGTACCACGTATGAAACCCGCCCTGTCGCGTTACTTGAGACTGCCCGACAGGAACTGCTTCAGCCGCTCGCTCTGCGGGCGTACCAGCACTTCCTTCGGATCGCCCTCTTCCTCGGTCCGCCCCTGATGCAGGAACATCACATGATTCGACACGTTGCGCGCGAAACCCATCTCGTGCGTGACGACGATCATCGTGCGGCCTTCCTCGGCCAGCTTCTGCATCACCTTCAGCACTTCGCCCACCAGTTCCGGGTCCAGCGCCGACGTCGGCTCGTCGAACAGCATCACGTCCGGATGCATCGCCAGCGCGCGCGCAATCGCCACGCGCTGCTGCTGGCCACCGGAAAGATGTGACGGATACTGCTTCTCGACGCGCGGCGGCAAACCGACCTTCTCCAGGTACTCGCGCGCGCGCTCCTCGGCTTCCTTCTTCGAAATGCCGAGCACGTGCACCGGCGCTTCCATCACGTTCTCGAGCACGTTCAAGTGCGCCCAGAGGTTGAAGTGCTGGAACACCATCGCGAGCTTCGTGCGGATGCGCTGAAGCTGCTTGTGATCGGCGACTTCGAGCGCACCGGCGCGGTCGGTCTTCGTGCGCACGGTCTCGCCGTCGACGACGATCTGCCCCGCATTCGGCCGCTCGAGAAAATTGATGCAGCGCAGGAACGTGCTCTTGCCCGAGCCGCTCGCGCCGATGATGCTGATGACGTCGCCGGCCTTCGCGTTCAGCGATACGCCCTTGAGCACCTCGTTGTCGCCGTAGCGCTTGTGAATGTCGACCGCGGCAAGCTTGGTGGAAGCGGACGCGCTCGTTTGAGTGATCTCGGCCAACTGGCTCTCCTCGAAGTGAATCAATGACGGGCGGCCGCGAGATACGCGAGCCAGTGGCGCTCCGCGCGGCGAAACGCCGCGACGAGTGCGAACGATACCGCAAGATAGATCAGCGCGGCGATTCCGAACGACTGGAACGCCATGTAGGTCGCGGAATTCGCATCGCGTGCGACCTTCAGGATGTCCGGCACGGTCGCCGTGAACGCGACGGTGGTCGCGTGCAGCATCAGGATCACCTCGTTGCTGTACAGCGGCAGCGCGCGACGCAGCGCCGACGGCAGGATCACGCGGCGGTACATCGTGAACGGCGACATCCCGTATGCCCGCGCCGCCTCGACCTCGCCGTGCGGAATCGCGCGGATCGCACCCGCGAAGATCTCGGTCGTGTACGCGCAGGTGTTCAGCGCGAACGCGAGAATCGCGCAGTTGAAGCCGCTGCGGAAGAACGCGTCGAGCAGCGAGTGCGAACGCACGAACTCGAGGCTGTACATGCCCGTGTACAGCAGCAGCAACTGCACGTAGAGCGGCGTGCCGCGGAACACGTACGTGTAGAACCGCACCGGCGTCGACACCCACCTGTTCTTCGACACGCGCGCGACCGCGAGCGGCACCGCGCACACGAAGCCGAGCGAAATCGACGCGACGAGCAGCCACAGCGTCACCGCGAGGCCGGAGAGGCGCTGGCCGTCCCAGTAAAGGAACGCCTGGCCGAATTCCTGGAGGATCTCGATCATAGTTCTGCGTGCCGCACGCCCATGGAATAACGCTTCTCGAGCTGGATCAGCACGAGGTTGGAAACGGTCGTGATCGCGAGATAGATCAGCGCCGCGACGAGGATGAAGAAGAACATGTTGAACGTGCTCTTGCCGGCGTCCTGCGCGGCCTTCACGACGTCCGCGAGACCGATGATCGACACCAGCGCGGTGGCCTTCACGAGCACCTGCCAGTTGTTGCCGATGCCCGGCAGCGCAAAACGCATCATCTGCGGAAACATGATCCGCACGAACACGCGCATCCCGCTCATCCCGTAAGCCGCACCGGCTTCGAGCTGGCCGCGCGGTACCGACAGGAACGCGCCGCGGAACGTCTCGGTGAAGTACGCGCCATAGATGAAGCCGAGCGTGAGCACGCCGGCCACGAACGGGTCGATGTCGATCTGGTCCCAGCCGACGAAGTCGGTGAACTGGTTCAGCCAGATCTGGATGCTGTAGAACAGCAGCAGCATCAGGACGAGATCGGGCACCGAGCGGATCAGCGTCGTATAACCGGTCGCGATCGCTCGCAGCACCCGGTTGTGCGACAGCTTCGCCACCGCGCCGATCAGCCCCAGCGCCACCGCAGTGGCGAGCGACAGCACCGACAGCTCGATGGTCTGCACGGTGCCGGCCCAGAGGACAGGACCAAAGCCGTAAAGGAACACGCGCGTCTCCAGAGTTGGAATGGATGCCGACGCGTCTGCCTGTCCCGCGCCGGGCTGACGCGGATAGTCGCAAGCGAAATTGATTGCCTCAAATCACCCGGCACGTGATTGCTGCGTCGCAACAATCCGCCCCATCATTTTCAACCGCGACCTACACCGCTGTTTCAAAAGGAAAAAAGCCGCTCCCTGACAACCGGATAACGGCCGGGGAAGCGGACTTTTTGCAATTTTCCGGTCGCTTTTTCGATATAGCGCCGAAGACGGTCGGGCTTACCGCCCCTTCAGGATGTCGGAGCGCGAAGTCGTGTAGACGAGCCCGTCCGGGCCGAAATGGACGTTGAAGAACGCGTCGGTGTTGACGCCGTCCTCGAGCCAGCGCCAGCTCCAGACCGTCTCGGGCTTGAGCGGATACTGCGCGATGTCGCCGGGCTTGCCGAGCAGGCGGCGCACCTCATCCTCGTTCATCCCCGGGCGCACCTTCGCGAAATTCTCGGCGGTCAGCACCTGCGTCGCGCCCGTGTAGCGGCCGTTCGCATCGAGGTCGACGAACCACGTCTGGTTGCCCATCGGGCCGCGCGGGTATTCGAGACGCTTCGAGCCGTCGGTGAAGTCGCGCTCGGTCTCGGGCTTGCCCATCGTGCCGCGCACGTCGGCCTCGGTCGATTCGCCGGCCTTCAGCCCCTTCAGCAGCAGCGGCGCGGGCTTGATCGCGTTGAAGAAGTCCCTGATACGTTGCACGTCGAGGTTGCCTTGCTTGTCGTCGCAGCCGGTCAGCGCCAGCGCGGCGGCCAGCATCGTCACGGGGAGCAGCCGGAAACGGAAATTCATCGGAAGAAATGCGCGTCGAGAAAACACGCGGCAAGGATACCCGCGCGACGCCAAAAGCGCGAGACGGGCGCGCGGCCCGTCTCGTGGTCAATGCATCGTTTCGGTTTCGGATTCGGTTTCCGCCACGCGGCCCGTCGCTTGCGGCGCGCGCGGCACGGCCGGCGGCGCACCGATGCTGCGGCGCGTGCGCACGAGTTCGGCAAGCTGCCACGACCCGAGCGCGAGGCAGCCGAACAGCACCTCGCGGCCACGCTTGACCAGCGCGAGCGACAGCGCCGTCTCGCGATCGACGCCGAACATCTGCGCGAGCAGCACGACGGTCGCCTCCTGCACGCCGAGGCCACCCGGCACCATGAACGCCGCATGGCGCACGGCCTGCGTCATCGCCTCGATCGCGATCGCGCCGCCGATCGACACCGGATGGCCGAGCAGCGCGAGCGCCCAGTAGATCTCGAGCGCGCCGAGCACGTAGCCGGCCAGCTGCCAGAAGAACGCGCTGAACAACAGGCCCGTGCGCGACATCAGCGCATCGATGTCGGCGTCGAGCCGCTTGCCGTCGACGCCCTGCAGCAGCCGGTGCGAATCGCCGAGCAGGCGGCCCGCGAAACGCTCGATCGCATGGAAGATCCCGCCGCGGCGCATCAGCACGACGCCGAGCACCGGCAGCGGCAGCGTCAGCAGCAGCGCGAGGCCGATCGTGCCGCCGCCCATGTTGTCCGTCGTCGCGAGCAGCAGCACGAGGCCGAGCGCGGCAAACGCGTACTGAACGACGATCGTCACGAGCACCTCGACGATCACCGACGCCGTCACGCGGCTCGCGTCGGGCACCTGCCAGCGCGCGAGCCGGATGCCGACCAGCTCGCCGCCGATCCCGACCACCGGCAGCAGCCGGTTCACCGCTTCGCGCACGGTCGCGATCCACCAGAGGAACGGCAGCGACGAGCGCCTGTCGAGCAGCAGGTGCCACGCGTAGGCGTCGAGCAGCAACGGCAACGCGTGGAACGGTACGAGCCACAGCAGCGCGTAACCGGCGCGCGCGAGCATCTGCGACACGTCGCCGATGCCTTCGTGCAGCCCCAGCGCCAGCAGGATGCCGATGCCGAGCGGCCAGCCGAGCCATTTGATCCACTTGATCATGACGGCTGCGCTCCCGGTGCGCGCGACGCCAGCCCGCCGCGCTGCGCCGCGAGCTGGCCGAACACGTCGGCAAAGCCGCCGGTCGCGACGCCCGCGGCCTTCAGCGCGGCCGCGACGCGCGGCGACAGCAGCGCATCGAGTTCGTCCGCCGGACGGTAGCCGGCCATCGTCGGCGTGATCGGGCCGTCGCCGGCCTCGGCCGGATGGCAGTAGATCTCGCCGACGCCCGGCGGCAGCTTGGCCAGCGCGTCGAGCAGCACGGCCTCGTCCATCGCGCCCGTATGCTCGATCCCGACCACGTAGTCGTTGTGCGCGAGCCCCGCCCGGTCGAGCCGCGCGCGCACGAGCGCGATCCACGGCTTGAGCAGCGCGGGCGCGCTCGTCTCGTACGGCAGCCGCACCGCGCGCAACCCGTAGTCGCGGCCGATCTCGATGATCAGCGACAGCACGGTCGGATGCAGGTGGAAATGCTTGTGCGCGTTCACGTGGTCGAGCGGCAGGCCGCTCGCCGCGAACGCGTCGAACTGCGCGCGAATCTCGCGGCGCAACTGCGCCCGCACGTGCGGCAGGAAGAAGAAGCGGCAGCCGTCCTTCGCCATCGCGTCGCCGAACCGCCCATCGGGGCCGACGAGCGCGGGAATCTCATGCGCGGGCAGCGTGGCCGGCCCATCCGCGAGCACGAGATGCAGGCCGACCGCGAGCGACGGCAGGCGCCGCGCACGCTCGATCGCATCCGGTGCGGCGCTCGCGCCGACCATCAGGCTCGCGGCGTTCAGCACGCCGTCGCGGTGCGCGCGTTCGACTGCCGCGTTGACGCGCGGGTGCAGCCCGAAGTCGTCCGCGGTGAAGATCAGCGCCCGCGCCGCCCGCTGCGTCGCCACGGTTTACGCCTCGTGCGCGCGCAGGAAGCGGAAGAATTCGACGCCCTCGCGCAGGCGGCGCTTCATCATGTCCCAGCTCGTCAGCATCTCGCGCACGATTTCCCAGATCTTCGACGGACGGAAGTAGAACTGGCGATAGAACTGCTCGAGGTGATGGTAGATCTCGTCGCGCGACAGGTGCGCGTAGCCGATCGCCGCGAGCTGCACACCTTCCTTGCTCACCAGGTTGATGGTCTTGTTCTCTTCCATCCAGCCGTTTTCCACGGCCTGCTTGTAGAGCGTCGTGCCCGGATACGGCGCGGCGAGCGAGACCTGGATCGTGTGCGGATTGATTTCCTTCGCGTACTCGATCGTCTTCTTGATGGTCTCCTGCGTCTCGCCCGGCAGGCCGAGGATGAAGGTGCCGTGGATCTTGATGCCGAGCTTCTTGCAGTCCGCGCTGAAGCGGCGCGCGAAATCGGTGCGCACGCCCTTCTTGATGTTCACGAGGATCTGGTCGTCGCCGGATTCGAAGCCGACCAGCAGCAGGCGCAGGCCGTTTTCCTTCATGATCTTGAGCGACTTGTACGGCACGTTCGCCTTCGCGTTGCACGACCACGTCATGCCGAGCTTGCCCAGGCCGATGGCGATCGCTTCGGCGCGCGGCAGGTCGTCGGTGAAGGTGTCGTCGTCGAACATCAGTTCCTTCACTTCCGGCATGTTGTCGCGGATCCACTTCGCTTCCGCGAGCACGTTCTCGACCGAGCGCGTGCGGTAGCGATGGCCGCTGACCGTCTGCGGCCACAGGCAGAACGTGCAGCGCGACTTGCAGCCGCGGCCCGTGTAGATCGACACGTACGGGTAGTTCAGGTAGCCGATGAAGTAGTTGTCGATCTTCAGGTCGCGCTTGTAGACGGGCGCGACGAACGGCAGTTCGTCCATGTTCTCGAGGATCGGACGCGCTTCGTTGTGCTCGATCGAGCCGTCCTTCGCGCGCCAGCTCAAGCCCTTGATCTCGGGGAACGGCTTGCCTTCGGCGATTTCCTTGCAGGTGTAGTCGAATTCCTCGCGGCACACGAAGTCGATCGCCTCGCTCGCCGTGAGCGAATTGTGCGGATCGACCATCACCTTCGCGCCCACCATGCCGACCAGCATCGACGGCTTCATCTTCTTGAGATCCTGCGCGAACATCGCGTCGGTCGGAAACGACGGCGTGCTCGTGTGGATGATCACGAGATCGTAGTCGTTGGCGATCCTCAGCGTTTCCTCGACCGACAGGCCGTCGGCCGGCGCGTCGACGACGCGGCTGCCCGGCACGAGCGCGGCCGGCTGCGCGAGCCACGTCGGGTACCAGAAGGAACGGATTTCGCGCTTCGCCTGATAGCGCGAGCCGGCTCCGCCGTCGAAGCCGTCATACGAAGGGGCCTGCAAGAACAGCGTTTTCATGAATGCTCCGGTAGCCTGCATAGTTCGTTTCGTTACAACGATTCAGTCAAAAAAACCGCGGGCCGCCCAGCCGGCGCCCGCCTCTCTGTCATGTCGCGCCGCGCGGCCTCGCCGCGCAGCGCGTGTCGGCCCTCGGGCCGGGTTCGACCGGAACGGCCCTAGCGGCCGTCCACTGCTTCCACGGCCGCCGTCGCGCGCTCGCCGCCGACGACCGTCATCCTCGCGCCGCGCCACACGACATGCGTGCCGAACACGGCCGCGAGCCACTCGAGCGCGAGCAGCGTGTCGCGCACCGCGACGAGCGGCAAGTCGCGCCAGAATGCGCGCCAGCCGTCCTCGCCGCGCGCGTGCAGCACGAGCCGCCCGAACGCGCCCACCACGGCCGCCCCGCCCGCCAGCGAGCCGGCGAAGGTTCCGTCGAGGCGCAGCGCGAGCGCCGCGCCGATCGCGAGCCACGGCACGGTGAACGTAATGAACAGGAACGCGAAACCGGCCGGGTTCAGCGAACGGATCGTGCGCAGCCAGCGCGTCTCGCGGTGCCACAGCGGCCCGAACGACGGCTCGATCACGTCGGTCGCGACCTCGACCTCCGACAGCACGGTGCGGCGCCCGAGGCGGCGCGGCAGCTCGGCCAGCCAGAAATCGTCGGCCAGTTCGTCCTTCAGCGCGGGAAAACCGCCGATCCGGTCGAGCGTGTCGCGCGTCAGCGCGAGCGTCGCGCCGAAGCCGAAGCGGCTCGAGCGGCCGAGATGCGTGATCCGGACCGACGGCGCGAACCAGGCGTCGACGAACTGCGCGCCGATTCGCGTCCAGAACCCGCCGACGCTGCGCGCATGATACAGGCACGTGACGACGCCGACCGACACGTCGGCGAGCGGTGCCGTCACGCGCTCCAGATAATCGGGCGTCACCGCGATGTCGCTGTCCGCGATCACGATGCGGCCGTATTTCGCGCGTTCGGCGAGGTTGATCAGGTTGCTGACCTTCAGGTTCTTGCCGTGCACGCGCGCATCGATCACGAGCGTGATGTCGCACTCGGGGTAATCGGCGCGCAGCCGTTCGACCACGGCGACGGCCGGATCGGCCGCCGACGCGACGCCAAACAGTACTTCGTAACGCGGATGGCGCTGCTCGCAGAACGTCGCGAGGTTTTCGTACAGGTGCGGCTCGGCGCCGCACAGCGGCTTGAGCACGCTGACCGGCTCGAAACCGTCGCGCGCGGCCGTGCGCGGCGTACGCGGCCGCGGCGCGAACGCGGCGACGAGCGCATAACCGGCCGCGGCCAGCGTGAAGACGATCAGGAGCCAGTCGAGCATCGTTGCGGTTGCCGTCATGCGCGACGCCTCCCGGCGACCTGAACGCCATGGAGAACGCTTGAACGCGATTGAGCGTGATTCGGTATTCCGACAACGACGAACGCGGGCACGACCCGACTCCTTGTTCCAGCAGCGTCTGTATATGAGGAAGGCTCGACCCATCCTTCGGGTATGGCCATGCCCGGTTTCGCGTGGTGCACCTCCGCGGGAAACCCGGGCGAGATGCGGGAAGACTCGTATGGCTACCTTCGGCACAACATGGGCAGGCGCCGGATTTTAGCAGTCTGCGGCACCCCGCGCTCGGCGCTACGAGAAACGGACTTGTGCATTTCCGGCAAAGCTGCGCAGTCGGCGAACCATTTGAGCGCACCCGCGTTCACGTTAGCGTAAGCGGTTTGCAGGCGTATTGCAGTCTTGAAAATCAATCGTTTCGTGCAAATTTGTACGTCGATGCGGATTCACATCCAATCGCCGTAAAGATTGGTAATTAATCGCCGATTGGATTGATTTTTGCAACGATCACCGGATTCGGCCCTGCACCCCTGAAACGCGCATGGGTATCGCGCCGCTCCCAGCACGTTCCGGAACCCTTTGGCAAAATCCCTGGCATTTGTTGCGTAAGCGCATCACCCAGCCCCCTTGTTCGAAGGCCAACCGATGACTCCGTTTTCCGTACTCGATCTCGCCCCCATTCCGGCCGGCGCCGACGCCTCCCAGGCGTTCCGCAACACCGTCGATCTCGCGCAGCACGCGGAACGGTGGGGCTACCAGCGCTACTGGCTGGCCGAGCATCACAACATGCCGGGCATCGCGAGCGCGGCCACCGCCGTCGTGATCGGCCATGTCGCGGGCGCGACGCAGACGATCCGCGTCGGCTCGGGCGGCATCATGCTGCCGAACCACGCGCCGCTCGTGATCGCCGAGCAGTTCGGCACGCTCGCGTCGCTGTATCCGGGGCGCATCGACCTCGGCCTCGGCCGCGCGCCCGGCACCGACCAGACCACGTCGCGCGCGCTGCGCCGCGACCTGATCGGCAGCGCCGATTCGTTTCCGGACGATGTCGCCGAGCTGCAACGCTACTTCGCGGAGCCGGTGCCCGGCCAGCGCGTGCGCGCGGTGCCCGGCGCGGGGCTCGACGTGCCCGTGTGGCTGCTCGGTTCGAGTTTGTTCAGCGCGCAGCTGGCGGCGATGCTCGGGCTGCCGTTCGCGTTCGCGTCGCACTTCGCGCCGGATTACCTGATGCGCGCGCTCGAGATCTATCGTGCGCAGTACCGGCCGTCGGCCGCGTGGCCGAAGCCGCATGCGATGGTCGGCGTCAACGTGTTCGTCGCCGATACCGACGACGAGGCGCGGCGCCTGTTCACGTCGCTGCAGCAGCAGTTCATCAATCTGCGGCGCGGCACGCCGGGCAAGCTGCCGCCGCCCGTCGACGTGCTCGAGGCCAACGAACTCGAGCTCGCGACCGTCGCGCATTCGCTGTCGTTCGCGGCGGTCGGCTCGCGCGACACCGTGCGCGACAAGCTGCGCGACCGCATCGCGCAGACGGGGGCCGACGAGCTGATCGTCACCGCGCAGATCTACGATCACGCGGCACGGCTGCGTTCGTTCGAACTGACCGCGCAGATCCGCGACGAGCTCGCGAGCGAGGTGCGCTGACGGCACGCGCCCGAGCCGCCCGCGGCCGCCCCCGCGTCACTGCGGGTGCGCGGCCTCCAGCCCGTCGAGCAGCGCCTTGTGAAACGCGTCCGGATCCTGGATCTGCGGCGCGTGCCCGAGCGCCGGGAATTCGACGAGCTGCGCGCCGGGGATCGCGGCCTGCGTCCGCTTCGCGAGTTCCGGGTAGCGGCCGAGCTTCGCATGCACGTCGGGCGGCGACACGTCCTTGCCGATCGCGGTCGTGTCCTTGTCGCCGATCATCAGCAGCGTCGGCACGCGGATCGCGCCGAGTTCGTAGACCACCGGCTGCGTGAGGATCATGTCGTAGATCAGCGCGGAGTTCCAGGCGACCGCGTCGCGGCCGGCGCCACGGTACATCCCGGCGAGCATCTGCACCCAGCGCTCGTACGACGGCGACCACTTGCCCGCGTAGTACGTGCCCTGCTCATAGCGCCGAATGCTGTCGGCCGTAGTCTTCTGCTCGCGCGCATACCAGTAGTCGACCGGCAGCGGCGGCACGCCGAGCGCCTTCCAGTCCTCGAGGCCGATCGGGTTCACGAGCACGAGCTGCTCGGTCGCCTTCGGATACATCAGCGCGTAGCGCATCGCGAGCATCCCGCCCGTCGAGTGGCCGACGATCGTCGCCGACTTCACCCCCACCGATTCGAGCAGCGCGTGCGTGTTGCGCGCCAGTTGCTGGAAGCTGTACTGGTAGCGATCGGGCTTCGACGACTTGCAGAAGCCGATCTGGTCCGGTGCGATCACGCGATAGCCGGCCCGGCTCAGCACGCCGATCGTGTCCTCCCAGGTCGCCGCGCAGAAGTTCTTCCCGTGCAGCAGCACGACGGTGCGGCCGTTCGGGTGCGCCGGCGGCACGTCGAGATAGGCCATCTCGAGCGTTTCGCGTTGCGACACGAACGTATACACCCGCACGGGTGCCGGATAGGTGAACCCTTCCAGGCGCGGGCCGTACACGGGCCCGTCGTTGCCGGCGGCCGATGCGGCGGCCGCCGCGACAGGCATGGCGCACGCGGCGGCGACGCCCGCGCCGAGCACGACGGCGCGCACGGCATACAACATCTTGCGAATCGAAAGCATGGCGATCACGGTGATTGGAGACGCACGCGGGCAGCCGGGCCGCCTCGCGCCCCGCGATTCTACGCGGTCGCGCTGACGACGGCGCGCAACACTCCGGGGCCGCGCGACTTCCGCGCGCGCGACGAACTCGGGTATCGTGTGACGTGACCCTGAAACGCGTGCAGGCGATTCCCATGAAAAACGTCCTCAGCATTCAGTCGCACGTCATCTACGGCCATGCCGGCAACAGTGCGGCCGTGTTCCCGATGCAGCGCCTCGGCGTCAACGTCTGGCCGCTCAATACCGTGCAGTTGTCGAATCACATGCAGTACGGCCATTGGGCGGGCAGCGCGATCGATGCCGCGAAGATGGAGCAGCTCGTCGACGGCATCGCCGCGATCGGCGCGCTCAAGCGCTGCGACGCCGTGCTGTCCGGCTTCCTCGGCTCGCCGCCGCAGGCGCGCGCGGCCGTCGAGATCGTCCGCTCGGTGAAGGCGATGAACCCGAACGCGTGGTACTTCTGCGATCCGGCGATGGGCCAGACGGGCGGCATCCGGCCCGAACCCGGCGTCGAGGAATTCATGGTCCAGGAAATGCCGGCGCTCGCCGACGGCATGTCGCCGAACCACACCGAACTGCAGAAGCTGGCCGGGCGGCGCATCGAAACCGTCGCCGAAGCCGTCGAAGCGTGCCGCGCGCTGATCCGCCGCGGCCCGCAAATCATCCTCGTCAAGCACCTGCACGACCGCAACAGCCCGGCCGATCGCTTCAACATGCTCGCCGTCACCGAAACCGAGGCATGGATCGGCCAGCGCCCGCTGTACGCGTTTCCGCGCCATCCGGTCGGCGTCGGCGACCTGACCAGCGCGATCTTCGTCGCATGCCGGCTGCGCGGCGACTCCGTGCGCGCCGCGTTCGAGCACACGCTCGCAGCCGTGCATGCGGTCGTGAAAGCGACCTACGATGCGCGCCGCTACGAGCTCGAGCTCGTCGCCGCGCAGGACGAGATCGCACGCCCGAGCGAATGGTTCGGCGCGTGGGTGACCGACGCCTGACGTAGCGGCATCGCCCATCGCTTCAGCGGCGTGCATTCCGCGCTTTCTCGTTGTCTCGTTGTCCCGTTGTCCCGTTGTCCCGTTGTCCCGTTGTCCTGCTTTCCTGCTTTCCTG
>NZ_WIXR01000016.1:0-90376 GCF_019425585.1 Burkholderia sp. COPS | reverse complement strand
TCCTGCTTTCCTGCTTTCCTGTTGTCCCGCTTTCCCGCTCTCCCCCTGCGTCACCACGACCGTTCGCGATATGCCCCGACGCTGCGTCGATATCGCTTCGATGCGGATGCAAACGTTTCCGGACTTCACATGAATGACACCGATTCCTCGCTATGCTCGCGGCGGCACGCACCAACGCAGCCGCATCCTGCGACCCGGTGTGCGCCGTTCCCGCTGGTCCCGCCAATCGGCTCCCTCTTTACCCCACGATAACGACCATGACCCGATCGAACCGTCGTGACTTCCTGCGCGTCGCTGCCGGCACCGCCGGCGCCGCCGCGCTGAACCTGTTCCCGCCCGTGATCCGCGATGCGCTCGCGATTCCCGCGAACCGCCGCACCGGCACCATCCGCGATATCGAACACATCGTGATCCTGATGCAGGAGAACCGCTCGTTCGACCACTACTTCGGCACGATGCGCGGTGTCCGTGGCTTTGGCGACCCGCGCCCGCTGCGCCTCGCGAACGGCAAGTCGGTGTTCCACCAGCCGGTCGGCCCGGCCGAACTGCTGCCGTTCCATCCGGGCGCGGACAAGCTCGGCCTGCAGTTCCTGCAGGACCTGCCGCACGGCTGGCAGGACATGCACGCGGCATGGAACAAGGGCCGCTACGACCAGTGGGTGCCGAACAAGGGCACCACGACGATGGCGTACCTGAAACGCGACGACATCCCGTTCCACTACCAGCTCGCCGACGCGTTCACGATCTGCGACGCGTACCACTGCGCGATCCCGAGCTCGACCGACCCGAACCGCTACTACATGTGGACGGGCTACGTCGGCAACGACGGCACGGGCGGCGGCCCGGTGCTCGGCAACGAGGAAAAGGGCTACGGCTGGACGACCTATCCGGAGGTGCTCGAACAGGCCGGCGTGTCGTGGAAGATCTACCAGGACATCGGCACGGGGCTCGACGCGAACGGCTCGTGGGGCTGGACGCAGAACCCGTACATCGGCAACTACGGCGACAACTCGCTGCTCTACTTCAACCAGTACCGCACCGCGTTGCCCGGCACGCCGCTGTACGACAAGGCGCGCACCGGCACCAACATCAGCGCCGGCGGCACGCTGTTCGACGTCCTGCAGCAGGACGTGAAGAACGGCACGCTGCCGCAGGTGTCGTGGATCTGCGCGCCGGAAGCGTATTCCGAGCACCCGAACTGGCCGGCGAACTACGGTGCGTGGTACATCGAGCAGGTGCTGAAGGCGCTCGTGTCGAATCCGGACGTATGGAGCAAGACCGCGCTCTTCATCACGTACGACGAAAACGACGGCTTCTTCGACCACGTGCAGCCGCCGTTCGCGCCGCAGTCGCGCGACAACGGGCTGTCGACGGTCGCGACGACCAACGAGGTATTCCCCGGCGACGCATCGCACATGGCCGGCCCGTATGGGCTCGGGCCGCGCGTGCCGATGCTCGTCGTGTCGCCGTGGACGAAAGGCGGCTGGGTCTGCTCGCAGACCTTCGATCACACGTCGCTGCTGCAATTCATCGAGGCCCGTTTCGGCGCGCAATACCCGGTCAAGGCGGCCAACGTGTCGCCGTGGCGTCGCGCGGTGTGCGGCGACCTGACCGCCGCGTTCGATTTCGCGACGGCCGACGCCGGCTGGCCGACGCTGCCGGATACGAGCGGCTACGCGCCGCCCGACCGCCTGCGCCACCCGGACTACATCCCCGTGCCGCCGGTACTGCAGAAGCTGCCGAAGCAGGAGGCCGGACTGCGGCCGGCGCGCGCGCTGCCTTACGAGCTGTTCGTGCACGGCCGCGTCGAATCGGTCAACGGCCAGTTCCGGCTGACCTTCGCGAACACGGGCCGGGCGGGCGCCGCGTTCCAGGTGCAGTCACGCAACCGCCTCGACGGCCCGTGGGCGTACACCGTCGAAGCCGGCAAGCGAATCGCCGACACGTGGAGCGCCGCGGCGTCGCTCGGCCTGTACGACCTCGACGTGTACGGCCCGAACGGCTTCTACTGCCATTTCCGCGGCCCGTTCGCGACCGGCGTCGGCAGCGCGAACGTGAACCCCGAGGTGATCTACGGCTATGACGTCGCGAACGGCAACATCACGCTGCGCCTGATGAACCGCGGCCACAAGGCGGTGCGGCTCAAGGTCACGAACGCATACGGCCACGGCCGCGCGCGCACGTTCGATCTCGCGCCGGGCCAGCAGATCGACGACTACTGGGATCTGCGCGGCAGCCACGGCTGGTACGACCTGACCGTCAGCGACGGCCGGCTGCTCGGCTTCCTGCGCCGCTTCGCGGGCCACGTCGAGACGGGGCGCCCGAGCACCAGCGATCCGCTGATCCGCACGCACGCATCGCACGACGATGCCGAAGCCGCATCGGACGCGCTGTCCGACTGACGGCCTCATGTGAGGCGGCGCGGCCCCGGCGGGCCGCGCTGCCTCCCCCCACCTCCACTCCTCCTCTCCGCCCGCTCCGTTCGCGACGGGAAACTCCCGATACCGGCTGCCTCCGCACGCGCGGAAGCTATGCGCAAATCCGCATCGAATGCGCGGCAAATTGCCAAGACCCACGCATATCGGCGACCTATATATCGAAACGATCGGGGCTCTTCGCCGAGCCTGACGGGAGATTCTTCCGAGGATCACGATGCCGACCTCCCCGCCCGATTCCGAGAAGCGGTCGAACCGCCCGCCCGTCGCACGCGTTCAGCCATCCCGAACGTGTGCGGTACTTACTCGCAGGTATCGAACAAGAGGAACAACATGAAATTCCGTCATTCCCTGCTGTCGGTGTCGATTGCATCCGCGCTTGCCCTCCTCTCGCAACAGGCCGCCCGGGCCGCCGACACGACCGACGTGAAGGTCGGTTTCGCCGCGCCGCTCACGGGCGTGAACGCCGGCTACGGCAAGGACCTGCAGAACGGCGTGCAGCTCGCGCTCGACGATGCCGCCGCGCAGAAGGTGCAGATCGCCGGCAAGCCCGCGCACTTCAACCTCGTCGTGCAGGACGACCAGGCCGACCCGCGCATCGGCGTGCAGGCCGCGCAGGCGCTCGTCGACCAGAACGTGTCGGTCGTGGTCGGCCATTTCAACTCGGGGACGACGATTCCGGCCTCGGTCGTCTACGACAAGGCCGGCATCCCGGTGATCGATCCGGCGGCGACCAACCCGACGCTCACCTCGCGCGGGCTGGCGAACATGTTCATGGTGATCGCGACCGACGGCCAGAACGCCGGCAACGCGGGCAAGTACGCGGTCGACGTGACGAAGGCGAAGCGCATCGCGATCATCGACGACCGCACCGCGTTCGGCCAGGGCGAGGCCGACGAGTTCGAGAAGGCCGTGAAGGCCGCCGGCGGGAACCTCATCGGCCGCGAATTCACCAGCAACCAGGCGGTCGACTTTCGCGCGCAGATCACGAGCCTGAAGGCCAAGAATCCCGACCTGATCTTCTTCGGCGGCCTCGATTCGCTCGCCGCGAACTTCATCAAGCAGATGCGCCAGCTCGGGCTGAACGCGCAGTTCGTCGGCGGCGGCGGCGTGAAGGACAACGAGTTCATCAAGATCGCGGGCCCGGCCGCCGAAGGCGCGATGGCATGGGAATACGGCCGGCCGCTCGACGAGCTGCCGCAAGGGAAGGATTTCGAGCAGCGTTTCAAGAAGCGCTTCGGCGTCGACGTGCTGTCGTACGCGCAGTTCGGCTACGACGCCGCGTGGGCGGCGATCAAGGCGATGCAGGCGGCCGGCTCGACCGACCCGAAGGTCTATCGTCCGGCGCTGAAGAAGATCGACTTCGAAGGCGTCACCGGCCGCATCTCGTTCGCGAGCGACGGTTCGCTGAAGAGCGGGATGTCGACGCTGTACCAGGTGAAGAGCGGCGCGTGGAAGACGATCACGACGAAGGGAGGCTGATCGGCGGTGCCGGCGGCCGGCGGCGGACAGGCCGCCCGGCCGCGGAGATCGACGAACGGATATCGATCTCGTATGACGACTGATGTTGATGCGATTCGACCGGGCGGACGCGCCGCCCGCCGCATCAGCCGGCCTGCGTGTCGCGCTCGGCCTCGGCCGCCTCGTGCGCACGGCGCAGCCGCTCGCGGCTGTTGGTGAGGTGCGTGCGCATCGCGGCGCGTGCGGCCTCCGGGTCGTGGCGCGCGATCGCCTCGTAGATGTCCTCGTGCTCGTGGTTCAGCCGGCCGACGTATCGCTCCAGATCGTCACCGGCAAAGCGGGCCGAATTCACGCGCGTGCGCGGGATGATCGACGTGCCGAGCTGCGTCATGATGTCGACGAAATAGCGGTTGCCGGTGGATTGCGCGATCTGCAGGTGGAACTGGAAATCGAGCTGCGCCGTGTCGCGGCCGCCGCCCGCCCCCGTTGCGATCGCGTCGAGCGCGCGCCGCAGCGCGACCAGGTCGGTATCGTTCGCGCGCTGCGCGGCGAGGCTCGCGCATTCGCTCTCGAGGCTGATGCGCAGTTCCAGCACCGCGAGCACGTCGCGCAGCGTCGTGATCGTCGCCGGGTCGATCCCGAGCGTCTGGCGGCGCGACGGCTCCAGCACGAAGCTGCCGATGCCGTGGCGCGTCTCGATGAGGCCGCTCGCCTGCATCCGCGAGATGGCCTCCCGCACGACCGTACGGCTCACGCCCTGCGCCGCCATGACTTCGGTTTCGGTCGGCAGCTTGTCGCCGGGACGCAGCGTGCCGTTTTCGATCTGCGCGGTCAGCGCGTCGACGACATCTTGTGCGAGGCTGCGTGCGCGACGGCGCGGCGCTGCGGGAAGCGTAGGCACGGACATGAGGCCGGTTCCTTTTTGAATGATCGTAATGTGAGCCGAGGGTTTACGCGGGGTTTGAGCGAAAGCCGGTGATTCATTATACTGCGTCACAAGTCATCCGACGACTGATGATCAAAACACGGATCTCCTGTCGACTCAAGCGCGCACGCCGGCACTGCCTGGTCCCATGCCTTACGATCAGCCAGCTTTCGCGTTCTGCGCTCCGCTGGTCAGGTTGTCGCTCCCACCCCGTTCCGGGTTGCGTCGACCTGCGGGGGCTTGCGCGCCGCGCACGTCGGTTGTCGAATGATCGCACCTCCTGCCGCGCGCGGCAAAGCTTTTGCCGCACGGCATTGCCCACCCTTCTGCCATCGCCGCCCATGAACGCCGTCACTGCCTCGCCCTCCCACGACACGCCGCGCATCGTCGACCTGCAAGCGATTCCGGTCGCCGGCCACGACAGCATGCTGCTCAACCTGAGCGGCGCACACGGCCCGTTCTTCACCCGCAACCTCGTGATCCTGAAGGACAGCGCGGGCCGGACCGGCGTCGGCGAAGTGCCCGGCGGCGAAAGCATCCGCCGCACGCTCGACGATGCGCGTGCGCTCGTCGTCGGCCAGCCGGTCGGCAATTACCATGCGGTGCTCAACGACGTGCGGCGCACCTTCGCCGACCGCGACGCGAGCGGCCGCGGTCTGCAGACCTTCGACCTGCGCACGACGATCCACGCGGTCACCGCGCTCGAGGCCGCGCTGCTCGACCTGCTCGGCCAGCATCTCGGCGTGCCGGTCGCCGCGCTGCTCGGCGAGGGCCAGCAGCGCGAGCGCGTCGAAATGCTCGGCTACCTGTTCTACGTCGGCGATCGCACGAAGACCGCGCTGCCCTACCGGGACGGCAGCGGCGCGACCGACGACTGGACGCGTGTGCGTGACGCAGCCGCGCTGACGCCCGAGGCCGTCGTGCGGCTCGCCGAAGCCGCGCATGCGCGCTACGGCTTCAACGACTTCAAGCTGAAGGGCGGCGTATTCGAAGGTGCGAGCGAGATCGAGGCCGTGACGGCGCTCGCCGAGCGCTTCCCCGACGCGCGCGTGACGCTCGACCCGAACGGCGCATGGTCGCTCGACGAGGCCGTGCGGCTGTGTCGCGACCAGCATCACGTGCTCGCCTACGCGGAAGATCCGTGCGGCGCCGAGAACGGCTACTCGGGCCGCGAGGTGATGGCCGAATTCCGCCGCGCGACGGGGCTGCCGACGGCAACCAACATGATTGCGACCGACTGGCGGCAGATGGGCCACGCGGTGCAGTTGCAGGCCGTCGACATTCCGCTCGCCGATCCGCATTTCTGGACGATGCAGGGTTCGGTGCGCGTCGCGCAGATGTGTCGCGACTGGGGCCTCACGTGGGGCTCGCACTCGAACAACCACTTCGACGTGTCGCTCGCGATGTTCACGCATGTCGCGGCCGCCGCACCGGGCCAGGTCACCGCGATCGACACGCACTGGATCTGGCAGGACGGCGAGCGCCTGACGCGCGAGCCGCTGAAGATCGAGAACGGGCTGGTGGACGTGCCGAAGCGGCCGGGTCTCGGCATCGATATCGACATGGATGCCGTCGCGGTCGCGCACGAGTTGTACAAGCAGCACGGGCTCGGTGCCCGCGACGACGCGGCGGCGATGCAGTACCTGATTCCGGGGTGGACTTTCAACAACAAGCGCCCCTGCCTCGTGCGCTGAGCGCGAAACGGACCGGGCGGCTGAATCGCCCGGCCGGGCCGGGCCCAAGACGAGCGGCGGGGCGCGGCTGGCGGGTGTCCGGCGGAAAACGCTGTTCGTGTCGGACAGGATCCGGATCGGGATGGCGATGGGAATCCGGCCGGCCAGATCGAGACTCGGCCGCACCTGTCCGGCCATTCCTGACCGTCCGCCCCAATCCCCCGCGCCCGCACGCCGTGCGCGGGGACTTGTCAGACGATCTGTTTGAGCGCGGCGTCGAGCGCGAGCACCGCGACGCGATCGCCTTCGGTCGCGAGCGGCGCGCGCATGACGATCTGCCGGTTATGGCCGACGGCCGCCGGCGAATCCCACAGCAGCTCGACCTTCGGTCGATTGAACAGGCCGCCGCGGCGCGGCGGCACGACCGAGGGCTGTCCTCCCGTCGCCCCTTCGCCGGCGGCAGGCGCCGTACGGCCGGGCCAGCGCACCGACAGTTCGCGCGCGTCGTACTGGCCGACCTTGCGGCTTTCCATCCAGACGATCGCGGTGCGCGTCAGCACGTCGAGCGAAATCGCATAACGGCCGACCGCGAAGCGGCGGGCCGCCACGTTGGTCCGCCACAGCGGCCGCGGGCGGCAGATCCAGACGATCGCCGCATAAAGCGCCGGGGCGGCAACGAGCCAGCCGTTGGTCGCCGTCACGGCATGCAGCGCGAGGCGCCAGCCATCCACCCAGACGAACATGCCGATCGACCAGACCGCGAACAGGAAACCGATCAGCGCGAAGACGCGCAGCGCCTGGCGCAGCCACTGCGGCAGCGGATGGAACGGCCGCTCGGCGCGCGCGACGGCACCCGGCAGCGCGAGCAGCAGGAAGATCAGCAGGAGGTAGACGAACGCCCAGGGCGACGACACCATCGCGGACAGCGACGAGCGATAGCCCATCTGGGACATCGAGAACAGCCAGCGCGCGAGCAGCACGAGACCGATCGCACGCAACGCGAAGATGACACCGGCGCCGGGGGCCGGCGCTGCGCGCGTGGATTTCGTTCTCGCCAAGACTGCTCTCCTCTGGATATTCGTGCGGGGCCGGATTTCACGGCACGGCCATTATAGGGACATTACCGTCTGGACAGACGGCTGGATGCCATGCCGGCCCGCTTCGGGGGCCGTTCGCGGCGTCGGGCGCGGCGAGAATACAACAGATCCGCGCCGCGGATGTGACAACGCCCCGCCGGAAACCCGGACGGGGCGTCGTTGGCAAGCCGCGCGCCGCCAGGCGGCGGCCCGCAATCAGCCTGCGTTGACTTCGCGGAGCACCGTGCGACGCTTCTGGCGCAGCAGTTCCTCGTAGCCCTTCACGTAGTTCTGCGCCATCACCTTCGACGAGAAGCGTGCTTCGAACGCGGCGCGGACCTTCTCGCGCGGCAGCGTATCGAGGCGCTTGAGCGCCGCGACGGCCGACAGTTCGTCTTCGACGACGAAGCCCGACACGCCGTTGTCGATCACTTCCGGCACCGAGCCGCGCTTGAACGCGATCACCGGCGTGCCGCAGGCCATTGCCTCGATCATCACCAGGCCGAAGGGCTCCGGCCAGTCGATCGGGAACAGCAGCGCGTGCGCGTTGCCCAGGAATTCCGTCTTTTCGGCTTCGCTGATTTCGCCGATGTACTCGACGTGCGGCAGCGCGAACAGCGGCTTGATCTTCTCTTCGTAGTACGCGCGGTCAGCCTTGTCGAGCTTCGCGGCGATCTTGATCGGCAGGCCGGCCTGCTCGGCGATTCGGATCGCCGTGTCGACGCGCTTCTCCGGCGAGATGCGGCCGAGGAACGCGAGATAGCTCGGCTTCACGTTCGGGATCGGCGTCAGCAGGTTTTCCGGCAGGCCGTGGTAAACGGTCGACAGCCAGTTCGCCTGCGGCAGCGGGATGCGCTGGTTGTCGGAGATCGACACGACCGGCACGTCGCTGAATGCATTGAAGATCGGCTGCAGTTCCGGCAGGTCGAGACGGCCGTGCATCGTCGTCAGATGCGGGACCGGCTGGCGCGAGAACAGCGAGAACGGGTAGTAGTCGATGTGGCAGTGCAGGACGTCGAACTCTTCCGCGCGGCGGCGCACCTGCTCGAGGAGCAGCATGTGCGGGGCCATCACGTCACGGATCGTCGGGTCGAGGCGCAGCGCCTGCGGCCAGCACGCTTCGAGCTTCGCGGAGGTTTGCGAATCGCCGCTCGCGAAGAGCGTAACGTCATGCCCCATCTCGACAAGTGCTTCGGTGAGGTAGGACACCACTCGCTCGGTACCACCGTACAGTTTCGGGGGCACCGCTTCGTGCAACGGAGCGATTTGGGCGATTCGCATGCGTAACTCCTAAAAAATCGGCTAAAAACCAGGTATGGGTCGGCAACCTGCCGGCGGTCCGGGCTGGATGCATTTCGTCCGAAAAGTCGGACGAATCAGCCTGCCGGGGGCGTCAAACCCGCGCTGCTCAAGGAGCGTCGGCGACGCGACAGGCATAGAACGTTTGAAACGAAGACCCGTTGACAGGGGTTCGTAAAAAACCTGGAATCGAACCCGGAGCCGATTATCTAGGGTTAATCCCGATACGGCGCACAACATTTCAAACACTTTACTTTGTTACAAAGGTGCAACACTTTGCAACCCGCGGACTTGGGCGTCCGTTCTAGAGTGGAAGGCCCTTTTGGCATTCCTTGCCCCCGTGACTGCCGGCAGCGTGATTCCGGCACATGAGACAGGACGGGATGCCGGATTTTATCTCAAAATCGATCGAGCACCCCTGGCCGAGGCAAGATTCGCGCAGCGCAGCGCACGGCCTTGTTTACAATGCCGGATTATTCAGTCCGGGCGAACGCCGGCAAGCGATCCCGCCGCACCGCTCAATCACCGAATCACCGCACGCATATTTTGGAATCTCTCACCCCTGCCCAGCGCAACGCCCACAACGCGAAGCTGTCGAGCTACGCGCACCGGCCGATCGCGTTCCTGTTCCGCTACATCCGCCTGCATCCCGTTGCCCACCTGATCGTGCTCTGCAGCGTGCTGGCCGCCGTCGGCTGCGCGCTCGGCTCGCAATACGCGATCAAGCACCTGATCGACGTGCTGGCGACCGGGCGTCATCACCCCGGCCCGCTGTGGAGCGCATTCGCGCTGCTCGTCGGGCTGATCGCGGCCGACAACCTGCTGTGGCGTGTCGGCGGCTGGGTCGCCGCGCATACGTTCGTCGCGGTCACCGGCGACCTGCGGCGCGACCTGTTCCAGTACCTGATCGGCCATTCGCCGACCTACTACTCCGAAAAGCAGCCGGGCACGCTCGCGAGCCGCATCACGGCCACGTCGAACGCCGTCTACACGTCGGAGAACACGATGGCGTGGAACGTGCTGCCGCCGTGCATCGCGGTGATGGGCGCGATCCTGATGATCATCGTCGTCAATCCGATGATGGCCGCCGGCCTGCTCGGCTGTTCGGCCGTGCTGTCGGTGATCCTGTTCAAGCTCGCCGGGCGCGGCTCGGCCCGCCATCACGCGTTCGCGGCGAAGGCCGCCGCGGTCGACGGCGAACTCGTCGACGTGATCGGCAACATGGGCCTCGTGCGTGCGTTCGGGATGACGCTGCGCGAACAGAAGCGCTTCGGCGCAACGGTCAAGGCCGAGATGGATGCGCGCCAGCAAAGCCTGCTCTATCTCGAAAAGCTGCGCCTGCTGCATGCGGTGATCACCGCGATGCTGTCCGCCGGCCTGCTCGGCTGGGCGCTGTGGCTGTGGGACCAGGGCCGCGCGACGTCCGGCGACATCGTGCTCGTCAGCTCGCTCGGCTTCACGATCCTGCACGGCACGCGCGACCTCGCGGTCGCGCTCGTCGACGTCACCCAGCACGTCGCGCGCCTGTCCGAAGCCGTCAAGACGTTGCTCGAGCCGCACGGGATGCCCGATCGTTCGGACGCCCAGCCGCTGTCGGCCAAGGGCGGCCGCGTCGACTTCGAGCGCGTGACGTTCGCGTATCCGCACCGCCGCGCGATCCTCGACCATTTCGATCTCCATATCGAGCCGGGCCAGCGCGTCGGCCTGATCGGCAAGTCGGGCGCCGGCAAGTCGACCGTGCTCGCGCTGCTGCAGCGCTTCTACGACACGCAGGACGGCGTCGTGCAGGTGGACGGCCAGGACGTGAAGTCGATCACGCAGGACAGCCTGCGCCACGCGATCGCGCTCGTGCCGCAGGACATCTCGCTGCTGCACCGGACGATCTACGACAACATCGCGTACGGCCGCCCCGAAGCGACCCGCGACGAAGTGCTCGCGGCCGCGCGCGACGCGCGCTGCGCGGAGTTCATCGAAGCGATGCCGGAAGGCTATGACACGATCGTCGGCGACCGCGGCGTCAAGCTGTCGGGCGGCCAGCGCCAGCGCATCGCGATTGCGCGCGCGATCCTGAAGAACGCGCCGATCCTGCTGCTCGACGAAGCGACGTCCGCGCTCGACAGCGCATCCGAGGAAGCGATCCAGAGCGCGCTCGACCGCCTGATGGTCGGTCGCACGGTGATCGCGATCGCGCACCGCCTGTCGACGCTGCGCAACTTCGACCGGATCATCGTGATGAACAACGGCAAGGTCATCGACGACGGGCCGCCCGACGTGCTGCGCAACCGCCCCGGCCTGTACCGCGACCTGCTCGCGAAGCAGCACGGCCGCCATCACGCGGCGCCCGACGGCAGCACGCCGACCGGCGAACGCGTGGCTTGACGCACCGGCCCGCAGCCAGCAAAAAAGCCGCAGTGCGAGCAGCACTGCGGCTTTTTCATTTCCGGCGGGAGGTGTCGTTTACGCCTGCTGCAGATCGCGCAGGAAGTTGTCGCGCCACACCGACACGTTGTTCTCGCGAAGCTGCGCGATCATGTCGGTATAACGCGCGCGCCGCTCGGCGAGCGGCATCGTCAGCGCCTGCGACAACGCATCGGCCATCCCGTCGATATCGATCGGATTGACGATCAGCGCCCCCGTCAGCTCGCGCGCGGCGCCCGCGAAGCGCGACAGCACGAGCACGCCCGGATCGTCCGGATCCTGCGCGGATACGTACTCCTTCGCGACGAGGTTCATCCCGTCGCGCAACGGTGTCACGTAGCCGACCCGCGCGAGCCGGTACAGCGCCGCGAGCAGCTGGCGGTCGTACTGGCGATGGATATAGAGGATCGGTGCCCAGTCGAGCTCGGCGAAGCGTCCGTTGATGCGCCCCGACTCTCCTTCGAGCTGCAGGCGGATGTCCTGGTACGCGCGCAGCTCCGCTCGCGTCGACGGCGCGATCTGCAGGAACGACACGCGATTGCGATGCGACGGCTCGTGCTCGAGCAGCTTCTCGAACGCGCGGAAGCGCTCGACGAGCCCTTTCGAGTAATCGAGCCGGTCGACGCTCATGATCAGCTTGCGGCCCCGCAGCGACGCCGCGAGCGTGCGCACCGCCTTGCCGTGCTCGCCGGCCTGCGCGAGCGCCGCGATCTCGTCCGGATGCACGCCGATCGGATACGCGGCCGCGCGCATCCTCCGGCCGAATGCGCGCACCGTCACCAGGCGGCCGTCGCGCTCGAACACGCCGTCCGCTTCGGATTCGACGTAATCGCAGAATGCGCGCAGGTCGGGTTCGGTCTGGAAACCGAGCAGGTCGAACGCGCACAGCGACTCGACCAGGTCGCGATGCGGCGGCACGTTGACGAGCACCTGCGCGGCGGGAAACGGGATGTGCAGGAAGAAGCCGATGCGGTTCTTCACGCCGGCCGCGCGCAGCGCGCGCGCGAACGGGATCAGGTGATAGTCGTGCACCCAGATCACGTCGTCGTCCTGCAGCAGCGGCACGAGCTGCTGCGCGAGCCACACGTTCACGCGGCTGTAGCCTTCGAACTCGTGACGGTCGTACTGGATCAGGTCGGTGCGGTAGTGAAACGCGGGCCACAGCGTCGCGTTCGAGAAGCCGCGGTAATACTGGTCGTAGTCGCGCCGCGACAGGCCGATGGTCGCGAACGTGACCGGCCCGTGCTCCTCGACGCGAATCTGCGGCGCGCCGGACGCGACGACCTCGCCGCTCCAGCCGAACCACATGCCGCCCGTCTCCTTCAGCGCATCGTAGACACCGATCGCGAGGCCGCCTGCCGCCGGTTCGCCTTCCGAAATCGGTGCGACGCGGTTTGAAACGATGATGAGGCGACTCATGCGTGCGGCTGCCCCGCACCGAGCCAGTGCGCGATCTGCTCATGCAGCGCGTCGACCGAATCGAGCCGCATGCGGGCGGACGTCTCGCCCGCGCCGACCTTGATCGACAGGCCGCCGCGCGCGTTGACCACCGCGAAGCCCTTCTCGTCGGTCAGGTCGTCGCCCGCGAACAGCGGCACGCGGCCCGCGAACGGCGGCTCGTCGAGGAACGCGGCCAGCGCGCGCCCCTTGTCGACACCCTTCGGCTTGATCTCGAACACCATCTTGCCGGGCTGCAGCACATACGCATCGGCGTAGTCGGCGACGAGGCGCTCGGTGGCCGCGCGCGCAGCCGCCTCGCGCTCGGGCGCGTTGCGGTAATGCAGCGCAACGGCCGCACCCTTGATTTCGAGCAGCATGCCCGGATGGCGGTCGACGACGGCCGCCAGCTCGCGCTCGATGCGCAGCAGGCGTTCGTCGTTGAAGCCGATGCGCTGCGTGTCGCCGTTCGCATCGCGGCGCTCCGCGCCGTGCAGGCCTGCGATCGGCAGGCCGGGCATCTTGAGGAACGCGTCGAGGTTGTCGATACCGCGCCCGGACACGACCGCGACCGCACCGTGCGAGCGGTGCCGCAGCTCGTCGAGCAGCGTCAGCAGCGACGGCGGAACGTGAATGCTGTCGGGCGTCGGCGCCAGTTCGACGAGCGTGCCGTCGAAGTCGAAGAAGAACGCGGTATCGGTCAGGGACAGGGAAGCCGGAACGGATTGCATCGATTCGATAGTCTGAGGGCCGGCCGGCAAACGCCGCACCGCCGCTGCGCGAATGGAATTGTGCGCATCTTACCGCGCCTGCGCACCGAGATGGGCGAAACCGGCGCATCGCCAGCCGCGCGCCGCCGATTGCGTCAACTGCGACATATTGCCCCGCTCGTCCGCCCCGTACGGGTTTCGAAAGGACGCGGGCGCGCGAATTGCGCTACAGTCGCAACCGCCTGCCGCGCGACGCCTGGCATCGCGCCGGCCGGTCACCTTTCCGTCCGATCGAGCCCCAGGATGTCGTCTGCCCGCCCAGCGCCGCACCGGCGCTTCTCCCGCTTCATCCGCACGGCCGCGGCCTTCGCCGCCGCCGTGGCGCTCGCCGCGTGCACGCACAACGAGCCGCGCTGGAACCTGACCAACGTCACCGGCCACCTGCCCGACCTGTCGTTCACGCTGACGGGCGGCGACGGCCATCCCGTCGACGCCGATGCGTTCCACGGCCAGGTCGCGCTCGTCTACTTCGGCTACACGCACTGCCCCGACGTCTGCCCCGAAACGATGGCACGGCTGATGGAAGTGCTGGCGAAGCTCGGCCCGCAGGCCAACGACGTGCGCATCCTGTTCGTCTCGGTCGATCCTGCACGCGACACGCCGCAGGCGATGCAATCGTATGTCGCCGCGTTCGACGCCGCGCATGCACGCGGCCTGACCGGCACCGACCGCCAGATAGAATCGCTCGCGAAGCGCTATCGCGTCGCGTACCAGATGGAACAGCGCGATCCGTCCGGCGGCTACGAAGTCACGCACAGCTCGGCCGTCTACATCTTCGACGCAACCGGCCGCGCCCGCCTGCTTGCGACCGACCGCGACTCGCCCGACGCCATCGCCGCCGATGTGCGCCGGATCATCGACACCGCCTCCACCACCTGAATTCCTCTCACGACATGAAGACGAAGACAACACTCAAGACGCTCGCCCTCCTCGCCGCGCTGTGCGCCGGCACCCACGCCTATGCTGCCGGTGCGGTCACCGCGCAGAACGCATGGGTGCGCTGGCTGCCGAACAAGCTGCCGGCCGGCGGCTACGTGACGATCGTGAACACGGGCGACAAGCCGGTCGATCTCGTCGACGTCGACAGCCCCGACTACGGGATGGCGATGCTGCACCAGACCGTCTCGAACGGCTCGACGCAGAAGATGGAAATGGTCGACAAGCTGACGATCCCCGCACGCGGCAAGGTCGACATCGCGCCGGGCGGCTACCACTTCATGCTCGAGGAGCCGAAGCACGCGATCAAGCCGGGCGACACCGTGCACCTGCGCCTGAAATTCTCCGACGGCGAAACGGTCGATGCGCCGTTCGCCGTGAAATCGCCGGCCCAGGCGAAGTGATACGCGCGCGATGAACCTCCTGTACTGGCTCGATCCGTGGGAACCGTCGCCGACCGTGGTGATCGCGGTGCTCACCGCTGCCGTGCTGTTCGCGCGCGGCGTGAAGAAGGCGAAGGTGTCGCCGCTGCGGCAGTTCTCGTTCTGGTTCGGGCTGACGGCGCTCTACATCGCACTGCATACGCGGCTCGACTATTTCTTCGAGCACGAGTTCTTCCTGCACCGCGCGCAGCACCTCGTGCTGCACCACCTCGGGCCGTTCTTCATCGCGCTGTCCTATCCGGGTGCGGCGATTCGCGCGGGCATCCCGTTTCGCTGGCGGCAGCGCTTCGTGCGCCCCGCCCTCGCATGGGCGCCCGTGCGCGCGACACTCGACGTGGTGTTCCATCCCGTCGTCGCGGTCGTGCTGTTCGTCGGGCTGATCTATTTCTGGCTGCTGTCGCCGATCCACTTCATCGCGATGCTCGACTGGCGTCTCTATCGCGTGATGAACTGGAGCATGGTGATCGACGGGCTGCTGTTCTGGTGGCTCGTCGTCGATCCGCGCCCCGCGCCGCCGGCCCGGCTGTCGCCGGGCCGCCGGATCCTGATCGTCGTCGCGGCGATCCCGCCGCAGATCGCACTCGGCGCGCTGATCTTCTTCACGCCGCACGAGCTGTATCCGATCTACTCGATCTGCGGCCGCGCGTTCACGTGGCTGAGCCCGCTGCGCGACCAGCAGATCGGCGGCCTGCTGCTGTGGATTCCCGGCTCGATGATGAGCGTGATCGGCGCGCTGATCGCGCTGCGGCACTGGCTGCGGCTGTCCGCCCGCGGCCGCCTGATCGGCGAACGGGCAGCGCAACGCGCGGACGCGCCGTCGGTCGCGCGCGCCGCGCACTGACTGCCGCGCGGCGCGGCGCGCATTACGCGCGTGCGCTGCTCATCCACACGTGCGGGATGCCGTCCTCGTCGTGCACGTCCGAACTCGGCGTGAAGCCGAATGCCCCGTAAAAGCGCTGCAAGTGGGCCTGCGCATGCAGGCTCACCGGCGTATCCGGCCACTGCGCGCGAATATGCTCAAGGGCGCGCGACAGCAGCCCGTTGCCCAGGCCGGCGCCGCGAAACGCGGCGGTCGTCAGCACGCGGCCGATGCGGACATCGGTGTTCTGCGCATCCGGCAACAGCACGCGCAGATAGCCGGCGAGCCGCCCGGCCGGATCGAATGCGGCCAGATGCCAGGCGGCCTGGTCCGCGTCGTCGATGTCGCGATACACGCAGTTCTGCTCGACGACGAACACGGCGCTGCGGGCTTCGAGGATCGAATAGACTTCGCGCGCCGTCAGCGCGTCGAAGGATTTCCAGCGCCAGTCGAGATCGGCGGCGCTCGGGGATGCGGCGGATGCGTTCATGGTCGGTCCTGATTCGGGCGCGCCGGCCGGCGCGCGGCAACCGTCGATTATGCCCCGAAGCGCACGCGCCGCGCGACCGGCCGCCCGCACCCGAAAAAAGGCCCCGCATAACGCGGGGCCTGTCCGTCATGCCGGCATCTGGCCGAAGCGGCCGTTGTTGAAGTCCTCGATCGCGGTGCGGATCTCCGCTTGCGAGTTCATCACGAACGGCCCATACCCGACGACCGGCTCATCGATCGGTTCGCCGCTCAGGATCAGCAGCTTCGCGTCGCCGTTCGCTTCGATCTCGACGTCGCTGCCGTCGCGGCCGAGCTGCACGAACTGCGCTTCGCGGGCGACCGTCTCGCCGTTCACCTGCACGGTACCGCTCAGCACGACCACCGCGAGCGTGCGCCCTTCGGCGACCGGGAACCGCGCATGGCCGCCGGCCACGAGCCGCACGTCCCATACGTCGATCGGCGTATGCGTGCGGGCCGGGCCGCGCCGCCCGTCGAGCTCGCCCGCGATGATCCGCGCACGCCCCGCGCCGTCCGGCAGCTCGACCACGGGGATGTCGGCATCCAGCAGCGTCTGGTAGCCGGGCGCCCCCATCTTGTCCCTGGCGGGCAGGTTCACCCACAGCTGGACCATCTCGAGCGGGCCGCCACGCTTCGTGAACCCTTCCGAGTGGAATTCCTCGTGCAGGATCCCGCTCGCGGCCGTCATCCACTGCACGTCACCCGGGCCGATCACGCCGCCCGCGCCGGTCGAGTCGCGGTGCGCGACCTCGCCGTCATAGACGATCGTCACCGTCTCGAACCCGCGGTGCGGATGCTGGCCGACACCGCGCGGCGCCGAGGCCGAGCCCGGCTCGAACGTGGCCGGGCCGGCGTAGTCGAGCAGCAGGAACGGGCTCAGATGCGCGCCGTGAGACTGGTAGCTGAACATCGAACGCACCGGGAAACCGTCGCCGACCCAATGGCCGCGCGGCGCACTGTACACACCCTGGATCTTCTTCATTGCCTTCTCCGAATTGCGGCGAAACACGTGTTTCGCATCCTGGACAGGAATATAGAGGTGGAACGATCGATCCGGTAGACTGCCAAAATCGCACTCAGCGTTCCATTTCATGAACGATAAAGCGCGGGATCTGAACGATCTCTATTATTTCGTGCAGGTCGTCGAACACGGCGGCTTCGCACCGGCCGGGCGTGCGCTGGACATGCCGAAATCGAAGCTGAGCCGCCGCATCGCGCTGCTCGAGGCGCGGCTCGGGATGCGGCTGATCCAGCGCTCGACGCGCCGCTTCACCGTTACCGATGTCGGCCAGACCTACTACGCGCATTGCCGCGCGATGCTCGTCGAGGCCGATGCGGCCGACGAGGCGATCGCGCTGCTGCACGAGGAGCCGCGGGGCATCGTGCGCGTCAGTTGCCCGATCGTGCTGCTCGATTCGCTCGTCGGCGAGATGATCGCCGCGTTCATGGTCGCGTGCCCGCGCGTCGAGATTCATCTGGAAGCGACCAACCGGCGCGTCGACGTGGTCGGCGAAGGGATCGACGTCGCGATCCGCGTACGCCCACCGCCGCTCGAGGACAGCGATCTCGCGCTGCGCGTGCTGGCCGAGCGCGGCCAGTGCCTCGTCGCGAGCCCCGCGCTGCTGCGCGAGCATGGCGCACCGGCCGTTCCCGCCGATCTCGCGCGCCTGCCGAGCCTCGATCACGGCGTCCCGCAGTCCACGCACGTGTGGCGGCTGCGCGGGCCCGACGGCGCGCATGCGGAAATCCACCACCTGCCGCGCTTTGTGACCGGCGGCATGCTCGCGTTGCGTGCGGCGGCCGTCGCGGGTGTCGGCATCGTGCAGTTGCCGACGATGATGGTGCGCGACGAGGTCGCGCGCGGCGCGCTGGTAACCGTGCTGCCCGACTGGGCACCGCGCCGCGAGATCGTGCATGCGGTGTTCGCGTCGCGCCGGGGGTTGCTGCCTGCGGTACGCGCGCTGCTCGATTTTCTGGCCGCGCGGTTTGCCGAACTCGAACCCGACTGAGCTTGCCGCGTCGCGCGCAACCGCGCGCTGCAAACCGTGCGCGCGTGCCGTAGACTGCGGTACGCGCATCGCGCATCCCACAACCCTGATCGCTTTCCCGCCATGTTCACGCTGTCCAACGACCCCAACGCCTCCAAGGCCGATCAATACGCGACGCTCGTCGAGCAAGCACGCGCGCTCGTCGAATCCGAACGCGACCTGACCGCGAACGCGGCCAACTTCGCCGCGCTGGTCTACCACTCGCTCGACCGTCTCAACTGGGCCGGCTTCTACTTCTTCGACGGGACGGAGCTCGTGGTCGGGCCGTTCCAGGGCAAGCCCGCCTGCGTGCGGATCGCGCTCGGCAAGGGCGTGTGCGGCACGGCTGCGCAGACGCGCGAGACGCAGGTCGTGCGCGACGTGCACGACTTCCCCGGCCATATCGCGTGCGACGCCGCGTCGGAATCGGAAATCGTCGTGCCGCTGGTGGCCGGCGACGGCACGCTGATCGGCGTGTGGGACGTCGACAGCCCGGTCGCCGCGCGCTTCGACGACGAAGACCGCCAGGGGATGGAGGCGCTCTGCCGCGTATTCGTCGAATCCGCATGGCAGAAGGCACGCGGTTGAGCAGCGGCTGAGCCGCGTTCATCCACCGCGCGGCAGGTCGCCGCGTTCACGCATGAACCTCGCCGCATGACCTCGAACGAAACGGGCTCCGCAAAGGAGCCCGTTTCACTGTGCCGGCGCACCGCCCTTCGCGGCGCACTTTACGCGTCAGGCAGCGTGCGTGCCGGACAGCGCCGGGGACGCTTGCGGCTTCACATCCTCGGTCAGCACCTCGAAGCCCGTTTCCGTCACCACGACCATGTGCTCCCATTGGGCCGACAGCGAATGGTCCTTCGTGACGACCGTCCAACCGTCCGCCAGCATGCGCGTGTCGCGCTTGCCCGCGTTGAGCATCGGCTCGATCGTGAAGATCATGCCCGGCCGCAGCGGTACGCCGGTGCCCGGGCGGCCGTAGTGAAGCACCTGCGGCTCGTCGTGATAGACGTCGCCGATGCCGTGCCCGCAGTACTCGCGAACCACGCTGAATCCTTCGCGATGCGCGACCTGCTGGATCGCGTAGCCGACGTCGCCGAGCGTGGCACCCGGGCGTACCGCGCGGATGCCCGCATGCATCGCCTCATAGGTCGTCGCGACGAGGCGCCGCGCGAGTTCGTTCGGTTCGCCGACGAAATACATGCGGCTCGTATCGCCAAACCAGCCGTCCTTGATCACCGCGATGTCGAGGTTCACGATGTCGCCGTCGCGCAACGGCCGCGACGTCGGGATACCGTGACACACCACGTGGTTGACCGACGTGCACAGCGTCTTCGGATAACCGTGGTAGCCGATGTTCGCCGGGATCGCGCCGAGCACGTCGACGATGTATTCGCGGCAGCGTGCGTCCAGTTCGTCGGTGGTGACGCCCGGCTTCACGTGCTCGGTGATCATCGTCAGTACCTGCGACGCCAGCTTCGCGGCTTCGCGCGACTTCGCGATTTCCGCCATGCCGCGGATCGGGATTTCTCGCTTCGCCATTACGCCACCTGCTCGATGCCGTGTTCGACCGGTTCCGCCGGCCCCGCGTCGCCGCCCCGTGCTTCGGCCTCGATCAGCATCCGGCAGATGTCGCCGTAGGACAGCGCCGGATTGAGTTCCGCCAGCATCCCGACGCGCAGCCAGTGCTCGGCCTGTGCGTTGATCGAGCGGCTCAGCGCCGTGCTGGTCGAGCGCAGCCGCTCGTGCATGTGCTCGGAAATCTTGATGATGCCCATATATCCCCAATTAAACGAAACGTAGTCGGTTCGTATATTACGCTGCGGTGGGCTGGCGGGCAAGCCATGCGGATTCCGTCGAGCCGGCTGCCGGCCCGTCACCGGCGTTGACACCGAATTCCAGTTTGCTGGAAAATAAATCCACCATGAAAGAATCCGTCACCGCCGCGGCCGACGACACCGGCATCAACGAACGCATCGCCCGGCGCGTGCGCGACCTGCGCACCGTGCGAGGCTACACGCTCGATGCGCTGGCTGCGCGCTCCGGCGTCAGCCGTTCGATGATCTCGCTCATCGAACGTGCATCGGCCAGCCCGACGGCCGTCGTGCTCGACAAGCTGGCAGCCGGGCTCGGCGTGTCGCTGGCCGGGCTGTTCGGCGGCGACCAGGACGAACCGCCCGCGCAGCCGCTGGCACGCCGCGCGCAGCAGGCCGAATGGCGGGATCCGGCGTCCGGTTATGTACGCCGCAACCTCTCCCCGGCTGGCTGGCCGTCGCCGATCCAGCTCGTCGAGGTGGATTTCCCGCCCGGTGCGCGCGTCGCGTACGACAGTGGCGGACGCGAAAGCGCGTTGCATCAGCAGGTGTGGATCATCAGCGGCCGCGTCGACGTCACGTTCGGCGAAACGCTTCACGAACTTCACGAAGGCGACTGCCTGGCCATGCGGCTCGACCAGCCGCTGATTTTCAGCAATCCGTCGCCGCACGCCGCGCGTTATGTCGTCGTGATCTGCGATGCGTCCGCCGCGGGCGTGCGCAACCCCTGATGAACGCGTCGTCGCAGCAGTCGTGCGCGCGCCCCACTTACTGCCCACAGGAGTCCGTATGAATTCCCCGAAACAGCGCGACGACGTGCGCCTGATCGATTGCAGCGAGGCCGAGCATGCGCCGGCCATCCTCGAGATCCTGAACGACGCGATCGCGAACTCGACCGCGCTGTACGACTACAAGCCGCGCCCGCCGGAAGCGATGGTCGCGTGGTTCGCGGCGAAACGCGCAGGCGGCTTCCCGGTCATCGGCGCGGTCGACGCGTCGGGCACGCTGCTCGGCTTCGCGAGCTGGGGCACGTTCCGCGCGTTTCCCGCCTACAAGTACACGGTCGAACACAGCGTGTACGTGCATCGCAACCAGCGCGGCCGCGGGCTTGGCGAAGTGCTGCTGCGCGAAGTCGTCCGGCGCGCGCGGGAAGCGGAAGTACACGTACTGGTCGGCTGCATCGATGCGGCCAACGCGGGGAGCATCGCACTGCATGCGAAGCTGGGATTCGTGCACTCGGGCACGATCAAGGAAGCGGGCTTCAAGTTCGGCCGCTGGCTCGATGCGGCGTTCTATCAGTTGACGCTCGACACGCCTGCGCAACCGGTGGACGGCTGAGCGGATGTCGCGACGGACAAGCGGCATCGCATAGCCGAAGCCCGCTCGCAGCGGGCTTTTGTTTTCAAACACGCGCTACGTGCGCATTTTCCTGGAAAGACGCTGCCCGTCGCGCGCGAAACCGTGATGCGCGTAAAAACGGTGGGCGTCCGGACGTTGGTCACCACTCGTCACCTCCAGCTTCACACATCGGCCGCGCTCGAACCAACGTTGCGCGTCCGCCATCAGCGCACCGCCGATTCCGCATCCCCGGTGACGCTCGTCGACGACCAAACTCGTGATGCGCCCGAGATTCCCGGGTGCGTGAAAGAGCGGAAGGATGTGCAGGCTGATACTGCCGACAATCTCGCCATTCAGAATCGCCACGCAGACCCGGTCACTCGGCTTGTCGGCCAGCGACAGCAATTTTTCATGGATCAGCGCGGGCGTGACGTCATATTCGAGCTGGCGCAACAGCCTCGCGATTGCGGCGCAATCGGAAAGCCGCGCGTCCCTCATTTCGGGCTCCGGGGTGTTCAATCCGCCTCACCAGGTTTCTGCATCGACAGCCTCGACGTTTCGCGCAGGGCCCAAACGCCCGCGGGTCGCGTCATGCTACCGCATCCATCCCGCCCGTCTCACGAGCCATCTCCGCAACGGGCGTGGAAAAAAGAAAAGCCCCCGCCGAAGCGGGGCTTTTCGCTTCTTACCTGGAGGCGCGAGCCGGAGTCGAACCGGCCTAAACGGCTTTGCAGGCCGTCATTTTTTACAACAAATCAATTCATTATGTTAATCAACCATCCACATTAGCCGCTCTGCCGCTCAAGCCTCAACTTTACAGTCCAACAACGACATCGTGCCATTGGCTCCGCCTTGACCTCAGCGGCCGATTCCGCCCCATTCCGGGCTCTTGTCGCACAACATTCAAGTATTCCTTGCGGTCAGGAAGCGGCCAGCCATCTGGACGTCGACGCCAGCACAGCACAATTCGTCGTATCCTAGCAGCCAGAAAAACATGTGACATAACCTGACTCCACCCATGGAACGAATTCGACCGCCTTCTTCACACGCTGTCGCTGTCTACTTTAACGGCGGAATAGCGTATTGCTTCGACCGTGCGCCTAGGGATATGCGGTCAATGGACGATGTTACGCGGGCACTGGAGCAGATTGTGTGGCAGTCCAAGGCGAATTGCAGCGTACCGATCTATGCTCGCCGTGACGGGTTTCTCATATTCGATTTCGACAAGTGTGTCGACTTCTCGCACAAAACGGGCGGCGCTGACGTGCAGGCTGCCGATGAACAACAGCAGATGAATCGTCTGCGCTATCAGTACGTGAACGCGTTCTTGATGGGCGTGCATTCTTGGTTATCGGAGACAATGAACACCGGAACCCCAGTGCAGTCACCCTTGAATGGGCTCAACTGGTGCAAAGCCGTCGCGAATGATGGTCAATGGTTGATCACCGATAGTTTGGCGCAACCTGTGAACGGATCGAACTTTTTGGCACGAGATTTACAGGTAGACGTGCTGGATCATGCAGTACGCGTGATTGCACAATGCGAGAAACTGTTCGACGATGGCCATAAAATTTTAGAGCTGTGCTTAATCGCCGGTAATCAATATGCGCTGCATCAATTTGAATCGGCGCACCTCATTGCCTGGTCAGTGATAGAAAAGTCGCTTAACAAGATGTGGGCCAAACTACTACATGACCTAAATGCAGCAAACGGCGGCCATACGAGTATGAATCGAGATCGTCGCGACCTGCTCACGGGCCGTGACTATACGGCGTCCATCGTGACTCAACAACTCTCACTGCACAAAATAATCGATGACGACATGCTTTTCCGCTTAGACGAGGCTCGACGGACGCGTAACAACTTCGCGCACAGTCTTAAGCCGGTGACATGGGAAGATGCTGGTCGCGCACTAAATACTGCAAACGACATATTGAGTAAGCTCATTGGGATAAGGGTGTACTGCCAAGCTGCAGTTAGCTGGAGAAATTGACACTGAATCCACGACGCCGCGAATGCTGACCGTCACGTGGGAGCGCCCCTTACAGCAAATCAGCACGGGCGTTCAACTTGCCGCTCGTGCTGACCAGCGCCCGACGACCGTCTCGGGCGCGCACCTCATCAACTGACATAACCTGAACGTGTTACCACTCAGTAGTTCAGGGGATGGAATGATAAGCTCAAGGCTTATCCAGCGAGGCTCTCGCCCCTTGCTGTAGCAAATTTGTAGCACGTGAAAAAGCCCGCTCGCAGCGGGCTTTTGTGGTTCTGGGCTCAGATCCCGCCACTGCGTTGCAAAGCAACTTGGCACGGATGGCTCTTCATATACGGGCATCACATCCTGTGTGGCGCCCACTCGGACGCCGGGCGAGAGCAGACTTAACCGGCGTACTCTCGATAGATGTCGGGAAGAAACTGACCGAGACACGTAAATTCCGTCATGTCATGCAGCGCCATTTCGTATGCGAGGTTTTCCAGCGCCGCCTTGTCCAAGCCCATTTTCTTTAACAATTCCCACGAGAGAGGTGCACCTCCTGGAAATTTCTTGAACCTGTCAAACGAGGGATGCGTGCCGATCCAGTAACGATTGATCATTTCGAGCCCAGCCGGCGTGTCCCGTCCCAGATGGATCATTAGCACGAGCGGTGTGTTCTTTGCCGAGGGCGTCGCCGGTTGCCGAGCTTCCGGCCGCAGCGCCGGCACGCCGGACGTCGGCGACGAGTGCGGCGACTTGCCTGCTCAGCCCGTCAGCAGCAGCACCGGAAACAGCAGCATCAGCGGCCGCCTGATCACGTTCTTTCGCAGCATCAGTTGCGATCTCCTGTTGTGCCGCCAACCGGCGGCGAAATTCGTTACGTTCGTTCGTCAGGTCATCGATCTGCCGCATCTGATCCGCCACCTTCGCGGATTGATCGGCGTCGCGATGTCCCTCGAAGTAGCCGCAGGCATCTTGCGCTTGCTGCCGACGACAACGCCGGCCGGCGAACCGCGCTCGCCAGCCGCGACGAGTGCGAGCGTGTCGCCGTCGCGCTCGATCTGGATCGTCGTCGTCGTGATGCCGTCCTCTTCGAACAGGCCGAGCGTGCCGATCCGGCCGGGAACATACGGCTGATCGTTGATCGCGGCACTCAGGGACGACAGCGAGAACGCATCGTCTTGAAACAGGGCGATACCGGCGATGTCCTGCGCACTGCGGATCTCGTCGATCGATGCCACGCGATAATCGAGCTGGACCTTGTCGACGAACCGAGAAACGGCCGACTGGTCAAGGTCGAGATGGTCAGCGATCTGCTGCTGAGTCAGCATGAATATGACCCCCTATGGAGACTCGCCAGTAGAGAAAAAACGCGGGTGCGAGCCCCCGCGGGTTCGCCATCATGCAGGGTCCCCCGGCCTACCCCGCATCCAAATAGCGTCGTTCTTGCTTGAACCGACTCCGGCTTCAGCAGGCCCATCGAATCTCGCCGCGTACAGACGACGTATGTGTAATCGCGTGTAATTGATCAATCTCACACGGGTGATTACGTTTAATGCGCGTGACCTTTCGAACGTCGCGTTTTCGGCTTAGGGGGTACTGACACAAATATGTCAGTTGGCCCAACTCCATGAACAACCAAGTGAGGAATATCATGAGCAGCAATAATTGGCCTGCCCTTGCGGTCTTGAATGGAAAGCTGTTCTTGGTGCACAAAGGTGGCGGCAGCAACACCAATATCTATTTCACGTCATTCGACGGTTCGAACTGGGCTCCGGAGAGCATTGTCCCCAATGCCGCAACCACCCAAGCGGTTGCACTGGCGGCAGTCGGAAACACGCTGTACATGGCGCACAAGGGTGGCGGCAGCAACAACAACATCTATTACACGTCGGTCGACGGTTCATACTGGGCACCGGAGAACATTGTCCCGGATGCCTCGACCAGCCAGCCAGTTGCACTAGCGGCAGTCGGAAACACGCTGTACTTGGCGCACAAAGGTGCCAGCAACAACAGCATCTATTACACGTTCTTCAATGGATCGTACTGGGCGGCGGAGCAAACTGTTCCTGATGCCGCGACCTCCGATTCGGTTGCATTGGCGACAGTCGGTGGCACGCTGTACTTGGCGCACAAAGGCGGCGGCAGCAACAACCACATCTATTACACGTCGTTCGACGGTTCGAACTGGGCTACAGAGAACATTGTCCCCAATGCCGCGACCACCCAGCCCGTTGCACTGGCGGCAGTCGGAAACACGCTGTACTTGGCGCACAAGGGCGGCGGCAGCAACAACCACATCTATTACACGTCGTTCGACGGTTCAAACTGGGCTCCGGAGAACATTGTCCCTGATGCCGCGACCGCCCAGCCAGTTGCACTAGCGGCAGTCGGAAACAGGCTGTACCTGGCGCACGAAGGTGCCAGCAACAACAGCATCTATTACACGTTCTTCAACGGATCATACTGGGCGGCGGAGCAACCTGTCCCCAATGCAGCAATGGCTGAATGATTGGGGTGAGCAATCGCCAGCGCGATTGCGTACAAGTCTCGTCCTCATATTCGTCTGTCCGCTGGCGTGCCCGAACGGAAAGTCTGGTAAGTAAACGACAGATAGCTGCAGCTTGGCTATCGGCCGACGCGACGGTACCGCGAAGCGGTCGCGTCACTCGCATACGACATCCAAAAGCAAAAGCCCTGAGTGCTCGCGCACCCAGGGCTTCGATATTCATTTCGTAAGGGCGAACGCCCTCCCAACAGATCCCGACAGACAGTTATCGTTGTTGGTCGCGGCGCTCCCGCGATTCAGTACGCCTGTCGGGCGACGGTTGCGACACGAGTATGCGGTCGCTCATTTATCCAGTGACGCGGTAAAGGATGTGCAGAGTTTAAGCGATCCGCTCTTGAAATGAAATACGTTTCACCCCTCGCAATTGTCGCCGCACTGTTTCGTACACCGATCCATCGACCGTATACGTCGCATATCGCTTCGGTAGCAATCGAAGCGGATTAACCGCGAGCATTGGCGTGCCGAACTTAACTACCCAATCGAAACAGCGGGCGAGCGCCCCTACGTTGTGGCGAATGGTCGATGGCGAAAGATGCTGCTCGCGCTTCATCCCTGTCACCCATCGCTCGGCCCACTCGTAGTCCACTGTTGTGAGCGCATTTGACGGCAACCGACCAAGCAATGTGTTCAGCACCTGGTTGTCAGAATCGGGCACCGATACTCGACGCAGATACTCGCGAATCGCATCCAGCGTCGTTGAAATCATCTCCCGTTGTTCGACGACGTCCGCCGGCACGATGCCGGCATCGAGCAGCTGCTCAAGGCGAGCGACATATGCATCGCCCTCTTCTTCAGATTGAAACGTCAGGGAAGTGGCTTTGGAAGAAGCTTCGAACGTCGGATGATGTATTCCCACGTTCCGGAGGGTCGTAATCGCTTGGTCACCATGCGCTGCCGCGGACTCGCCTATACGGCAAAAGAGCCGACTTAGGCGTGGTTACGCGTGTTTCTTGAGTGGTTAGAGGCGACTTTGTACCACTCTAGGCAACTTTCTTACAAGGATGAAAGTGGGGCCGGAAAAAGAAAAAGCCCTGATTTCTCAGGGCTTTTTCTCTTCTTACTTGGAGGCGCGAGCCGGAGTCGAACCGGCCTAAACGGCTTTGCAGGCCGCTGCATAACCGCTTTGCTATCGCGCCAAAAGCGGACTGTCCGGATGCCGTGAGGCAAGAGACAGATTTTTTATTCGAGGACCGGAGGTCCATCAAATAAAAAGGGAAGCGTGGCTTCCCCATTACTTGGAGCGGGAGACGAGTCTCGAACTCGCGACCTCAACCTTGGCAAGGTTGCGCTCTACCAACTGAGCTACTCCCGCATTGTCCTGCACCTGCAGCGCTTTGCCGTACCACACGCTGCCAGAAAAATCTGGAGCGGGAGACGAGTCTCGAACTCGCGACCTCAACCTTGGCAAGGTTGCGCTCTACCAACTGAGCTACTCCCGCATGTGTCCTGCATCTGCAGCGCTTTGCCGTGCTACACGCTGCCAGAAAAAATCTGGAGCGGGAGACGAGTCTCGAACTCGCGACCTCAACCTTGGCAAGGTTGCGCTCTACCAACTGAGCTACTCCCGCATGCTGCTGCGCTACTGCTTCCCCGTCACACACTTACTTCGTCGTGCAGCGGAGAAGCGAGATTATGTCGAAGGCACATTCGTGTGTCAAGGGCTTTTCCAGCCCTTTTTCCAAAAAACCTGCTCGACCGAACGCGTGACACGCATCACGCGCCGCCGCGCTCGCGAATTTGCGGCCACGCGAGCTTCATGTAGTACAGCATCGACCAGATCGTCAGCACCGCCGCGAGATACATCAGCCACTCGCCCCATACGCGCGTATCGATCGTGGCCATGCCGAGCGGCAGCGGCCCGTAGAACAGCAGCATCGGAATCGCGACCATCTGGCATGCGGTCTTGAACTTGCCGAGCTGATTCACCGCGACGCTCTTCGACGCGCCGATCTGAGCCATCCATTCGCGCAGCGCCGAAATCGCGATCTCGCGGCCGACGATCACGAGCGCGATCGCCGCGTCGACGCGCGAAATCTGCACGAGGATCAGCAGCGCCGCCGTCACCATCAGCTTGTCCGCGACCGGATCGAGAAAGGCGCCGAACGACGACGTCTGGTTCCACTTGCGGGCTAGAAACCCGTCGAACCAGTCGGTCAGCGCCGCGAGAATGAAGATCGCCGCCGCCGCGAGGTTGCGGTGCGCGCCGCCCATCACCGTGTCCGGCAGATAGAACACGCCGACGACGAGCGGAATCAGCACGATCCGTACCCACGTCAGGAAAATCGGGAAATTGAACGGCATGGCATGCGGGACAGTAAAGGATTCGCAATTGTGCCGTGTCGACCGGCCTGCCACAAGAACGCTGGCGAGGCAGCCGGCCGCACGGCCGCGTCAGTGAAGCTGCTTGTAGATCTGCTCGGCGAGCGCGTGCGAGATGCCCTCGACGCTCGCGAGTTCCTCGACGCTCGCGGCCACCACGCCGCGCAACCCGCCGAACCGCGCGAGCAGCCGCTGCCGGCGCTTCGCGCCCACGCCTTCGAGTTCCTCGAGCCGCGACGTCTGGCGCGCCTTCGCCCGCTTCGCGCGCATGCCGGTGATCGCGAAGCGGTGCGCCTCGTCGCGAATCTGTGCGACGAGCATCAGCGCGGCGCTCTCCTTGCCGAGTTCGAGCGGCGTGCGGCCGTCCGCGAACACGAGCGTCTCGAGGCCGACCTTGCGCCCCTCGCCCTTCGCGACGCCGACCAGCATCGACGTATCGAGGCCGAGCTCGGTGAACACCTGGCGCGCGATTTCGACCTGACCCTTGCCGCCGTCGATCAGCACGATGTTCGGCAGCAGGCTCGACGCCTCGGCCTGGCGCGTCGACTCGCCGTCGATGCCGGCCGCTTCGTCGACAGCCGCCGCCTGGGCCGCCTGCTCGACCATCTTCTCGTAGCGACGCGTGAGCACCTGCCGCATCGCCGCGTAGTCGTCACCCGGCGTGATCCCCGTGATGTTGTAGCGGCGGTACTCGCCCGACTGCATCTTGTGATGGTGGTAGACGACGCACGACGCCTGCGTCGCCTCGCCCATCGTATGGCTGATGTCGAAGCATTCGATCCGCAGCGTCGCGAGATCGTCGCATTCGTAGCTGAGCGTCTCCGCGAGCGCGCGCGTGCGCGCCTGCTGCGAGCCCTGCTCGGACAGCAGCCGCATGAGCGCGATCTGCGCATTCTGTTCGGCCATCGACAGCCACGCGCGCCGCTGCCCCTGCGGCTGCCGCACCAGCGACACCTTGTGGCCGGCCTGCTCGGACAGCAATTCGAGCAGGTCGCGGCTCGCGGGCGCATGGCTCACGACCAGCACGGGCGGCACGCGATTGCCGAGATAGTGCTGAGCGATGAACGCGTCGAGCACCTCGGCCTCGACCGACGCCGCCGCGTCGCCGCGCGCGCGGCCGGATTCTTCGGCGGGCAGGTCGGGTAATGCGTCAGCCGGTGCATCGGCAGGCGCGGCGGCCGCTTCCGCCAGTTCGGACTCGTCGCCGAGCCCGCCTTCGGCGAGCGTCAGCGCACTTTCGACGTGCGTCGGGAAATACGCCTTGTCGCCGAGATGCCGGCCGCCGCGCACCATCGCAAGGTTCACGCACACGCGCCCGCCCTGCGCGACCACCGCCAGGATGTCGACGTCGCTGTCGCTGCCGACCTCGATCGCCTGCTGGTGCAGCACCGTCGCGAGCGAGCTCATCTGGTTGCGCACGGCCGCCGCCTGCTCGAATTTCAGCTCGGACGCGAACGCGTGCATCTTCTGCTCGAGCTCCTTCATCACTTCGGACTGCCGGCCGAGCAGGAAACGCGCGGCGTTCGACACGTCGATCGCGTAATCCTCGTCGGAGATCGCGCCGACGCACGGCGCCGTGCAGCGCCCGATCTGATGCAGCAGGCACGGCCGGGTGCGGTTGTTGAAGACCGAATCCTCGCAGGTGCGCAACTGGAACACGCGCTGCAGGATCTGGATGCTCTCGCGCACGGCCCAGGCGCTCGGGAACGGCCCGAAATACTGGTTCTGCTTGTCGACCGAGCCGCGGTAATAGGCCATGCGCGGAAAGCGGTGTGCGGTGAGCTTCAGGTACGGATACGACTTGTCGTCGCGAAACAGGATGTTGTAGCGCGGCGCGAGCGCCTTGATCAGGTTGTTCTCGAGCAGCAGCGCTTCGGCCTCCGAACGCGTGACGGTCGTCTCGATGCGCGCGATGCGCGTGACCATCATCGCGATGCGCGGCGACAGCTGCGTCTTCGTGAAATAGCTCGATACGCGCTTCTTCAGGTCGCGTGCCTTGCCGACATAGAGCACGGCGCCCGTCGTGTCGTAATAGCGATAGACGCCCGGCATGTGCGGCAACTGCGCAAGGATCTTCTTCGGTTCGAACGGGGTATCGGGAGCTTCAGGGGATGTCATGCGTGATCCGGGCGCCTTGTAACGCGGAACGGGTCTATTAGAATCGCCAGTTTAGAGCATTCACCGGCCCGCTTCGATGCCACGCACCACCGCTGCCCCCCTGCCCGCCGCGCCGGGCGAACCGATCGCCTGCGACCTCTTCTGCACCGTGATCGACAATTTCGGCGACATCGGCGTCTGCTGGCGCCTCGCGCGCCAGCTCGCGCACGAGCACGGCTGGCAGGTTCGCCTGTTCATCGACGACCTGCGCACGTTCTCGCGCCTGCTGCCTGGCGTCGATCCCGACGCGGGTCGGCAGACGGTCGACACGATCGTGGTCGAACACTGGCATGCGGAAGTCGGCGACGCGCTGGAGATCGCCGATGTCGTGATCGAAGCGTTCGCGTGCGAGTTGCCCGGCGCGTATCTCGCGGCGATGGCGCGCCGCGCGCGCCGCCCCGTGTGGATCAACCTCGAATACCTGAGCGCCGAGGACTGGGTCGCCGACTTCCATCTGCGCCCGTCGCCGCATCCGCGCTACCCGCTGCTGAAGACGTTCTTCTTCCCCGGCCTGTCGGCCGGCACCGGCGGCGTCCTGAAGGAGCACGACCTCGATTCGCGCCGCACGGCCTTCGAAGCCGACGCGGCGGCGCGCGACGCATGGTGGCGGCGCGCGACCGGCGGCGCGCCGCCGGCCGCCGGCACGACGGTCATCAGCCTGTTCGCGTACGAGAATCCGGCCGTCGACGCGCTGCTCGCGCAGTGGCGCGACGGCCCGTCGCCGGTCGTCGCGCTCGTGCCGTCCGGCCGCGTGTCGCCTGCCGTCGCGCGTTTTTTCGGGGTCGAGTCTTTCGACGCGGGCACGCATGCGCACAGCGGCAACCTGACGGCACACGGGCTCGCGTTCGTCCCCCAGGCTGACTACGATCCATTGCTGTGGGCGGCCGACATCAATTTCGTGCGCGGCGAGGATTCGTTCGTCCGCGCGCAGTGGGCACGCAAGCCGTTCGTGTGGCACATCTATCCGCAGGCCGACGACGTGCACCTGCCGAAGCTCGACGCCGCGCTCGCGCACCTGTCGGCCGGCCTCGCCGACGCGCCGCGCACGGCGCTCGAGCGGTTCTGGCATGCCTGGAACGGCGCCGGCACGCCCGACTGGGCGGATTTCTGGCAGCACCGCGCCGCACTGGACGCCAACGCGGCCCGCTGGGCCGATGCGCTCGCGGCCGTCGGCGATCTCACGGGAAAGCTGGCGGAATACGCAAAATCTCAGTTAAAATAAGCGGTTATCCGACGGCCGACCACGCAAGCGCTTGCTTTTGGCGCCCACCGGAACGCGTCTGCTTGGCGCCTCACCCGTTGTGCAACGCTCAGGCACCTATTTATTTGATTTGATCAGGACAGTTTTTTATGAAAACCGCACAGGAACTCCGCGTAGGCAACGTCGTGCAGATCGGCAGCGACGCATGGGTCATCGCCAAGGCTGAATACAACAAGTCGGGCCGTAACTCCGCCGTCGTCAAGATGAAGATGAAGAACCTGCTGACGAATGCAGGCCAGGAAGCGGTCTACAAGGCTGACGACAAGTTCGACGTCGTCGTGCTCGACCGCAAGGAAGTGACGTATTCGTACTTCGCCGACCCGATGTACGTGTTCATGGACGCCGACTACAACCAGTTCGAAGTCGAAGCCGAAATGATGGGCGAAGCGCTGAACTACCTCGAAGACGGCATGGCTTGCGAAGTCGTGTTCTACAACGAGAAGGCGATCTCGGTCGAACTGCCGACGGTCCTCGTTCGTGAGATCACCTACACGGAACCGGCAGTCAAGGGCGACACGTCGTCGGGCAAGGTGCTGAAGAACGCCAAGCTCGCAACGGGCTTCGAACTGCAAGTGCCGCTGTTCTGCAACACCGGCGACAAGATCGAAATCGATACGCGCACGAACGAATACCGCAGCCGCGCGTAATCGCCAGCGATGCCCGCATCGAACAAAGCGCCCTTCGGGGCGCTTTTTGTTTGTCTTGCGCCAACAAGCGAGCGCGGGCAAGGCTCATGTAAAGCACAAAATCCACCGGTAAAGATATTCAATTTGTATCATCGGTAACTGTTTTATAGCGCCGGAGAAATAATGCTCGTTACGCGTTCAGCGGGGCATAAAATCAGTTTTTAATCTGACATGCGGCTGCGGCCCAGATGACCGACAGCCCGCCTCTCTTGACTCGACTCGCGTCCACCATGCCACACGCCCTGATTGTCGAAGACGATCCCAACAGTCTGTCCGGTCTCACCGCGCTGCTCGCCGCGGACGGCTTCTCGGTCGACACGGCCACGTCGCTCGCCGAAGCGCGCACGGCGCTCGGCCGCTCGATTCCCGATGTCGTGCTCGTCGACCTGAACCTGCCGGACGGCAGCGGGTTCGACCTGCTCCAGCACCTGCCGCAGCAACAGCCGAACGGCTCGCTGCCCGTCATCGTGCTGACGGGCAATGCGACGGTCGAGAGCGCCATCGAGGGCCTGCGTCACGGCATCTGGGACTACCTGCTGAAGCCGATCAACATTCCGCGCCTGCGCAGCCTGCTTGCGCGGATCCCCCGTCCCTACGAACTGATCGACGAAGTGCAGTCGTTGCGCGCGTCGCTGCGCCATCTCGGACGCTTCGGCGCGCTGGTCGGCCGCAGCGACGCGATGCAGCACGTGTACGACATGATCGAGCACAACGCGCGCACCGAAACGGCCGTCCTGTTCTCCGGCGAAGCCGGTACCGGCAAGAAGCTGGCCGCGCGCACGCTGCACGACCTGAGCCGGCGCCGCAAGGGGCCGTTCGTGTCGTTCGACTGCAGGACGATCGCGCAGGCCGGCCGGCACGGCGCATCGCTCGACAGCGTACTGTTCGGCCATGAGCGCGGCGCGTTCGACGGCGCCGAGCGCCGCGAATCGGGCCTGTTCGAGCAGGCCGGCGGCGGCACGCTGTTCCTCGACGAAATCACCGCGCTGCCGCTCGTGCTGCAGGAAGCGCTGCTGCATGCACTCGATTCGCAGAATTTCATGCGGATCGGCGGCACGAGTTCGATCACGAGCGATTTCCGGCTGATCGCGACCACGCGCCGTCCGGCACGCGAAGCGGTCGCGAACGGTACGCTGCGCGAGGATCTGTGGTTGCGCCTCGACGCGGCGTCGATCACGATGCCGCCGCTGCGCGAGCGCGACGGCGATGCACTCGCGATCGGCGACGCACTGATCGACGAGCTGAACCGCGAAGCGCGCGCAACCGGCCGCAGCACGACCGACAAGCGCGCGGCACCGGGCTTCGTGCGCGAATGCCTATCCTACGAATGGCCGGGCAACGTGCGCGAACTGCAGGAACGCGTGCGCTTCGCGTACGACGCATCGGGCGATTTCATCGAGACGCTGCGCGCAGGCGAGCCGAGTTTCTCGGCCGGCGCCGCGCTGAACGGCAGCAGCGTGCAGATCAAGGTCGGCACGCCGCTGTCCGACGTCGAGGATCTGCTGATCCGCGCGACGCTCGATGCGGTCGGCGGCACGCGCCACCGCGCGGCCACGCTGCTAGGCATCAGCCCGAAGACGCTGTACAACAAGCTGCAGCGGATGAAGGTGAACTGAGCGGGCGTCGATGCTTGCAGGCACTGGCGGAGTCAGACCGTTAGTTGCGCCAAGAGCATCACCGTCCCGGCCCGCTTGACTCGTGACGCTACCCGTTTCGCACTTGCAGTAACCCATGAAAAAGCCGCGCAGTTGCGCGGCTTTTTGTTTCGGCGACCGGGGAATGGCACACGTCGCGCCATCCCCTCCCCGCTCATGCCAGTGCGCTGCTCAACAACGCCTGCGCCTGCAGGTATTCGGGCTGCGCGATCAGCTTGTCCCACTTCGGTGCCTTGCCGCGCGCGCGCATCCGCTTGAGGCGTCGCGCCGACTCGTCCGTTGCCCGCGCCTTCAACCCGTTCAGCACGACCTCGGCCGCGTCCGGCTGGTTGCAGACGAGCACCATGTCGCAGCCGGCAGCGAGCGCGGCGTCGGCCGCCTGCGTGAGCGTACCGCCTTCGCGCGCCGCTTCCATCGACAGGTCGTCGCTGAAGATCGCGCCGGTGAAGCCGAGCCGCCCGCGCAGGATGTCCTGCAGCCACACGCGCGAGAAACCGGCCGGCCGTTTGTCGACCTGCGTGTAGATCACGTGCGCGGGAATCACCGCGGACAGCGACAAGCCGAGCCAGTCGTAAGGCGCGACGTCCTGCTTGAGGATTGCATCGAGCGTGCGGTCGTCGGTCGGCAGCGCGATGTGCGAGTCGGCCTCCGCGAAACCGTGCCCCGGGAAATGCTTGCCGCAGTTCGCCATCCCGGCGAGCGACAGCCCATGGTTCAGGCTCTTCGCGAGCAGCGTGACGACGCGCGCATCGCGATGGAACGCGCGATCGCCGATCACTTTCGAGTGCCCGTAATCGAGGTCGAGCACGGGGGTGAAACTCATGTCGATCCCGCATGCGCGCAATTCCGCGGCCAGGATATAGCCGACGGCCGTCGCGACCTTCGTCGCGAGCAGCACGTCGCGATCCCACAGCTCGCCGAGGCGCCGCATCGCGGGCAGCACGGTGAAGCCGTCGGTGCGGAAACGCTGCACGCGCCCGCCTTCGTGATCGACGGCGATCAGGATGTCTTCGCGCACCGCGCGGATCGAGTCGGTCAGCGCGGTCAGTTGCGCACGGTTCTGGAAGTGCCGCGCGAACAGGATCACGCCGCCGGTATTCGGATGCGCGAGGCGCCGCGCATCGTCGCGCGACAGGGCCGTGCCGACGACGTCGAGCATGACCGGGCCGGGAGTCGTTTTCATCGAATCGGGAATTCCGTCAGGAGGAGGTTCGGGAAACAGGGGCAGGCGCGGCGTCCGTCTCGGCGATCACGAACGACACCGCGTAGTCGCGCTCGTCGCTGACCGTCACGCGCGCCGTGATGCCGCGGGCGGCAAGCCAGTCGGCCAGCTCGCCCGACGCGACCACGTACGGCTCGCCGCTCGGGTGGTTGAGGGTCTGCAGCGCACGCCACGTCATCGGCCAGTGCATGCCGAGCCCGATCGCCTTCGAGAACGCTTCCTTCGCGGAAAAGCGCGTCGCGAGGAACGCGATGCCGCGCGCCTCGGAGCGGGCGCGGCGCGCATGGAACACGCGCAGCTCGTCGGGGCCCAGCACCTTCTCGGCAAACCGGCCGCCCGTGCGTTCGAGCACGGCCGCGACGCGGCTCACCTGCGCGATGTCGGTACCGATGCCGTAGATCGCCATGTCAGTACGCGCCGGTGTGGCCCGGCTGAGCCGGGTCAGGCATGACGTGCGATGCGCAGCGGCCTTTCATCTTCACCGCGCGCCGCCATGCAGCGCGGCAACGCGTGCGGCGACCATGATCGCCTTCATTTCGCGCACCGCGTTGTCCCAGCCCGCGAAAATCGCGTGCGCGACGATCGCATGGCCGATGTTCAGCTCGACGATGCCGTCGATCGCGGCGATCTGCTGCACGTTCGTGTAGTGCAGCCCGTGACCGGCATTGACCTTCAGGCCGAGCTGCGCACCAGCCTGTACGCCCGCGACGATGCGCTCGTATTCGCGCTGCTGCGCGGCTTCGTCGTGCGCTTCGGCATAACGGCCCGTATGCAGCTCGATCACCGGCGCGCCTGCTTCGTGCGCGGCACGGATCTGCGTCTCGTCCGGGTCGATGAACAGCGACATGCGCACGCCCACGTCGGCAAGCTGCTTGCACGCCGCACGCACGGCCTCGAAGCGGCCGGCGACATCGAGACCGCCTTCGGTCGTCAGTTCCTCGCGCTTCTCGGGCACGAGGCACGCGTCGTGAGGGCGCACTTCGCAGGCGATATCGAGCATCTCGGCCGTCACCGCGCATTCGAGATTCATGCGCGTCTTCAGCAGCGGGCGCAGCTTGCGCACATCCGCATCGACGATGTGGCGGCGATCCTCGCGCAGATGCAGCGTGATCGCGTCGGCGCCGGCTTCCTCGGCGGCGAGCGCCGCGCGGATCGGATCGGGATAGGTCGTGCCGCGCGCATTGCGCAGCGTCGCGACGTGGTCGATGTTCACGCCGAGGTCGATGGCGGTGGGCGTTGTCAGGAAGAAGCTCATAGGTTTTGCAGGTCGATCAGGATCTGACGCGTGGCAAGCGGCGTACCGCCGAGATAGGTGTTCAGCAGGAAGCGCATCAGCGTCTTGCTTTGCGCAACCGTCTGGGCTCGATGGTAATCGTCCTGCTCCATGTCGAGCAACGTCTGCCCGGAAATGACCGGCCAGTGCGACGGAACTTCGTCGTCCGCGTTGCGCACGCCCCGCTCGGGATCGAACACGTAGCGGCGGTCAGGCTCGACCGCGCGGCGCGCGACCGTGCGGTTCAGCGCCATCGCGTAGCCGGTCTCGCGCAACAGCACGCGCTCGAACGAGCGCAGTACCTGCACCGCGGGCTCGCCGTGGGCGAGGCGCGTGAGGGTCAGCACGTAGTGGTTGAAGAGCGGCGGCTGGGGATCCTCGCGCGCGCAGAATTTCACGAGCAGCTCGTTCGCGTAGAAACCGCACAGCAGCCCGTCGCCGCCGAGCGGCAGCATCCCGCCGACCCACTCGGCGCCCGTCAGCGTGCGCACCTCGGATTTGCCCGACCACGACAGCAGCAGCGGCTGGAAAGTCTGCAGTACACCGCGCAGCGCGGAGTGCGGGCGCTTCGCGCCCTTCGCGACGAGCGCGAGCCGGCCGTGATCGCGCGTCAGCACGTCGACGATCAGGCTCGTTTCTCGATACGGGTAACTGTGCAGCACGAACGCCGGCTGCTCGGCGACGCGGAAATCGGACGTGCGAGACGTCGCGCGCCGCGCCTTGCGCGGCGGTTCGGGCGGTGCCGGCAACGGCGCGTCGTTCGCGCCGGCCGTCACCGCGTCTTCGGTCGACGTCAGTGCGTCATTCGTACCCATAGGCACGCAGCCCCGCCTCGTTGTCGGCCCAGCCGCTCTTCACCTTCACGAAGGTCTCGAGGTACACGGGGCCGTCGAACAGCTTCTCCATGTCCATCCGCGCCTCGGTGCTGATCTGCTTGAGCTTCTCTCCCTTCTTGCCGATCACCATCGCCTTGTGCGAATCGCGCTCGACGAGGATCGTCGCGAAGATGCGCTTCAGGCGCCCTTCCTCCTCGAACTTGTCGATCAGCACGGTGCTCGTGTACGGCAGTTCATCGCCGGTCCAGCGGAACACCTTCTCGCGCAGGATTTCGGCGGCGAGGAAACGCGAGCTGCGGTCGGTCAGTTCGTCCTCGCCATAGATCGGCTCGCCTTCCGGCAGGTACGGCTTGATCGTGTCCAGCAGGCGCTTGATGTCTTCCGGACGCTGCGCCGACAGCGGCACGAGCTCGGTGAATTCGCGCAGCGTGCTCATCTGCTGCATGAACGGGAACAGCGACGCCTTGTCGGTCACGCGGTCGATCTTGTTCGCGATCAGCAGCGTCGGCATGCCGGGCGGGATCAGGTCGAGCACCTTCTGGTCGTCGGGCCCGAAACGGCCGGCCTCGATCACGAACAGGATCACGTCGACCGACGTCAGCGTCGACGTGACCGCGCGGTTCAGCGAACGGTTCAGCGCGGTGCTGTGACGGGTCTGGAAACCCGGCGTGTCGACGAACACGAATTGCGCGTCGTCGAACGTGTTGATGCCGGTGATGCGGTGGCGAGTCGTCTGCGCCTTGCGCGACGTGATGCTGATCTTCTGGCCGACGAGTGCGTTCATCAACGTCGACTTGCCGACGTTCGGGCGGCCCACGATCGCGATCATGCCGCAACGGAAACCGGTAGGAGCGGGAGTGTTCATATCGTTTGGGAGACAGGTTCGGAAACGGCCGCGCGACGCGCGGCACGATCGATGGGCAATTCAGTGGTCGGCATCGGCCACGCGCGCCTGCGCGGCAGCGAGGCTCACGCCGCCCGGCGGCGTCTCGGAATCCGGTGCCGCCGTATCGCGCGTGCGCGCCGCCGTGCGCGAAGCGGAGTCGGTACCGGCGGAAGTCTTGTCGGCGGACGCGGGGGCCGAGTCGGCGGCCTGGGCAGCCGGCTTGTCGGCTCCGCGTGCGGCGGGCACGGCTTCGGCGGGTTTCTCTGCGGCCTTGTCGGGTCGCTCGGCCGGCTTCTCTGCCGGCTTTTCGGCAGCCTTGTCGACCGCCGGCTTCGCCGCCCGTTCACCCTTCTCGGCGGCTGCGTCGACATGCGCCGCGCGAATCGCGGCCATCGGCGCCGCGGCCGGCTCATTACCGGTCGCCGCGGTTGCCGCGGGAGCCGCACCGGCCGCCCTCGCCTCGCGCGCCGCCGCGCGTTCCTTGCGCTCCGGCGAGCGCAGGTCGAGCGCTTCCTGCACACCCTTCACGCCCGGCACGATTTCGGGTTCGACATGCTTCGACCCGCGCGCGTTTTTCGAGCGCTTCGGCTTGGCGGCCAGCATCGGCGCGGCCGCCATCACCTCGTCGAGCGCCTTCTTCGCGGCGGCCTGCTCGGCCGCGCGCCGGCTCGCACCGGAGCCCGACACCTTCACGTCGAGCTTCGGCACCGTGCATTCGACTTCGAATTGCTGATTGTGCGCCGCACCATGCGTGGCGACCACCGTGTAAGTCGGCAGCGCGATCTTGTGCCCCTGCAGGTATTCCTGCAGCAGCGTCTTCGCGTCCTTGCCGAGCGTGCGCGGATCGATGTGGTCGAGAATCGGGATATAGAGGCGCTTGATGACCCCTTGGGCGGCTTCGAAGCCGCCATCGAGGAACACGGCCCCGATGATGGCTTCGAACGCGTCCGCGAGGATCGACGGGCGGCGGAACCCGCCGCTGCGCAGCTCGCCCTCGCCGAGCCGCAGCCCGTCCGAGATATTCAGGGCCTGAGCAATTTCGTACAGCGACTGCTGTTTGACGAGGTTGGCGCGTACGCGCGACAGGTCGCCTTCGTCCAGCTTGCTGAAACGCTGGAACAAAAGGGCAGCCACCGCGCAATTCAGAACGGAATCGCCGAGAAACTCGAGCCGTTCGTTGTGCGTGGCACTGTGACTGCGATGGGTCAAAGCCTGGCGCAACAATTCCGCATTGCGAAATTCGTAGCGCAGCCGGCTTTCCAACTGGGATAAGGGCATGTGCAGGAGTATAACGCGGGCGCCGGTCGGGCCGAAACGGCACGGCCGGACGCGAAAAGGCGTGACGAGGCGGTGTTACCGCCGGTTCTTAAAGTAGTTCGGCAATACGCGACGCGGCCCGTGCGTTGCGTATTGCGAGTGACCCGGATGCGATCAGTTGAAGGAACCGATGCGCTTGAGGTCGCTGAAGTTCATCCAGATGAAGAACGCGCGGCCGACGATGTTCTGGTCCGGCACGAAACCCCAGTAGCGGCTGTCCGCACTGTTGTCGCGGTTGTCGCCCATCATGAAGTAGTGACCGGGCGGCACCTTGCAGATCACGCCGCGGCTGTTGTACGTGCAGTTGTCGCGAAACGGATAGTCGTATGCGCCCATCACGAACGGCGGCACGGCCGGGTTGTTGAGGATCGCGTTCTTCTTGTTGCCGATCGTTTCCTCGAACTGCTTCGCGTAATTCTGGCGCTCGTCGTCGAAGAAATCGGGCAGCGGCGTTTCGGGCACCGGCTGGCCGTTGATCGTGAGCTGCTTGTCCTGGTATGCGACGGTATCGCCCGGCAGGCCGATCACGCGCTTGATGTAGTCGACCGACTCGTCCTTCGGATAGCGGAACACGACGACGTCGCCGCGCGACAGCGGGCTGCCCTGCGTGATCTTCGTGTTCGTCACCGGCAGGCGCAGCCCGTATTCGAACTTGTTGACGAGGATGAAGTCGCCGACGAGCAGCGTCGGCACCATCGAGCCCGACGGAATCTTGAACGGCTCGACGACGAACGAACGCACGACGAACACCGCCAGGATCACCGGGAAGAAGCTCGCGGTGTACTCGAGCCACCACGGCTGGCGCAGCTTTTCGTCGCGCAGCTTCGAACGCGTCTGCACCGCGTTTTCATCCGCGAAACGCTTGTCGATGCGCGACTGCTGGCGATCGAACTCCTCGATCGCCGAGTCGGCCGCCTTGCGTCGCTGCGGCAGGAACACCAGTTTGTCCAGCACCCACGCTACGCCCGTCAAGATGACGAGCACAAAAAGAATCAGCGCAAAATTCATAAAAGGAACAGTCCTGTTATTTGTCTTCGACGCGCAAGATCGCAAGGAACGCTTCCTGCGGGATCTCGACCGAACCCACCTGCTTCATCCGTTTCTTGCCTTCCTTCTGCTTTTCGAGCAGTTTCTTCTTTCGCGTGATGTCGCCGCCGTAGCACTTCGCAAGCACGTTCTTGCGCAGCGCCTTGATGTTCTCGCGCGCGACGATGTGCGCGCCGATCGCGGCCTGGATCGCCACGTCGTACATCTGGCGCGGGATGATCTCGCGCATCTTCGCGGCCACTTCGCGACCGCGGTATTGCGACTGCGAGCGGTGCACGATGATCGACAGCGCATCGACCTTGTCGCCGTTGATCAGCATGTCGACCTTCACGACGTCCGACGAACGGTATTCCTTGAACTCGTAGTCCATCGACGCGTAGCCGCGCGACACCGACTTCAGGCGATCGAAGAAGTCGAGCACGATCTCGGCCATCGGGATCTCGTACGTAAGCTGCACCTGGCGCCCGTGATACTGCATGTTGATCTGCGAGCCGCGCTTCTGCTCGCACAGCGTGATCACCGAGCCCACGTAGTCCTGCGGCATGTACAGGTTCACGGTGACGATCGGCTCGCGCACCTCGGCAATGCGGCCGGGCTCCGGCATCTTCGCCGGGTTCTCGACCATGATCGTCGAGCCGTCGCTCTGCACGACCTCGTAGACGACCGTCGGTGCGGTCGTGATGAGATCCATGTCGAACTCGCGCTCGAGCCGCTCCTGCACGATTTCCATGTGCAGCAGCCCGAGGAAACCGCAGCGGAAACCGAAACCGAGCGCCTGCGACACTTCCGGCTCGTACTGCAGCGACGCGTCGTTCAGCTTCAGCTTCTCGAGCGATTCGCGCAGCGCGTCGTATTGGTTCGCTTCAACCGGATACAGCCCCGCGAACACCTGCGGCTTCACTTCCTTGAAGCCCGGCAGCGGCTCGGCGGCAGCCTTGGTCGCATGCGTGACGGTATCGCCGACCTTCGCGGCCGTCAGTTCCTTGATGCCGGCGATGATGAAGCCGACCTGCCCGGCCGACAGCGATTCGAGATTGCGCGATTTCGGCGTGAACACGCCGACGTGCTCGACCGGATACTGCGCGCCGGTCGCCATCATCTTGATCTTGTCCTTCGGACGCAGCGTGCCGTTGACGATGCGCACCAGCATCACGACACCGACGTAGTTGTCGAACCACGAGTCGATGATCAGCGCCTGCAGCGGCGCGGCCGGATCGCCCTTCGGCGGCGGCACCTTCGCGATCAGCGCTTCGAGGACGTCCTCGACGCCGAGCCCCGTCTTCGCGCTGCAGCGCGTCGCGTCGGTCGCGTCGATGCCGATCACGTCCTCGATCTCCTCGATCGCGTTCTCGGGGTTCGCGGCCGGCAGGTCGATCTTGTTCAGCACGGGAACGACCTCGACGCCGAGCTCGATCGCCGTATAGCAGTTCGCGACCGTCTGCGCCTCGACGCCCTGGCTCGCATCGACGACCAGCAGCGCGCCTTCGCACGCGGACAGCGAACGGCTGACTTCGTACGAGAAGTCGACGTGCCCCGGCGTGTCGATCAGGTTCAGGTTGTAGACCTTGCCGTCGCGCGCGCGATAGGACAGCGCGGCTGTCTGCGCCTTGATCGTGATGCCGCGCTCGCGCTCGATATCCATCGAGTCGAGCACCTGCGCTTCCATTTCACGGTCGGCGAGGCCGCCGCATACCTGGATGATGCGATCCGCGAGCGTCGACTTGCCATGGTCGATGTGCGCGATGATCGAGAAATTGCGAATATGATCCATTCAGTGCCGATCAAGCGAAAAAGGCGCGCTCGACGACCGCTGAGCACGCCTTGTGTAAGTCGGTGAAAAAACGGCTTATTTTAGCCGAAAAGGCCTTCGCCGGGCGGTATTTCCAACGCCGGCCCGCGCGGCACCCTGCCGGGGCCGCCCGCCGGGCATAGCCCGGTACCAGGCGCCGCCGCAAGGCAGCAGCCCGACCTCAGCGCCGGGCCGCGAGCGCGTCGTGCACCTTCGCGGCGTCGAACCGGTGGCGGCACACTTCCGCACCGTCCAGCAACAGCACGGGCACGTCCTCGTCGTAGCGGGCGACGAGTGCCGCATCGGTATCGATGTCGATGTAATCGACCGCAACGCCGAATTCGGCCGCCACCGGCGCCAGTGCGTCGCGCATGTCGTCGCACAGGTGGCACCAGCCGCGGCCGTAGAGCGTGAACATCGGCGCGTTATTTCTGGCGCGGCCGCACGGGCACGAACTGCGTGTTGTCGCCGCGCCGCACGAGTACCGCGACCGCCTTCTGCGGATCGAGCTGCGCGGTCACTTCGGCGAACTGCTTCGCGTTCGTGATGTCGGTGTCGCCGACACGCAGCACGATGTCGCCGCGCTGCAGGCCCGCACGGGCGGCCGGGCCGTCGACGCCGTCGATCTGCACGCCGTTCTTCAGCTTCAGCGTCTTCATCTGCTCCGCCGTCAGGTCGCTGACCGTCAGACCGAGCGAGTTGGCCTGGCGCGGCTTCTGCGGCGCGTTCTTGCGCTGCTCGGCCTTCGCCGTCGATTCGGCCGGGGTTTCCGCGATCGTGATCGGCAGATCGCGTGCCTGACCCTTGCGCCACACGCTGACCGTCGCCTTCGTGCCCGGCTTCGTGTCGCCGACCATGCGCGGCAGATCCGACGCCGTGTCGACCGAACGGCCATTGAACTTCAGGATAATGTCGCCCGGCTGGATGCCCGCCTTGTCGGCCGGCCCGCCCGGCTCGACGCTGCTGACGAGCGCGCCCTCCGCCTTCGGCAGCCCGATCGAATCGGCCACGTCCTTCGTCACTTCGCCGATCGCCACCGCGATCCGGCCGCGCGTGACCTTGCCCGTCGCCTTCAGCTGGTCGGCCACGCGCATCGCCTCGTCGATCGGAATCGCAAACGAGATGCCCATGAAGCCGCCGGTACGGCTGTAGATCTGCGAGTTGATGCCGATCACCTCGCCCTGCATGTTGATCAGCGGGCCGCCCGAGTTGCCGGGGTTCACGGCGACGTCGGTCTGGATGAACGGCAGGTAGTCGCCCGTGTTGCGGCTCTTCGAGCTGACGATGCCGGCCGTCACCGTGTTGTCGAGGCCGAACGGCGAACCGATCGCGACGACCCACTCGCCGACACGCACCTTGTTCGAATCGCCGATCGCGACGACCGGCAGGTTCGACGCCTGGATCTTGACGACCGCGACGTCCGTGCGATCGTCGACGCCGATCAGCTTCGCCTTGAATTCGCGCTTGTCGGTCAGCGTCACGTAGATGGTGTCCGCATCGTCGACGACGTGCGCATTGGTCATCACGTAACCGTCGGCCGACACGATGAAACCCGAACCGACGCCGCGATTCTGTTCGGTGTCGGGGGGATTGTCCGGCGCCGGCGCGTTCTTCGGGTTGCCGCCGCCATTGCCGCCACCGTTGCCGGGCGCCTGCGGCAGCGGAATGCCGAAGAAGCGCCGGAAGAATTCCGACATGTCGCCGTTGTCGAAGCCCGGCGGGAGCATCCCGCGCGGGCCGCTGCTCGTCGGCACGTTGGCGGTGGTCCGGATGTTCACGACGGCCGGCCCGACCTTTTCGACCAGATCGGCGAAGTCGGGCAGGCTGGCAGCGGGAGCCGTCACCGCGACCGCGGTATGTGGCACGAGCGGCAGGCAGGCAGACAGCGCCGCCGCCGCGAGCCATTTGCGCAGCGTGAGTTTCATCATGTCGGAAGCCGTAGCGTTACTTGGAAGCCTTGTATTCTATGGCAGACGCGAACTGCTGCAACGTCGCCGGCGGCACTTCGCCGAGCACGGTGATCCAGTAGTCGCCGCGGCGCTTCACGAGAACGTTCGTTGCACCGGTGCTGCCCGCGCCTTCCTTGCGCGTATTCTTTTCGGCCGGCTCGATGAAAACCGAGATCGTCGCGAGACCGTCGGTGAAGACGGCCTGATCGACCGGAATCGGCGGCTCACCCGCGTCGCGCGCGGCCATCGGCCGGCGCACTTCGCGAATCTTCTGGAAACCGGCAACACTCGGTGCGAGTTGCCAGCCCTGCGCTTCCATGTCGACCGTCGCGACCGGCGGGCGTACGACCGTCCAGCCGCTCAGGTTGCGCATGCCGGCCGCGATCGCGGCCTTGTCTCCGCTTGCGCCGCCCGTCTGCAATTGCGAGAAAGCGATCTGCTCGAGCACATGATCGTTCGCATCGAGCGTCTGCGAACGCAGCAGCAGCCCCGTGCGCGCGTCGGCCCACAGCTTGTACGTGAAGCGGTATGCGTCCTTCGGCACGAGCTCGACGACCTGCGCGTCGATCCCCGCGACACGATCCTTGCCGAGCGACTTCGCGTCGTAGACGGACATCACGTGCTCGCCGCTCGCGCCGAGCAGCGCGGGGAACGAGTCGCGCGTCTGACGGCGCTCGACCACGCACAGCTTGCGCTCGGGTACGAACGTGTACAGCTCGTCGTTGTGGCGCAGCAGTTTGCGCGGCTTGCCGTCGAGCGTCTCGATGCGCTCGAACTCGCCGTCGCGGGACGCGACGTGCGCAATGCGCGACGACTGCACATACCCGCCGCGCTGATAGACGAACGTGCCTTCGTAGCTCTGCTGCTGCGCCGCTTGCTGGACGCGGTCGAGCCAGTCCGCGGCACCCTTGCGGGTCGCGACGGGATCGTCCGGTTGCTGGGCGCTGGCAGGAAGGGATTGAACGGACAACAGGGCGGCTGCGCAAAGCAGGAGGGCCGGCAGCCGCTTCCATCCGGAGATGGCTTGATTCAACTGCAATGTCCGCATCGGGTTTATTGGCCTGGCGTGGTGGTCACGGCAGCGCGGATCAGCGGCATCGAACCCGTGACGACGGGCTGCTGCGCGAATTGCTGATGCGCTTCAAGGTATTGGTCGAGGCTGGCGTCGCGGATGATGTTGACGTCCTGCAGCCCCGGCTGGGTCGATGCCTGCGCAACCGTCACGCGCTGCAGGTTGCCGCCTTGCGGCGCACCGGCCGACGCGACCTGGACGGCGCCCGGGGCACCGGCCGTCTGCATTTGCGGGACGACGATCCACGTCAGCGTGGCCGCCGCGGCGGCAACCGCGAACGCGGGCACGACGCGCCGGCGCAGCGACAGCAGCTTGCGCGCGACCGGCGCGGCCGCCGGCGCGAGCAGGTGCGGCTCGCTTTCGAGCGCAGCCGACATGCGCGCGGTGAACGCGACGCTCAGCGCGGGCGACAGCGCCAGTTCGTCCGAGCGCAGCGCATCGCCGATCAGGTGGTAATGGGCCCACGCAGCGCGATCCGCGCGGTTGAGCTCAGCCAGAAACTGCCCGTTGTCCGGGCCATCGAACATTTCGCCGTCGACCAGCGCGGAAAGGCGCTCGCCGCGCGAGCACGCTTGCGACTGCGTATTGACCGACCCCATGATGCTCCCCATCTTGCACACCCCGTCGTGACTTCACGACTCTAACCGTAACTAGACCCCGACCCGCGTCGCTCCGCCTGTCGCGCTTACCAGCGCTTGCCTTCGGGCGTATCGAGCAGCGGACGCAATTTGGCAGCGATTGCCTCGCGTGCACGGAAGATCCGCGACCGGACCGTCCCGATCGGACAGCCCATCATTTCCGCGATCTCTTCGTAGCTCAGGCCCTCGATCTCGCGCAGCGTAATTGCCTGGCGCAGTTCCTCGGGCAGCAGAGCCATGGCAGCGTTGACCGTCTCGGCAATCTGCTTGCTCATCAACATCGACTCAGGCGTGTTGATATCCCTTAGTTGGTCTGCGTCGGAGAAAGTTTCCGCTTCCTCCGCATCGGCCTCGGTCGAGGTCGGCGCCCGGCGGCCTTGCGTCGCAAGGTAGTTCTTCGCCGTGTTGACGGCAATTCGGTACAACCACGTATAGAACGCCGATTCGCCACGGAATTGCGGCAGCGCACGATACGCCTTGATGAACGCGTCCTGGGCCACATCCTCGACCTCGGCGGGATCACGCACGAGGCGCGAGATCAGCCGAATGATCTTGCGGTGGTATTTGGAGACCAGGAGTTCGAACGCCGCCTTGTCGCCCTTCTGTACGCGTTCGACCAGAGCCTGATCGATTTCTTTTTCACTCACCTGACAAATCCGTTAACTAGGGATGCAACGCGGAGCGTCATTGTAACGTTCCCGCGCCGGACGCTGGTTACGGTACGTAACCGCGCCGCCGTCATGCCCGCCCCGCCGCGCCCGCCGTCTTCGCCAGCACGGAAAGCGCGCTGAACGATGCGGCATCGAGCGCATCGGCCGGAATCAGCAGCGGCCGGGCTCGCCGAGCACCCTGCCCGCCGACCGACAGCACCAGCAGCAGGCTGCTCCAGTGCGCATGCCCCGTCACGCGGCCACGGGCCAGCAGGCGCCCGGTGCGGCCGAACGCCGCGATTTCCCCGAACGCGTCGATCCGCAGCTCGGCCGGCAGCCGGCGGGCACAGGCCCGTGCGGCGCATACGGCCAGCAGCGCGGCCGTCACGGCCGACACGCATGCGCCCGCGGCAGCGCCCGCACGCGGCGCCCAGAACAGGTAGGCCGACGCGGCAGCCGACGCGACGAACGCGGCCAGCACGACATATGACACGGCCGAGGCCCGCAACGCAAAGCGCTGCGGACGCCCGGCCGGCGCATCGAATGGACTCGTCAAGTGACTGCGGCGTCAGACGCGCTTGAACACCAGCGTGCCGTTGGTACCGCCGAAGCCGAAGTTGTTCTTCACGGCCACGTCGATCTTCATGTCACGTGCGGTGTTCGCGCAGTAATCGAGATCGCACTCGGGGTCCTGGTTGAAGATGTTGATGGTCGGCGGCGACACGTTGTTGTGCAGCGCGAGCACCGTGAACACCGACTCGAGGCCGCCCGCGCCGCCCAGCAGGTGGCCCGTCATCGACTTCGTCGAGTTCACGACGATCTTGTAAGCGTGCTCGCCGAAGGCCGCCTTCACCGCGTCGGACTCGTTCTTGTCGCCCAGCGGCGTCGACGTGCCATGCGCGTTCAGGTACTGGACCTCGTCCGCGTTCACGCCGGCGTCGCGCAGTGCCGCGACCATGCAGCGGCGCGGGCCGTCCATGTTCGGCGCGGTCATGTGGTACGCATCGCCCGTCATGCCGAAACCCGAGACTTCCGCGTAGATCTTCGCACCGCGTGCCTTCGCCGCTTCGTATTCCTCGAGCACCATCACGCCCGCACCTTCGCCCAGCACGAAGCCGTCGCGGTCCTTGTCCCACGGTCGGGACGCGGTGGCCGGATCGTCGTTGCGGGTCGACAGCGCGCGCGCTGCCGCGAAACCGCCGATGCCGAGCGGCGACACCGTCGATTCGGCGCCGCCCGCGACCATCACGTCGGCGTCGCCGGCCTGGATCAGGCGCGCCGCGAGGCCGATGCTGTGCAGGCCGGTCGTGCAGGCCGTGACGGCCGCGAGGTTCGGGCCCTTCAGGCCGAACATGATGCTCAGGTGACCCGAGATCATGTTGATGATCGAACCCGGCACGAAGAACGGCGAAATCCGGCGCGCGCCGCGATCGACGTAGGTCTGGTGCGTATCTTCGATCATCGGCAGGCCGCCGATGCCGGAACCGACCAGCACGCCGATGCGCTCCGCATTGGTTTCGTTCACTTCCAGCCCGCTGTCCTTGATGGCCTGGACACCGGCGGCGATGCCGTAATGGATGAACGTATCCATGTTCCGGGCTTCCTTCGCCGGGATGTACTCCTCGGCGCTGAACCCCTTCACTTCGCCCGCGAAATGGACGGCGAGGTTCGACGGGTCGAACTTCGTGACGGTGGCAATGCCGGACTTGCCGGCGACGAGATTGGCCCAGCCGTCGGCAACATTATTGCCAACAGGCGAAATCAGCCCCAGGCCTGTAACAACAACACGACGGCGGCTCACGGTAACCTCTTTTCCATTATTGGATGACAAAAACAAAAGCCACAGTGGCCACAGGAACCAGCCCTGCGAGCCCTGTGGCTGTTAGTCCGTCCGGCGCGAGGCCGGCAGGATGGCGCGTCAATCGCGAAGATCGCGGCGACGTGGCGGACAAGCGCGAAAGGCGCCTGTTACGCCTTGACGTTTGCGCGAGCGTAGTCGATCGCTTGCTGAACGGTCGTGATCTTCTCTGCTTCTTCGTCCGGGATTTCCATGCCGAACTCGTCTTCGAGAGCCATCACCAGTTCGACGGTGTCGAGCGAGTCGGCGCCCAGGTCGTTCACGAACGAAGCTTCGTTCTTGATCTCGGCTTCCGCGACGCCCAGTTGTTCAGCGACGATCTTCTTGACACGTTGTTCGATGTTGTCCATTACCCCTCCGAGGGAAAGTTCAGATTTACAAGTGCGCGCATTTTATCAGGTTTGCTGACGCCAAAACGCGCGTTGGCTTGATGGTCGATCAAGCGCCGATCCGCCTGAAAAACGGGATACGGCGCGGATGGTAAACGAAAATCGTTACGACATGTACATGCCGCCGTTCACGTGCAGCGTCGTACCGGTGATGTAACCGGCCTGCGGCGACGCGAGGAACGCGACGGCGTGGGCAATGTCTTCCGGGCTGCCGAGGCGGCCGAGCGGAATCTGGGTCTTGAGCGCGGCCTGCTGTTCTTCCGGCAGCGTCTTCGTCATGTCGGTATCGATGAAGCCCGGCGCCACACAGTTCACGGTGATGCCGCGGCTGCCGATTTCACGTGCGAGCGCACGGGTCATGCCCGCGACACCCGCCTTCGCGGCTGCATAGTTGACCTGACCCGGGTTACCGGCCGAGCCGACCACCGACGTGATGTTGATGATGCGGCCGCCACGCGCCTTCATCATCGGGCGCAGCACCGCGCGCGACAGGCGGAACACCGACTTCAGGTTGGTGTCGATCACCGCGTCCCAGTCCTCGTCCTTCATCCGCATCGCGAGCTGGTCCTGCGTGATGCCCGCGTTGTTGACGAGCACGTTCAGCGCGCCGAATTCCTTCACGGTCGCGTCGATCAGCGCCTCGGCGGCTGCCGCGTCGTTGACGTTCAGCACCGCACCGCGACCCGTGACGCCCGCTTCCGCGAACGCCGCGGTGATCGCAGCGGCGCCCGACTCACTCGTCGCCGTGCCGATCACCGTCGCGCCCAGGCGCGCGAGTTCGAGCGCGATCGAACGGCCGATGCCGCGCGATGCGCCGGTAACGATCGCAACCTGTTTATCGAGAGTCTTGTCCATGAATCGAATATCCGTCTCTTGAGAAAAGGCGCCGCGTCAGGCGGTCACCAGCTTGAGCGCTTCGTCGAGCGACGCCGGATCGAACACCGACGCACCCGTCAGGTTGCCGTCGATGCGCTTCGTCAGGCCGGCGAGCACCTTGCCCGGACCGCATTCGATCACGTGCGTAACGCCCGTGCCTGCGATGTGCTGCACGCACTCGACCCAGCGCACCGGGCCCGCGGCCTGGCGCACCAGCGCGTCCTTGATCGCGGCCGGATCGCTGACCACGGCGACGTCGATGTTGTTGACGACCGGAATCTGCGGCGCCTTCACGTCGACGTTCGCGAGGTAGTCGCGCAACTGATCCGACGCCGGCTTGAGCAGCGACGAATGGAACGGCGCCGACACCGGCAGCGGCAGCGCGCGCTTCGCGCCCTTCGCCTTCGCGATCTCGCAGGCCTTTTCGACCGCGGCCTTGTTGCCTGCGATAACGACCTGCGCGGGTGCATTGAAGTTCACTGCCTCGACGACACCCGCTTCCGCGGCTTCCGCGCATACCGCACGCACCGTGTCGTCATCGAGACCCAGGATCGCGGCCATGCCGCCCTGGCCGACCGGCACGGCCGTCTGCATCGCCTGCGCGCGAAAACGCACGAGCGGCACGGCATCCTTGAACGCGAGCGCGCCGGCGGCGACGAGCGCCGTGTATTCGCCGAGGCTGTGTCCGGCGACGATCGACGGCGCCGGGCCGCCCGCCTGCTGCCACGCGCGATAGCACGCGTAGGCCGCGGTCAGCATCACGGGCTGCGTGTTGGCGGTGAGGTTCAGCTCTTCGGCCGGGCCTTCGGCGATCAGCTTGCCGAGATCCTGATTGAGTGCATCGGATGCTTCCTGGAGCGTCTCGCGCACGACGGCCAGATCGGCGAATGCGTTGAGCATGCCGACCGCCTGCGAGCCCTGCCCCGGAAATACGAATGCAAATTTCATATCGTCCCCAATTGAATCGATTCGGACGGCGCGCACGAATGGCGCGCCGGTGGGATCCGCGCGCAGCCGTCGCGCGCCGCGGATCAGTAGCGGAAGACCGACGCGCCCCAGGTGAAGCCGCCGCCGACGCCTTCGATCAGCACGTGCTGGCCGCGCTGGATGCGACCGTCGCGCACCGCGGCGTCGAGCGCCAGCGGAATCGACGCGGCCGACGTGTTGCCGTGCTGGTCGACCGTCACGACCATGCGCTCCTGCGGCAGGCCGAGCTTGCGGCAGGTGCTGGTCATGATGCGGATGTTGGCCTGGTGCGGAATCAGCCAGTCGATCTGCTCGGGCGCGAGATTCGCCTTCGCGAGCGCTTCGATCGCGACCTTTTCGAGCACGTTGACCGCGAGCTTGAACACGGCCTGCCCGTCCATGTGCAGGAACGCGCTGCCGTCGATCACGCCGCGATTGACGTTGCCCGGCGTGCACAGGATGTTCGAGTAGCTGCCGTCCGCGTGCAGCGCGCTGCCGAGCACGCCCGGCTCTTCCGACGCGGACAGGATCACCGCGCCCGCGCCGTCGCCGAACAGCACGCAGGTCGTGCGGTCCTTGAAGTCGAGAATGCGCGAGAACGTCTCCGCACCCACCACGAGCGCGGTGCGGTGCTGGCCGCTGCGGATGAAGCTGTCGGCGGTCGCCATCGCGTACGCGAAGCCCGAACACACGGCCTGTACGTCGAAGGCCGCGCCGCCGTTCTTGATGCCGAGCTTGTTCTGCAGCAGGCACGCGGTGCTCGGGAACACGAAATCGGGGGTCGAAGTCGCGACGATGATCAGGTCGATCGACTGCGGATCGATGCCGGCGGCCTCGATCGCGCGACGCGACGCCTCGAGCGCGAGGTCGCTGGTCGTGACGTCCGGTGCGGCGAAATGGCGCGCATGGATGCCCGTGCGCGCAACGATCCACTCATCGCTCGTCTCGATGCCTTCCTTCGCAAGTCGATCGGTCAACTGCTGGTTCGTGACGCGGTCAGGCGGCAGGTAGCTGCCCGTGCCGAGCACGCGGGAATAGAGAGTCGATTGGGCCATTTATGCTTTAGAGGATTGCGCAGCGGAAGGTTCGGCGTGATGGCCTGCGGCGGGGCTTGCATGGCCCGCGCCGCCCGCGTTGTGTTCGCCGTCGCCGAGCGACACCGAATTATCCGCCATCGCACGCGTGAGGCGCTCCAGCACGCCGTTTTTGACGGCATCATACCCGCGTTTGATTGCCCACTCAAACGCGTAGGCATCGGCCGAACCATGGCTCTTGATCACGAGGCTCTTCAGCCCCAGCAGCGCCGCGCCGTTGTACTGGCGGTGATCGACGCGCTTCTTGAAACGCATCAGCACCGGCAGCGCGAGCAGCGCCATCAGCTTCGACATCAGCGAACGGCCGAACTCTTCGCGGATGATGTCCGACAGCATCTGCGCGAGCCCCTCGGACGTCTTCAGCGCGACGTTGCCGACGAAGCCGTCGCACACGATCACGTCGACCGTGCCCTTGTAGATGTCGTTGCCTTCCACGTTGCCGCGAAAATTGAGCGTGCTGGCGCGCAGCAGTTCGCCTGCGCGCTTGATCGTCTCGTTGCCCTTGATAACCTCTTCGCCGATGTTCAGCAGGCCGATCGTCGGGCGCTCCTTGCCTTCGAGCGCGGCCACGAGCGCGTGCCCCATTTCCGCGAACTGCAGCAGGTGCTGCGGTTCGCAGTCGACGTTCGCGCCGAGGTCCAGCATCATCGTGTAGCCGGTCGGGTTCGGCAGTGCGAACGCGATCGCGGGCCGCTCGATGCCGGGCAGCGTCTTGAGTACGTAACGGGAAACGGCCATCAGCGCGCCGGTATTGCCGGCGGAGATGCAGGCCTGCGCCGCGCCTTCCTTGACGTGGTTGAGTGCGACGCGCATCGAAGAATCCTTCTTCTTGCGCAGCGCCACTTCGACAGGGTCGTCCATCGCCACGACTTCGGTGGCGGGAACGATGGTCAGCGCGGGATCGTCGAGGGCTTTCAGCTTTTTCAGCTGAGCGCGGATCGCGCTTTCGATGCCGACGAGCATCAGGTGCGCATCGGGATGCGCGCGGACGAACTTGACTGCCGCGGGAACGGTCACGGACGGGCCGTGGTCGCCTCCCATGCAATCGATTGTGAGCTTTACGGTCATGGAATGCGACGAATTTCAGGCACAAAAAAGCGGCAGTTGAATGCCGCCTTTTTGTTGAGCCAGGAAAGTGTCAAGCGAACCAGTTGTCACGCGAACGGCAAACGTAGCGCGCAACGCGTGACTTGACGCTTAGTCGTTCTTCGTCTTGACGACTTTCTTGCCGCGGTAGTAGCCGTTCGGGCTGACGTGGTGACGCAGGTGCACTTCACCCGTGCTCGGCTCGACTGCCAGCGGCGCTGCCGTCAGGAAATCGTGCGAACGATGCATGCCGCGCTTCGACGGCGACTTCTTGTTTTGCTGGACTGCCATGACTAACTCCTAAATAATTTTCCGGATTCTAACACAGCCCGATCCGGCGCTTAACTACCCTGGCCCAAAGCCTTTACGCCTTCCCGCGCCACAACTGCTTAGTGTTTCTTGGTGCCGTCACCGCCCTTCTTCAGCGCTTCCAGCGCTGCGAACGGATTCGGCCGTTTGCCTTCGTCCCCGGCTTCGTCGGACTCCTCGTCCGTCTCTTCCGCGGGACCGCTCGCGCCCGACACGAGGCTTTCGTGAACTGCCGGGCAAACCTCGTGCTTGGGCACGAGCGGCAACGAAAGCAGCAATTCCTCTTCGATCAAGTCGACGAGATCGAACTGGCGTGAGCCCACGATCACATCGGCTTCATCGTCGTCGAGCGGAAATTCTTCAGCTTCTTCTTCGGTCGCGACGACCCGGTACGTCATGTCGACGTCGAACGTCTGGTCGTACGGGGTCATGCAGCGCTGGCACGTGAGCCACGCATGACCGTGCACCGCGAGGCGCAGATACGGCTGCTGCCCGTCGGCGCCGTCGTCCTGCAACTCCTTCTGGGTGAACCCTTCCGCCTGCCATGTGAAGACCGTGTCGCGATCTGGCGCGTCCGCAGGCACTTCGTTTAACATGCGCGGCAGTTGCGAGAGGTGCACCGCGCCTGCTGCCTGCCGCCCGCTGCGGGCGAACTCGAACAGGTCGACTGCATGCGGATCAAGTGGCGCCGCAGCAGGTTTGCCAGAAGAAGTGTTCATGTGCGCTCCTGCCTACAGGCTGACTTGCGGATCCGACTTGGTGCCGCTCGCGTACGGGTGACCGTACTTTACTTCCGAAGACCCGGCAGGCGCCACCACAACGGAAGCCTGCCGACGAAAAGCGGGAAAGCATACCTGTTTTACCTTTTGCAGTCAATCACTTAAGCTTGCGTCCGCAGCAACGCTGCGCAACACCCGACGACTCACCGATCCCACCGACCATGCCGGATACCGTTTGCCGCCCGCCGCGGCTGATTCTTGCCTCCAGTTCACGCTACCGCCGCGCGCTCCTCGAGCGCCTCGGCATCCCCTTCGACGTCGTGTCGCCCGACCTCGACGAAACCCCGCACGACGGCGAGACGCCGGCCGCGACCGCACTACGCCTTGCAGGCGCGAAAGCGCGCGCCGTCGCCGCGACGATCGACGCGCCGGACGGCGTGCTCGTGATCGGGTCCGACCAGGTCGCGACCTTCGACGGGCTCCAGATCGGCAAGCCCGGCACGCATGAGCGTGCGCTCGCGCAACTCGTGTCGATGCAGGGCCGCGAAGTCGAATTCCACAGCGCGCTCTGCCTGTATGACAGCCGCACGGGCGAAGCGCAGGTCGAGGACGTCGTCACGCGCGTGCGTTTCCGCTCGCTGCCCGAGGCCGAACTCGATGCGTACCTGCGCGCGGAAACGCCGTACGACGTCGCCGGCAGCGCCAAGTCGGAAGGGCTCGGCATCGCGCTGCTCGACGCGATCGACTCGAACGACCCGACGGCACTCGTCGGCCTGCCGCTGATCGCGCTCACGCGGATGCTGCGCGCCGCCGAATATCCACTGTTTGCAACCACCCGTGGAGACCGCGCATGACGGCCGGCACGCTCTATCTCGTTCCGAACACGCTCGGCGAAGGCGACGAATCGATGCTCGCGGCGGTCCTGCCCGCGGCCGTGCAGGCACGCGCCGGCACGCTCGGCTATTACATCGGCGAGAACGCGAAGACGACGCGCGCGTTTCTGAAGAAGATCGGCACGACGCGCCCGATCCAGGAAATCGAGATCAGCGAACTGAACGTCAATACGCCGGCCGGCCAGATCGACCGGCTGCTCGCGCCCGTGCTGGCCGGCGCGGATGCCGGCCTCGTATCCGAAGCCGGCTGCCCGGCCGTCGCCGATCCCGGCGCCTTGCTGGTGCGCCGCGCACACGAGCGCGGCGTGAAGGTCGTGCCGCTCGTCGGGCCGAGCTCGATCCTGCTCGCGCTGATGGCATCGGGCCTGAACGGCCAGAGCTTCGCGTTCAACGGCTACCTGCCGGTCGACGCGGCCGCGCGCGCGAAACGCCTGCGCGAACTCGAGCAGCTGTCACGCAAGGCGCGCCAGACGCAGATCTTCATCGAAACGCCGTACCGGAATCAGGCGATGCTCGACACGCTCGTCGCGACCTGCGCACCGTCCACGCAGATCTGCGTCGCGGCCGACCTGACCCTCGCGACCGAGACGATCGCGAGCCGCACCGTAACGGACTGGAAAAAGGCGCCTGCGCCGAATCTGCACAAGCGCCCTGCGATCTTCCTGCTGCTGGCGAACTGAAGCCGCGACCGGTGGCTGCCCGGCAGCCGATCGGCGGGCCATCGCGGCCCGCCCGCTTCCGTCAGCGCAAGCTGACCGCCGCGCCGCCGGCCGTCAGCGCCTTCATCGCGGCGCCGCCGACGGCCGCACCGAACTTGCGCGCGACACGGTTCGTCAGGCTTTCCTTCACCGTATAGTCGACGAGATCGGGCGCCTTCAGCACGTCGCGCGCGACCGTGTCGGTCGTGCCGAAGCCGTCGGCGAGCCCGAGCTCGACGCTCTTCTCGCCGGTCCAGAACAGGCCCGAGAACATGTCGGGCGTCTCGTGCAGCCGCTTGCCACGGCCATCCTTCACCGCCTTGATGAACTGCGCGTGCACCTGGTCGAGCAACGCCTGCGCGTGCGCGTCCATCTTCGGCGTCTCCGGCGAGAACGGATCGTAGAAGCCCTTGTTTTCACCTGACGTATGCAGGCGCCGCTCGACGCCGAGCTTCCCCATCAGGCCGGTAAAGCCGAACCCGTCCATCAGCACGCCGATCGACCCGACGATGCTCGCCTTGTCGACGAAGATCTTGTCGGCCGCGGACGCGATGTAATAGCCGCCCGATGCGCACATGTCGGTCACGACGACGTACAGCGGCTTGTCCGGATGCTTCGCGCGCAGCCGCCGGATCTCGTCGTAGACCATCCCGGCCTGCACCGGGCTGCCGCCCGGGCTGTTGATCCGCAGCACGACGCCGGCCGTACCGTCGTCGTCGAACGCGGCGTCGAGCGCCGTGTTGATGTCGTCGGCGTTCGCGTTGACGCCGGCGGCGATCTCGCCGTCGATCGTCACGAGCGCCGTATGCCGCCCGCTCGCCGAGAACTTCGCATCGCTCGAGAAATCGATCAGCGCGAACGCAAGCAGCACGAACACGCCGAGGAACGCGAAGCGGAAGAAGATCTTCCAGCGCCGTGCCGCGCGCTGCTCCTTGACGGCCGCAAGCGCGATCCGCTCGAGCGCCGCACGCTCCCAGTTCGGTTCACGGCTGTCGGGACGGGAGGAGGAATCCGGGGAATTCGGTTGGTCGGCCATGCGGTATTGTCGTCAGTCGGTCTTGGCGGAAACGGCGGGACGCAGGTCGGCGTCGGGCACCCAGAATACCGCACGCCCGTCGGCCGTGTCGCGCTCGTCGACCTCGACCGGCCGCAGCCGGCCGCCGCGGCACGGGCCGCCGACGCACTTGCCGGTGTTCGGCTCGTAGATCGCGCCATGCGTCGCGCACATCAGGTAGAGACCCGACGATTCGAAGAACTGGCCTTCGGCCCAGTCGAGCTCCATCGGCACATGCGCGCAGCGGTTCAGGTAACCGTATGCGCGCCCCTCGTAGCGCACGAAGAACACGACGGCCTGCTCGCCGCGCAGCGTCGCGTCGACGCGCACGCCGGCACCGCCGTCGGCCAGGGCATCCGATGCACACACGCGCATCGCATCCGGCGCCGCGCTCATGCGTGCTCCCGCAACCACGCGGCCAGCGCTTCGACGTCCGGCGCGACGAAGCGCGGCGTGAGCGCAGCCAGCGCATCGGCCGTGTGCGCGCCGTATGCGACACCGACGCCGGCCGCCCCGGCACTCGCGGCCATCTGCAGGTCGTGCGTCGTGTCGCCGATCATCACGGTGCGGGAAAGATCCTGCCCCAGTTCCCGGGACAACTCGTGCAGCATCGCCGGATGGGGTTTCGAGAAAGTCTCGTCCGCGCAGCGCGTCGCATCGAACAGGCTCGTCAGCTTCGACTGGTCGAGCACGCGATTCAACCCGACCCGGCCCTTGCCGGTTGCCACGGCGAGCAGATACCCGGTGTCGCGCAGCTCGGCGAGCAGTTCGCGCACGCCGGCGAACAGCTCGATGCGCTGGTCGTCGAGCAGATAGTGATAGCGGTAGCGCTCGGCGAGCCGCGAATAGTCGGACGGATCGAGGGTCGGAGCGGTAATCTGCAGCGCGTCGCGCAGGCCGAGGCCGATCACGTAGCGCGACGCCTCGTCGGACGGCGTGGGCAGGCCGAGATCGCGGCATGCGGCCTGGATGCTGTGCGCGATGTGCGCAGTCGAATCCATCAGCGTGCCGTCCCAGTCGAAGACGATCAGGTCAAATTGCTGTCGAGCCATGCGGTTCAGGTTCAGGCGGTATCGCGCAATGCGCTGAGTTGGTCGAGGAAGCGCCGGCATTCGTCCGGCAACGGCGCATCGAACTGCAGCGCCTCGCCGGTCAGCGGGTGGGCGAGCTTCAGCCGGTGCGCATGCAGGAACATCCGTTTCAGCGACGGCTGCGCATTCGCGCGCGCCAGCGCCTTGTTCAGTGCGAAATCGCCATACTTGGCGTCGCCGGCGATCGGCAGGCCGAGATGCGCGAGGTGCACCCGAATCTGATGGGTCCGACCCGTTTTGAGTTCCGCTTCGACGAGAGCGTAGTCCGGCCAGCGGTCGACGAGGTTGAACACCGTATGCGACGGCAGCCCGTCGTCCTGCACCCGCACGCGGCGCTCGCCTTCCGGGGTCGAATACTTGAACAGCGGCGCCTTCACCGCGCGGCGGCGGCCCCAGTCGGGCTGCCATTCGCCGTGCACGCACGCGAAGTAGCGCTTGTCCATCCGGTTCTCGCGAATCTGCTCGTGCAGGCCGACGAGCGCCGTGCGCTTCTTCGCGAGCATCAGGATCCCGGACGTCTCGCGGTCGAGCCGGTGCACCAGTTCGAGGAATTTCGCGCGCGGGCGCGCCTGGCGCATCTGCTCGATCACGCCGAACGCGACGCCGCTGCCACCGTGAACCGCGACCCCCGCCGGCTTGTCGATGACGAGCATCGCGTCGTCCTCGTACAGCACGTGGAAATTCGCGGGCGGCACGACGGGCGTGTCGGCGCGCGCGAGGTCGGCCGCCGCGACGCGCACCGGCGGCACGCGGACGAGGTCGCCCAGTTCGAGGCGGTACTGCGCATCGATCCGGCCCTTGTTGACGCGCACTTCGCCGCTGCGCAGGATCCGGTAAATATGGCTTTTCGGCACGCCTTTACAGACGCGCAACAGGAAGTTGTCGATCCGCTGACCGGCCGAGTTTTCGTCGATCTCGATCATCGATACCTGGCCGCTTGCGACCGAATTCTGGGATATTTTGCCTAACTCATTCATACTGAATATAATTTTGCCCAGCCTGACGTTGTGGGTGGCCTGATCGGCCGGCCCCGGCTGAATCGGGCAAGGCGCAAGCGCAAACCGCTATTTTACTTGCGCCGGGGGTCCGCTGCTCGCCCCTAATCAAAGAGATGCAGCAAGTTGCACGCACGGCGCCGCCCGTCGGCAAGGATCGCGCCCACAGGCGGATTCGGTCGGCAAGGCGCCGCGGTAACGGAAAGTTGGTTGAAAAGAATTTGATCGGCAGCCCGACGGCGCGAGGTGCGTCCGCAAGCTGCCGGTTGCGAAAATTACGGCGTTGCGCCCGATTTGGTTCCGCGAAGCGTGCGGGACTTGGCGACGTCAAACCAGGGAAGTACACCCCAAGCGGGAAAGTCGGGCTGGATTCGATACTCCCCGCTGCGGCCCAAGCCGCAGCATCTGCCGCCCGTCGGCGCGCGCGACGCATTGCGCGCGCCCGTGGCAATGCCCGGACAGGCTTAGCGCGCTTTTGCAGCGTGCGGTGTGTGAACGCCGTGCTTTGAAGCCGTATTCGCAGGTGCCCTACGGCCGCCGGCCCCGTCTTTCGGGGCCCAAGCGCCTCTTCAGGCAATTCTCCCCGCCATCGTTCCCGCTCCAGCGTGCTCGTGACAACACAACAAGGTGCGGCCTGCCGTCGTTCCCGCCCTCGCGACTGACAACCGCGAGGCGCCGGCAGCGGAGCCGCCTGGAGCCGTTCATGAAACGCATGCTGTTCAATGCGACGCAGCAGGAGGAGCTGCGCGTCGCCATCGTCGATGGGCAGAAGCTCATCGACATCGACATCGAAACCGCCGGGCGCGAACAGCGCAAAGGCAATATCTACAAAGGTGTCATCACCCGCATCGAGCCGTCGCTCGAAGCGTGCTTCGTCAATTACGGCGAAGACCGCCACGGGTTCCTGCCGTTCAAGGAAGTCGCCCGCCAGTACTTCAAGGAAGGCATCGACATGCGCTCCGCGCGCATCCAGGATGCACTGCGCGAAGGCCAGGAACTGATCGTCCAGGTCGAGAAGGAAGAGCGCGGCAACAAGGGCGCCGCCCTCACCACCTTCATCTCGCTCGCCGGCCGCTACCTGGTGCTGATGCCGAACAACCCGCGCGGCGGCGGCGTGTCGCGCCGGATCGAAGGCGACGAGCGTCAGGAACTGCGCGAAACGATGGCGCAACTGCAGATTCCGGACGGCATGAGCATGATCGCCCGTACCGCGGGCATCGGCCGCAGCGCCGAGGAACTGCAGTGGGACCTGAACTACCTGCTGCAACTGTGGCGCGCGATCGAAGCGGCGTCGCAAAGCGGCAACGCCGGCCAGCCGATGCTGATCTATCTGGAATCGAGCCTCGTGATCCGCGCGATCCGGGACTATTTCCAGCCCGATATCGGCGAAATCCTGATCGATACGAACGAGATCCACGATCAGGCCCGCGCATTCATGGATATCGTGATGCCGGACAACGTCGCGAAGGTGAAGCGCTACCACGACGACGTGCCGCTGTTCTCCCGCTTCCAGATCGAGCACCAGATCGAGACCGCGTACTCGCGTACGGTGCCGCTGCCGTCGGGCGGCGCGATCGTTATCGACCACACCGAAGCGCTCGTCGCGATCGACGTGAACTCGGCGCGCGCGACCAAGGGCGCGGACATCGAGGAAACGGCTACCCGCACGAACCTCGAAGCGGCCGACGAAGTCGCCCGCCAGCTCCGCCTGCGCGACCTCGGCGGCCTGATCGTGATCGATTTCATCGACATGGAATCGGCGAAGAGCCAGCGCGAAGTCGAGCAGCGCCTGAAAGACGCGCTCAAGCATGACCGCGCACGCGTCCAGATGGGCAAGATCTCCCGTTTCGGCCTGATGGAACTGTCGCGCCAGCGCCTGCGTCCGGCCCTGTCGGAAGGCAGCCATGTGACCTGCCCGCGTTGTAACGGCACCGGCCACATCCGCGATACCGAATCGTCCGCGCTGCAGGTCCTGCGGATCATTCAGGAAGAAGCGATGAAGGAAAACACCGCGGCGATCCACTGCCAGGTGCCGGTCGAGGTGACCGCCTTCCTGCTCAACGAAAAGCGTCAGGAAATCAACAAGATCGAGTCGCGCTTCAAGGTCGGCATCGTGCTGATCCCGAACAAGCACCTCGATACGCCGCACTACAAGCTCGAGCGCCTGCGTCACGACGACGCGCGCCTCGACGATCCGCGCGCGTCCTGGAAGATGGCCGAGGAAGCGGCCCGCGAGCTCGAGTCGGAAACCGGCTACAGCAAGCGTGCGGCGGAAGTGAAGCCGAAGCAGGAAGCCGCGGTCAAGGGCATCACGCCCGAGCGTCCGGCGCCGAGCCCGGCACCGCAGCGTCCGGTCGAACCCGTTGCCGCGCCCGCGCCCGTCGCGCCGGCAAGCGGCGGTTTCATCGGCTGGCTGAAGGGCCTGTTCGGCGTGGCGCCGGCTCCGGCGCCCGCACCGGTCGCCCCGGCACCGGCGAAGGAGCAGGCAGCCCGTCCGGCTCGCGGCGAACGCGCCGAGAAGTCCGAGCAACGCGGCGAACGCGGCGGCGATCGCAACCGCAACCGTCGCGGCGGCGCCCAGCAGGCACAAGGCGGACGCGACCAGGCTGCGGCAGGCCGCGGCCAGCAGCAACGCCAGGAACGCGAAGGCAAGGAAGTGCGTGAAGCACGTGAGCCGCGCGAGAACCGCGAACCGCGCGAGGGCCGTGAGCCGCGCGAGGGCCGTGAGCCGCGTGAAGGTCGCGAGATCCGCGAAGGCCGTGAGGGTCGCGAAGGTCGCGAGGGCCGTGGCCCGCGCGAAGGCCGCGAGCCGCGTGAAAGCCGCGAGCCGCGCGAGAACCGCGAACCGCGCGAGCGTGCCGAGCAGCCGGAAGGCGTCGAAGCCGCAAGCCGTGGCGAGCGCCAGGAACGTCGCGAGCGCGGCGAGCGCCGCAAGCCGACCCAGCATGCGGCTACGCTCGAAACGGTCAACCGTGGCGAAACGCATCCGGAACCGGAAGCCGACAAGGCCGTCGCCGAGGCCCTGCCCGGCGCCGAGCTGGCAGCCGACGCGGAAGCCGGCGCGCGTGATGGCGAGGAACGTCGCCGTCGCCGTCGCGGCCGCCGCGGCGGTCGCCGCGAGCGCGAGGAAGACGGCGCAGTCGTCGACCACGCCGAGCAAGGCGCAGATGGCGAAGCCGCCGTACAAGCCGTGACGCCGGAAGCACCGGCTGCTGCCGAACCGGCCCACACGGCCGCACCGGCAGTCGTCGTGGCCGCGGCTGCGGAAGGCGCCGTCGTCGCCGAAGCAGCGGTCGAGCACCACGCCGAACCGGTTGCACCGGCCGCTGTCGAGCCGCAGCCGGCACCGGCAAACGTCGAAGCGGCTCCGGTCGAACCGGCGGTTGTTGCCCACGCGGCAGAACCGGCTCCGGTCGCACCGGCCGTCGAAACGGAAGCCGGTCCGGCTCCGGTCGCGGTTTCGCCGACGGACGCGTTCGAAGTGCCGGCAGCGCCTGCCGCGGTCGAAGCACCGCAGTCCGCGCCCGTCGAGCAAGCCGCGCCGGCCGTGGCGATCGAAGCCGCTCCGGCGGCTGTCGAGCCGGCACCGGTCGAAGCTGCGCCGGTCGAGGCCGTTGCAGCACCGGCACCGGCACCCGTTTCCGCACAACCGGCAGCCGCACCCGCTTCGGCGAGCCTGGATGTCGTGCTGGAGCAGGCCGGTCTCGTCTGGGTGAACACGGACGCCGACAAGTTCGCCGCCGCGCAGGAAGCCGCGTCGCGACTCCCGCGCCCGGCTCGCGTGCCGCGCGAACGCAAGGTACTGCCGCCGGTCGATACGGCCCCGATGCAGCAGGTCGAAACGACGCATCACTGACCGGCACATCGCCCGACCAGGAAAAGCCCGCCTCCGGCGGGCTTTTTCACGTCCGCGCTGCGGGTTTCCGCCCACCGGACCGGCCCGCCGCTTGCGGCTAAAATAGAGGTCTGGTTCGCACTTCTTTCAACATGTCCCGACGCATCATTCCTCTCGCCGACGTCAGCGGGATGCCGGACGTCTCCGGCGTCGCGCACGCCCCGGACGGCACGCTGGCCGACACGCTCGCCAGGCCGCTGCGTGACCTGCGCATTTCGGTGACGGATCGCTGCAACTTCCGCTGCGTGTACTGCATGCCGCGCGCCGTCTTCGACAAGGACTACCCGTTCCTGCCGCACAGCGCGCTGCTCACGCACGAGGAAATCGAACGCGTGGCGCGACTCTTTGTCGCACACGGCGTCGAGAAGATCCGCATCACGGGCGGCGAGCCGCTGCTGCGCAAGAATCTCGAATTCCTGATCGAGCGCCTCGCACGCCTGACCACGCATGACGGCCGCCCGCTCGACCTGACGCTCACGACCAACGGTTCGCTGCTCGCCCGCAAGGCGCGCGCGCTGAAGGACGCCGGGCTCACGCGCGTGACGGTCAGCCTCGACGCGCTCGACGATACGCTGTTCAAGCGCATGAACGATGCCGAGTTCGCAAGCGCCGACGTGCTCGACGGCATCTTCGCCGCCCAGGCTGCGGGCCTCGCGCCGGTCAAGGTCAACATGGTCGTGAAGCGCGGCACCAACGACAGCGAGATCCTGCCGATGGCGGAGCGTTTCCGCGGTACCGGCGTGATCCTGCGCTTCATCGAATACATGGACGTCGGTACGTCGAACGGCTGGAACATGACCGAGGTGCTGCCGTCGGCGGACGTCATCGCACGCATCGCCGAACACTTCCCGCTCGTGCCGCTCGAGCCGCACACGGCGGCAGAAACCGCGCAGCGCTGGGGCTATGCGGACGGCAGCGGCGAGCTCGGCGTGATTTCGAGCGTCACGCAGGCCTTCTGCGGCGACTGCACGCGCGCGCGGCTGTCGACCGAAGGCAAGCTGTACCTGTGCCTGTTCGCGTCGACGGGCCACGACCTGCGCGCACTCGTGCGCGGCGGCGCGAGCGACGCCGAGATCGCGACCGCGATCGCCCGCATCTGGCAGGCCCGCACCGACCGTTATTCGCAGCTGCGCGGCAGCGCGTCTGCCGACACCGTGCCCGACGGCGCCGGCAAGCGCGTCGAGATGTCGTATATCGGCGGCTGACGCACGCTGCCCTTCCGCCTTCTCGCGATGCCCGCTTCCACCTCTCCCTCGATCGCCGGCCTGCTGCTCGCAGGCGGGCGGGCCACACGCATGGACGGCGTCGACAAGGGCCTGCAGTTGCTCGACGGCACGCCGCTCGCGCTGCACGTGCTGCGCCGCCTCTCGCCACAGGTCGACGAAACGCTGATCAGCGCGAATCGCCATGCCGATCGTTATGCCGAACTCGGCGCACCGTTCGACGCGCGCATCGTCGCGGACGAAACACCCGACTTCCCCGGCCCGCTCGCGGGCCTGCTCGCCGGCATGCGGGCGGCACGCGCGCCGCTCGTCGCGTGTTCGCCATGCGATACGCCCTACCTGCCCGCCGACCTCGTCGCACGGCTGCACGCGGCGCTCGACGCGCAGCAGGCCGACATCGCCATGGCGGTGACCGTCGACGCGCAGCAGGCGCGCTCGCCGCAGCCGACGTTTGCGCTGCTGCGCACGTCGCTGGCCAACGATCTCGCCGCCCGGCTCGCGGCCGGCGACCGCAAGGTGCGTGCGTGGTACGCACGCCACAAGACGGTCGAAGTCGAGTTTCACGACGAGCGTGCGTTTTACAATGCCAACTCCTGGCAGGAACTCGCCGCGCTGGCCCGCCGCTGACGGCACTCGCGCGGTTCCCGCCCGCCGCACGCGAAACCCGCGCTCAGGCACCCTCCTCGCGCCACCGGCCACGAACCCGATACGCCTTGCGGCGCAGTCCGACTGATGATCACGCAATCCTCGCCCGCCTCCCGAAGCGCCCCCGATTCCGATGCCCCGCTGTCGCTCGCCGACGCGCAGGCACTCGCGTGCCGCTTTGCGGTGCCCGTCGCGGCGTGCGAGACGGTGGCGCTGCGCGATGCGCTCGACCGCGTGCTCGCGGCCGACGTGAACGCGCCGTTCGACATTCCCGCCTACGACAACTCGGCGATGGACGGCTACGCGTTCGACGGCAGCACCGGCACGCACGCGGCGCCGCAAGCGGATGTCGCGCTGACGGTCGCCGGCACCGCGCTCGCCGGCCATCCGTTCGACGGCACCGTGGCGGCCGGATCATGCGTGCGCATCATGACGGGCGCGCCGATGCCGGCCGGATGCGACACGGTGATTCCGCAGGAACGCGTACACGCCGACGGCGACACGATTCGCTTCGTCACGCATGACATCGCGCGCGGCGCGAACTGCCGCAAGGCCGGCGAGGATCTCGCGCGCGGCGCCTGCGCGCTCGCCGCGGGCCGCATCCTGCGACCGTCCGATCTCGGGCTGCTTGCGTCGTTCGGCATCACCGAGGTCACGGTGCGCCGGCGCGTGCGCGTCGCCGTGTTTTCCACCGGCGACGAACTGCGCGAGCCCGGCGAGCCGCTCGGCCCCGGCGCACTGTACGACAGCAATCGCGGGATGCTGATCGCGATGCTCGAACGACTGCATGTCGACGCGGTCGACCTCGGGATCGTCCGCGACGACCCGGCCGCGCTCGAAGCCGCATTGCGCGACGCCGTCGCCGCGCAGGCCGACGCGGTGATCACGTCCGGCGGCGTATCGGTCGGCGAAGCCGATTTCACGCACGACGTGATGGCACGGCTCGGCGACGTGACGTTCGCCAGCCTCGCGCTGCGTCCCGGCCGGCCGCTCGCGTGCGGCACGCTCGCACGCGCGGCCGGTGGCACCGGTCACGCGCTGTTCTTCGGCCTGCCCGGCAATCCGGTCGCGTCCGCCGTGACGTTCTACGCGATCGTGCGCCCCGCACTACTGACGCTGGCCGGCGCGCAGGCCCAGCCGCCGGCGATGCATACGGCACTCAGCACGCATGCGCTGAAGACGCGCCCGGGCCGCACCGACTACCTGCGCGGCATCGCGACACGCGCCGCCGACGGCCGCTGGCACGTCGCACCTGCCGGCTCGCAGAGTTCCGCGTCGCTGAGCGGCCTCTCGGCCGCCAACTGTTTCATCGTCCTGGGCCACGATACCGCGGCAGTCGACGCGGGCACCCCGGTCGACATCCTGCCGTTCGACGGCCTGATCTGAATTCCACTATCGGTATATCTCTACGGGGGCAATCCGCACATGAAGAAACAAATTTCGTCGATCGCCGCGGGGCAGACCGCAAAGGCGCTGATCCTCGTCTACCTGACGTTCAGCGTGCCGATCGTGCTGCTCGGCATTCTCGTCGCCTACGTTCGTTACGGGATGGTCGAACTGAGCACGATCCTGAGCGCGCTGCTGCTGAACGCCATCCTCGGCTTCGTGTTGCTGTGGATCGCGTGCCACGCGTACAACTGGGTCGCATCGCGCTTCGGCGGCATCGAGATCGTGCTGTCCGATCCGCCGGAGGAAGCGTGAGCGGCACACCGCTGATCCGCGCAGCGCAAGCGAGCGACGTCGGGGCGATCCTCGCGCTGATGCGCGAGCTCGCCGAATTCGAGAAGCTCACGCATCTGTTCGTGGCAACCGAGGCCGACCTCGCCGACGCGCTGTTCGGCGCGCGGCCTGCCGCCGAAGCGCGGGTGGCCGAACACGACGGCGCGATCGTCGCGTATGCGCTGTTCTTCCACAATTACTCGACGTTCCTCGGCCGTCGTGGCCTCTATCTCGAGGATCTGTACGTGCAGCCGTCGCAACGCGGCACGGGCCTCGGCACCGCGATGCTGCGTCACCTCGCGGCCCTGGCCGTCGAGCGCCGTTGCGGGCGCTTCGAATGGTCGGTTCTCGACTGGAACCAGCCTGCGATCGATTTCTACGAGAAGATGGGCGCCACCGTGCTGCCCGACTGGCGCATCGTTCGCGTGACGGGCGACGCGCTGGACACGCTCGCCGGGCATTGAGCGCATCGCGGCCGCACCGGCGATCGCTGCATGAAAAAACGGGCGCCGCGGCGCCCGTTTTCGTTCCGGCCGGTATCGGCAACGCGCGTCACGCGTCGTCCGCATCGGCGCCGTCGCTACCTTCCGCGCCGAGCAGCCCGGCTGCCGCGTCGCCCGGCAGCGCCTCGACCTGCTTCAGCTTGCGGTTCATCACGCGCGTACGCTGCTCGGCGGACTCGATCGAGCGCGTGACCGTTTCGAGCTGCGCCTTCGTGCGCGCGAGCACGTCGCCGAACTTGCCGAATTCCGTTTTTACCGCGCCGAGCACCTGCCACACCTCGCTCGACCGTTGCTCGATCGCGAGCGTGCGGAAACCCATCTGCAGGCTGTTCAACAGTGCGGTGAGCGTCGTCGGGCCGGCCACCGTCACGCGATAGTCGCGCTGCAGCAGGTCGGTCAGCCCCGGGCGACGCAGGATCTCCGCATAGAGCCCTTCGGTCGGCAGGAACAGCAGCGCGAAATCGGTCGTGTGCGGCGGCGCGACGTACTTCTCGGCGATCGTGCGCGCCTCGAGCCGCACACGCGCTTCGAGCGCGCGGGCCGCTTCCTCGACCGCCGCCGCATCGGCGCGCTCCTGCGCGTCGATCAGCCGCTCGTAATCCTCGCGCGGGAATTTCGCGTCGATCGGCAGCCACACGGGCGGCGCGTCGCGCGTACCGGCATCGCGCCCCGGCAGCCGGATCGCGAACTCGACGCGCTCGCTGCTCTTCGGCACCGTCGCGACGTTCTTCGCGTACTGCTCGGGCGTCAGCATCTGCTCGAGCAGCGCCTCGAGCTGCACTTCGCCCCAGGTGCCGCGCGTCTTCACGTTGGTCAGCACTTTCTTCAGATCGCCGACGCCCGCCGCGAGCGTCTGCATCTCGCCGAGCCCGCGATGCACCTGCTCGAGCCGGTCCGACACGAGCTTGAACGATTCGCCGAGCCGCTGCTCGAGCGTCGCGTGCAGTTTCTCGTCGACGGTGCGGCGCATCTCCTCGAGCTTCGCCGCGTTGTTCGTCTCGATTTCCTTCAGCCGCTGTTCGAGCGTCGCGCGCACTTCGCCGATCCGGCGATCGTTCGCCTCGGTCAGCTGCGTGAGCTGCCGGTTCAACGTGTCGCCGAACAGCCTGAGCGCGCCCGTCTGCTCCTCGCGCGCCTGCTGCGCCTGACGCTGCAAACTCTCGCGCATCGCGTCGAACTGCTGCGCATTGCCGGCGACGAGCTTGCCGAGCTGCTGGGCGAAGCCCTCGACCTGGTTGTTCTGCACGGTCGCCACGCTCGTCAGCTGCGCGGCGAGCGTCTGCTGAAGCTGCGCAAAACTGCCGGCCAGCTCGGTGCGCGAGCCGCGCGCGTGCTCGACGATCTCGCCGCGCAATTCGCGTTCGAGCCGTTCGACCGCGCGCGCCTGCGCGTGCGCGGCGTCCTCGATCTGGTCGCCCAGTACCGCCGTATCGTCGTGACGGCCAGCGCCACGCATGAGCGCGACGATCGCCACCGCGAGCGCGACGGCCAGCACGACGACCGCCGCAAGCAACAACGTCATCGTCATGCGCGCGGCTTCCCGATCACGTCAGGGTTGATCGGATTCGGCGGCCGCCCCGCGCGCGGCCCCTCGCCCAGCGCGGCGATCAGGTTGTCGGCGGCGAGGTTCGCCATCGCGCGGCGCGTTTTTTCTGTCGCGCTCGCGATATGCGGCGTCAGCACGACGTTCGGCACCTCGAGCAGCGCCGGATGCACCGTCGGCTCGCCTTCGTACACGTCGAGGCCGGCGGCGGCGATCGTCCCGTCGCGCAGCGCGACGGCCAGCGCCGCGTCGTCGACGATCCCGCCGCGCGCGATGTTGGTCAGCGTCGCGGTGGGCTTCATCTTCGCGAGTTCGGCCGCGCCGATCGTATGGTGGTTTTCCTGCGTGTACGGCAGCACGAGCACGACGTGATCGGCGCGCGCGAGCAGCGCATCCTTCGATACGTATTCGGCGTTCAGCTCGGCCTCGATCTCGGGCGCGACACGCGACCGGTTGTGATAGATGACCTGCATCCCGAAGCCGCGCGCGCGGCGCGCGAGCGCCTGGCCGATGCGCCCCATTCCGATCACGCCGAGCGTCGAGCCGTAGATGTCGCTACCGAGGAACCCGTCGTAAGCCCACTTCTGCCAGTGGCCGGCGCGCAGCCAGTGCTCGGATTCGGCGATCCGACGAGCGGCGGCCATCATCAGCGCCCAGCCGAAATCGGCGGTGGACTCGTTCAGCACGTCGGGCGTGTTGGTACCGAGCACGTTCGCCGCGTTGAACGCAGCCATGTCGAAGTTGTTGTAGCCAACCGCCATGTTCGCCACGACGCGCAGGCGCGGCGCGGCGGCGAGCTCGGCCGCGCCGACCGGATCGCCGGCCGTCAACGCGCCGTCCTTGTCGGCCAGACGCGCGGCGAGCGCGCCGGGCGCGAGTGCGTCGCCATTGTTCCAGTCGACGTCGAAATATTGCTTGAGCCGCTCGATCACGTCCGGAAAGATCGGACGCGCGACCAGGATCTTCTGCATCGCCATCTCCGCATGCCGCGGGCGGATCGAAGCGCGCCGTGCGCCGCCGGGACCGCCCGCTCAAGGTTGAAAATCGTCAGCTTACGCCGTGAAGAAAAGCCACGACGTCAGCAGGAATACCGGTATCAGTACAACCAGCGCCCAGCCGAGATACGCGAAGAAGCTCGGCATCTTCACGCCGCGCGATTCGGCGATCGCCTTCACCATGAAGTTGGGTGCGTTGCCGATATAGCTATTCGCGCCCATGAACACCGCACCCGCGGAAATCGCGGCGAGCGTCGACGCGCCCGTCGTCATCAACGACTGGGCATCGCCGCCCGCGAGGTTGAAGAACACGAGATAGGTCGGCGCGTTGTCGAGGAACGATGAAAGAATGCCCGTCGCCCAGAAGTACATCGCGTCGATCGGCTTGCCGTCCGGCCCCGTGACGAGGTGGACGATCTGCGCGAACGCGCCGTCGGCGCCGGCGCGCAGGATCACGATCACCGGCGCGATCGTCACGAAGATCCCCGCGAACAGCTTCGCGACTTCCTCGATCGGCGCCCAGTTGAACGCGTTGCCCTCGCGCGCGGAACGCGGCGTCAGCGCGAGCGACGCGAGCGTCACGCCCACGAGCGCGACGTCGCGCACGAGGTTCTGCAGCGCGACGTGCGTGCCCCATACGTCGAACGCGATGCCTGGCTTCCAGATGCCGCTCATCAGCACGAGCGCGACCACGACCGCGAGCAGCACGAAGTTGATCTTCCCGTCGATCGACAGCGCCGCGCCGTCCGGCGTCGGGTCGAGCACGGCCGGCCGCTCCTCGCCGCCTTTCCGGTAGAAGTACGTATCGAGCACGAAGAACAGCGTCAGCAGCACCGCGCAGATGAACAGCATCGGCAGTGCGAGGTGCGTGGTCGTCCAGAAGAAGCTCACGCCGTTCAGGAAACCGAGGAACAGCGGCGGATCGCCGAGCGGCGACAGCGAGCCGCCCGCGTTCGCGACGAGGAAGATGAAGAAGATCACGACGTGCACGACATGCTTGCGATTGTCGTTGGCGCGCAGCAGCGGCCGGATCAGCAGCATCGCGGCGCCCGTCGTGCCCATCACGCTCGCGAGCAGCGTACCGAGCGCGAGGATCGCGGTATTGAGCTTCGGCGATCCATGCAGATTGCCGTTCACGCAGATGCCGCCCGCGACCGTATAGAGCGCGGTGAGCAGTACGATGAACGGAATGTATTCCTCGAGCAGCGCATGCACGAGCGTGCCGAACGCGGTGCCCGCGCCGAACGCGAATCCGAACGGGATCAGGAACACGACCGCCCACGCGGCCGCAATCTTGCCGAAATGGTGATGCCAGAAGACGGGGGCGACGAGCGGGAACAGTGCGATGGACAGCAGGATTCCGGCGAACGGAATGCCCCAGAGGGCAGACAGCGAGGCACCGTCGAGCGTTGCGGCCGATGCAAGCGCGGGAACGGCGCCAAGCGCGATCCCCGACGCCATGCCCGCCCAGGCGGCATGTCGTTTCATCAGAACTTCCTTGTTCGAATGGTGGTGGATGCGGCGGGCGCGTCATGCGCCCCGTACGACGATCACGTGAACGCGGTACGGGCCGTGCGCGCCCAGTACGATGGTCTGCTCGATATCGCCCGTGCGCGACGGGCCCGACACGAAATTGACCGCGCGCGGCAATTCGCCGCGCTCCGCGCGGATCAACGCAAAGGCGTCCTCATGACCGGCGACGATCCGCGACGCGGGAACGATCGCGATGTGCGTTTCCGGCAGCAGGCCCGCCGACGCATAGGTGTCGGGGCCGGACAGCAGCACCAGCGAGCCCGTTTCGGCGGTCGCGCAAAAACAGCCGGTAAGGCCGACCAGATCGCCGTCGCGCGGCTTGCGGCATTCGACCGACAGGCCTGCGCCCGCCCAGTCGAAATCGGCCAGCGTGCGCCATGCGACGGCCTGCGCCGGCAGGCCGTGAGCGGACAGGTAGCGGGCCGCGGCGGCCGGCACATCGGCAAGCGCCGCGACTTCGTCGACCGTCGTCGACAGACGGGCCGCTTCGTCGACGAACGCCGCGACGAGGTCGGCCGGCGCCGGCGGGCGCGGGCCCTCCGGATGACGGGCGAGATAGTCGGCAACGCCGTCGCGCTCGGCCGCATCGGGTTCGGCCGCACGCCCCTGCGCCGCGCGAATGCGCGCGAGGATCTGGCGACGGGCAGCGGAAGTGTCCATGAACGGTCCTCGTGACGTTGGCGGGCGATACCGTCGGATTATACCGGCCGGCCCCGCCGCGACGCAGTTTTGGCCGTTCGGCCGACGCTTACTTCGACGCGTCTTCCTCGACCGGCTGCGCGATGCCGAACACCTGGCGCAGGTACGTGAGATACGCCTTGTCGTCGCACATGCTCTTGCCCGGCGTATCCGACAGTTTCGCGACCGGCTGCCCGTTGCAGCGAACCATCTTGATCACGATCTGCAGCGGCACGTAGCCGAGGTCGTTCGTGAGGTTGGTGCCGACGCCGAATGCGAGCTTGCAGCGGCCGCGGAAACGTTCGTACAACTGCATGACCTTCGGGATGTCGAGCGCATCCGAGAACACGAGCACCTTGGTGCGCGGGTCGCAGCGGTTCGCCTCGTAGTGGCGCAGCATGCGCTCGCCCCACTCGAACGGATCGCCCGAATCGTGGCGCGCGCCGTCGAACAGCTTGCAGAAGTACATGTCGAAGTCGTTCAGGAACGCGTCCATCCCGTAGACGTCCGACAGCGCGATCCCGAGGTCGCCGCGATACTCCTTCGCCCACATCTCGAAGCCGTAGATCTGCGAATCGCGCAGCCGCGGGCCGAGCGCCTGGCACGCCTGCAGATACTCGTGCGCCATCGTGCCGAGCGGCGTGATGCCGTGCTTCATCGCGTACAGCACGTTGCTCGTGCCGGCGAACTGCGGGCCGAGCCCGTCGCGCAGCGTGAGGGCGACTTCCTCGTGCCACACCTTCGAGAAGCGCCGACGCGTGCCGTAGTCGGCGATCTTGCAGTCGGCGAACTCGGGCTTCGCGCCGAGCAGTTTGATCTTCTCGCACAGCCGCTCGCGACCTTCGCGATAGTCGGGCTCGCGCTGCGTGTTGCGGAAATACACTTCGTTGACGATCGCGAGCACCGGGATCTCGAACAGGATCGTGTGCAGCCACGGCCCCTCGATCACGATGTCGATCTCGCCGTTGCCCTTCGGCGACGGCGTGATCGAGATGTACTTCTCGTTGAGGTGGAACAGCGCGAGGAAGTCGACGAAATCGCTCTTGATGAAGCGCATGCGCCGCAGGTAGTCGAGTTCGACGTCGGTGAAGCGCAGCGAACACAGGCCGCGCACCTCGTCGCGGATCTCGTCGATGTACGGCACGAGATCGACGCCGGGCGTACGGCACCGGAAGCGGTACTCGACGTTTGCGGCAGGAAAGTGATGCAGGACGACCTGCATCATCGTGAACTTGTAGAGATCCGTGTCGAGCAGCGAAGTGATGATCATGATTACGGCACCGCCAGTATCGTGACAGGGCCCCGGCGCACCGCGCGCCGCCCGGTCTGCCGGCCATGTTACCCGAATGCGGGCCCGACCATCGCGAAACCGCCGGTCGCCCTGCCCGGCCGCGCCGCCGTACGGCACACGCGCCCCGTCGGCGAGTCCCTTCTGCGGGCCGCCATAAACTAATCACGAAACGATATAAGCCGGATAGCCGACCACGCCATGCGGGTTTTGCGCTTCAGTTACAATGCCGGTTTTGGCGCAAACGCCACCCCATATATACCGCCAAGCAGGAGCGTTTTAATGACTCACGTTGTGACCGAAGGCTGCATCAAGTGCAAATACACGGACTGCGTGGATGTGTGCCCGGTGGATTGCTTCCGTGAAGGTCCCAACTTTCTCGCCATCGATCCGGACGAGTGCATCGACTGCGCCGTGTGCGTCGCCGAGTGCCCGACCAATGCGATCTATGCCGAAGAAGACGTTCCGGGCGACCAGCAGCAGTTCACCGCGCTGAACGCCGAGCTGGCAAAGGACTGGCCGTCGATCACGAAGACCAAGCCGGCACCGGCCGACGCGGACGAGTGGAAGGACGTGCAGGACAAACTGCACCTGCTCGAGCGCTGATCGCGCAGCGGCCGCAAAAAATTTTTGTGCGCCGCGGCCCAAAAGTGTTGACAGGTTGATCAACGCTCCATACAATCTCGTTTCTCTGCTGTTGTTGTTTGTTCCCCGATAGCTCAGTCGGTAGAGCGCCGGACTGTTAATCCGTAGGTCCCTGGTTCGAGCCCAGGTCGGGGAGCCAAAAACGCAAAGGCCCGTTGAAAGTGGACGGGCTTTTTGCTGGTAGACAAACAAGCAGATGTACCGATTTATTCCCCGATAGCTCAGTCGGTAGAGCGCCGGACTGTTAATCCGTAGGTCCCTGGTTCGAGCCCAGGTCGGGGAGCCAAAAAGCGAAAGGCCCGTCATTCGACGGGCCTTTTGTTTTTCCGGCCCGCCTTTCGGCTTTCGTCGCCCGGTCGCGCGCATGCTAGAGTCTCTGTCCCGCATTCGCATCCGGTTCCGTCGATGAAGCACCGTCTCCTCCGCTCAGCACCACTCGCCCTCCTGCTTTCCGCATTCGCCGCGGCACCGCTCGCGCACGCGGAGGAAGTCGGCAGCGTCAACACCCATTTCCGCGTCACGGGCTCCGATCGCGTGGTCGTCGAGGCGTATGACGATCCGGTCGTGAACGGCGTGACCTGCTACGTGTCGCGCGCGCGCACCGGCGGGATCAAGGGCACGCTCGGCGTCGCCGAGGATCCGAGCGAAGCGTCGATCGCGTGCCGGCAGGTCGGCCCGATCAGCTTCAAGGAGCCGCTCAAGCAGCAGACCGACGTGTTCAGCGAGCGCATGTCGTTCATCTTCAAGACCCTGCACGTCGGGCGCGTGGTCGACACCAAGCGCAATACGATCGTCTACCTGACCTACAGCGACCGCATCGTCAGCGGCAGCCCGAAGAACGCCGTCACCGCGGTGCCGATGCCGGCCGGCACGACGATTCCGGTCAAGTAAGGCCCGCGCCTGCCGGGCGCGCGAGCGATACACTGTCGGTTCGACCGCTCCGCGCCCGCTCATGTCCGCCACCCGCCTTCCCGACTCCGCACGCTACTGGCGCACGCCGCTGCTGCCGGATGCGGATCTCGTCACGGCCACCTATCGCGACCACACGTTCGCGCCCCACTGGCACGACGCGTACACGATCCCCGTGATTCTCGAAGGCGCGGAACGCTATACCTATCGCGGCAGCGGCCATGTCGCAGAAACCGGCACCGTGCCCGTGATCAATCCCGGCGAAGTGCATACGGGGTCGCGTGCGGCCGACGAGGGCTGGTGCTATCGCGTCAGCTACATCCCGGTCGATTTCATCCAGGAACTCACCAGCGCGATCGCCGGCCGCCCGCAGGACGCGCCGTGGTTTGCGCCCGACGTGATTCGCGACGCCGACCTGGCGGCGCGCCTCACGCTGGCGCACCGGATGATGGAAGCCGGCAGCGAGCAGGCACTGCCCTCGCAGGCGCACGGGCAAGCAGCTGACGTTCCCGCGAAGGGCGCACCCCGCATCTACGATCCGCTCGCCGCCGAAACGGCGATGCTCGATGCGTTGTCGACATTGATCGTGCGCCATGCGGACGCCCTGCCGCGCCCGGCGCCGCTCGCGGCGGACGAACCCCGCGTCGACGCGATGCGCGAACGGCTCGCCGCCGATCTGACGTGCACGGTGACGCTCGACGAGGTCGCGCAGGCGGCCGGCCTGTCGCCGTTCCACGCCGCGCGCCTGTTCACCCGCACGAACGGCATGCCGCCGCATGCGTGGCGCAACCAGTTGCGCCTGCAGCGCGCGCTGGCGCCGCTGCGCGCGGGCGTGCCCGTCGCCGACGTCGCGGCTGCCAGCGGCTTCGTCGACCAAAGCCACTTCACACGGCATTTCAAACGCATGTTCGGCGTACCGCCCGGGCGCTGGCAGGCGAGCTGACGCGCGGCGTCCGGCCCGCCAACGCGATGCCGCCGGCGCCTGCAAGCAGGCAAGCACCGGCTCGCCGCCCAAGCGCAAGAACATACAAGCCGGCTCGCCCCCCGCTCGCTATCCTCCCGTTCATGGAGGAGCCCCCCTTGAACCCGACACCCGCATCGCCCGCTCGCCGCCCGTTCAACGAATGGCTCGACGGCGCGCGCGACACGATCCCGATGATGATTGGCGCCGCCCCGTTCGGCGTGATTTTCGGCACGCTCGTCGGCGGCGGACCGCTCGCCGCGTGGCATGGCACGCTGATGTCGCTCGCCGTGTTCGCGGGCTCCGCGCAGTTCATCGCGCTCGGCCTGATCGCGGGTAGCGCAAGCTTCGTCGTCGTGCTCGCGACCACGCTGATCGTGAACCTGCGTCACCTGCTGTACAGCGCAACGCTCGCGCCCTATGTCGCGCACCTGCCGCTGCGCTGGCGCGCAACGCTCGGCGCGCTGATGACCGACGAGGTGTTCGCGGTCGCCTATGCGCACTACCGGCATTTCCCGCCCGGCGCGATCGGCCCCCACTACTTCTTCGGCTCGGGGCTCGCGATGTACCTGAACTGGCAGGTCTGGACGCTCGCGGGCATCGGTTTCGGCGCAGCGTTCCCGGGGCTGCAGTCGCTCGGCCTCGATTTCGCGATGGCGGCCACCTTCATTGCGATCGTCGTCCCGCAGCTCGGCACCCTGCGCTATTTCGCGGCGGCCGTGACGGCCGGCACGCTGGCGTACTTCTGGCAGGGCTGGCCGTACAAGCTCGGATTGCTCGGCGCGGTCGCCGTCGGCGTCGCGATCGGCGTCGCGCTCACGCTGCTGCACGAACGATCGCGTGCCGGCTCGCGCACGGAGGCCGCATCGTGAGCTACGCGCTGCTGATTTTCGGGATGGCCGTCATCACGTACGCGATCCGCTCGACGCTGTTCCTGTTCGGCGAACGGCTGGCTTTCCCGCCGCTCGTGCGGACCGCGCTCGGCTTCGTGCCGGTCACCGTGCTGACCGCGATCATCGTGCCGATGACCGTCTCGCCGCACGGCGGCACGGCCGAGCTGACCTGGCGCAATCCTCGGCTCGTCGGCGCGCTGGCGGCCGTGCTCGTGTCGGCTGCGACCCGCCGCCCGCTCGTGACGATCTCGGCAGGGCTCGCGGTGTTCTTTTTCTGGCAAGGGGTCGTGCTGCCCCACGGGCTGCCCGCCTGAGCACACGCTCGGTCACGCGCGCTCAAGTTTCCGCCCGGCAGGCCGATATAGGGGATGAAGACCCGCCACCGGCATCGGCGCGCACCGGTCAGTCGACGCTGCGCCCGCCCCGGTGCGCCGTGCCGGCCGCCGGCTTGCGCGGGCCGCCATCGAGACGATTCATGGGCCAGATCACCCTTTCCCTCAAGGACGACACGCTCGAGTCCCTGCGCAAGGACTACGACGCGTTCGTCCGCGTGTCGCTGAAACTCGACCCGCAGTTCGCGACGCCGTCGTTCGAGGATTTCCTGCGCGCCAAACTGCTCGACAACATGGTGCCGCTGACCGAGCACGCGGTGCAGCGGATGCTGCAGGGCGGCCAGTACGCGTGGGCCAAACGCACGCTCGACAAGGAATTCCCGGACGTCGTCGCGATCCTGATGCGACAGGCCGGCGAATTCGGCTTCGGCTTCGCGTGCCGCTCCGAATGGACCCCCGACGAACTCGCGAAGGCGTGCCGCGACTGGGCGAAGGCGATCGTCGCCGAAGCGCAGGGCGACCCGTCGCTGATCGACCCGCTCGCGTCGCAGATCAAGGGCGCGGCGCAAGACATCCAGGCACTCGAGGAACTGATGCAGACGCCGGCGTGGCGCCTCGCGGAATCGCTGCGGCAACGGGTCTACGAGGCCAAGCTCGCGTGCGAGATGAGCGTCGGCAGCACCGCGCGCGACAAGCTCGGCGAACTGCGCGGGCTGCTGCGGCTCGGGCTCGCGCACGGCTCGTTCCAGAAACAGGAAGCGCAGCAGATCATGGAATACCTGCGGCTGCTGAAGCCGGAGATCTTCGTCGAGGAGCCGTACGATGTCTTCGCACGGCTCGCCGCGTGGCTGCGCAGCGTATTCACCCCGGCTGCCGCGCGGCCGGCACAGGGTCCGGGACAAGGACAGCGCCGCCCGTAACGGCGCCCCCATGCGCATCGACACACGAAAACGGCCCGGTTCGCGCAATGCGAACCGGGCCGCTGGATGACCGCCGTCGCGACGCACCGTCAGGGACGAGCGTCGCGCGGCGCCAGGCACCGCTTACTGCGTGGCGCCCTGGGCCGATGCACCGCCCTCCGCACCGACCGATGCGCCGCCTTCGGTCGCTTCGCCGGCCTTCGCCTTGGCCGAACCGACATGGCTCTTGGCCGACTTCGTGGCATGCTTCGTGTGCTTCTTGGCCGAGTGGACGGCCGACGACGCCGTATCCTTCGCGCCGTCGGCTGCCGCGCCGACCGCATCGGTTGCCCCGCCGGCGGCATTGCCCGACGCGTTCGCGCCCGCACTGCCCTGCATGCCGGCACCGACACCCGCCGCCGGCGTCTGCGCCTGCACGCCGGCACCGGCCGTGCCCTGCACCGCCGTGCCCGTCTGGGCAAATGCGGCCGAAGTGGCGAACGCCGTCAGCGCGGCACCGATCAGCATCGTACGAATCTTGGACATGGCAATTCTCCTCAGGAAGTTGTGAGCCCGAACCGCAGCGATGCGGTCCGTCGCTTCCCCTGCCGCAACACGCAGCAGGTACGAAAAAGACCCGCGGCGCGCCCGGCCGGTTCTCGAATCTCTCAGACTGTTACCCACCGTTTCATTTGCTGACGAGTCGCTCACAGTCCTTAACAACTGCATGCCGCGGCGGCCCGCGCTCGCGTGCCGGCCCGTGGTGCCGTATGATGCGGAGCGTTTCCTCCCGCGCCTTGCGCACCTTCTTCGTCATGCCCAACCTGGATTTCACGCTGACCGGCGAATACGTCGAGCTGCACAACCTTCTCAAGATCACCGGCCTCGCGGACAGCGGCGGCAGCGCGAAGCTGATGGTCGCGTCCGGCGCGGTGAAAGTCGACGGCGCGGTCGAACTGCGCAAGACCTGCAAGATCCGCGCGGGCCAGGTCGTCCTGCTCGGCGACACGCGCATTGCGGTGCGCGAAGCCTAGGGCCGACGGTTCCCCTGCCTGCGACATGGCCATCGGCGCGCGCGTTCGACACGGTTCGAATAAAGCCGTAAGCTAGCCGTCTCTCAAAATAAATACATATAGCGCGGGCCCGCACCCGCGCGAGCGCCCACTCCATGTCGCATTCCGGTCTTACGCGGACGGCCGCCGCGCCGCCGTCCCTGTCCAGTCATGCCGCCGATACCGCCCGCCTCGCCGCGCCGCTCGCGATCGCGCAGCTTTCGCAGATGGCGATGAGCGTCACCGACACGGTGCTGCTCGGCTCGCTCGGCCCCGATTCGCTCGCCGCCGGCGGGCTCGGCGCGAACTTCTTCTTCGTCATCGTGACCGTGCTGCAAGGCGTGCTGTCGTCGGTCAGCGTCAGCGTCGCGCACGCGCGCGGCGCCAAGGCCGACGAGCGCGTACCGCACATCTACTGGACCGGCTTCGCGCTGTCCGTGCTGCTCGCGATTCCGGCCATCATCGCGCTGTCGCTGTCCGAACCGATCCTGCTGATGTTCCACGAGCCGCCATTGCTCGCGCATCACGTCGGCGAATACACGGGCATCCTGCGCTTCGCCGCGCTCGGCAGCCTGATCGGTGTCGGGCTGATGCGCGCATTCCTTCCGGCGATCGGCGCGGCGCGGCGGCTGCTGTGGGTGTCGATCGGCGGCGTCGGCGTCAACGCCGTGCTGAACTACGGCCTGATCCACGGCGCGTTCTGGCTGCCGCGCCTCGGCTTCCTCGGTTCGGCGGTCGCGACGACGATCACGATCTGGCTCACCGCGCTCGCCCTGATCTGGCTGCTGCACGGCCGGCAGCGCTTCCGTCATTTCGTCACCGCCGCGCGCCCGAAGCTGCCCATGATGGGCGAGCTGATCGGCATCGGCTGGCCGGTGGCGATCACGTACGGGGTCGAGTCGACGCTGTTCCTCGCAACCGGCCTGACCATCGGCGTGCTCGGCGCGACGTCGCTGGCCGCGCACCAGATCGCGCTGAACGTCGCGTCGGTGGCGTTCATGGTGCCGCTCGCGATCGGCCAGGCCGCCAACGTGCGCGTCGGCTACTGGGTCGGCGCGGGGGCGCCCGTCGCCGCGCGGCACGCGGGTTTCGTCGCACTCGGCCTCGGTGTCGCGTTCATGACGCTGTCGGGCATCGTGCTGATCGTCGCGCCGCACGCGATCGTCGGCCTGTACCTGAACCTCGACGATCCGTCGAACGCGGCCACGGTGTCGCTCGCCGCGTCGCTGCTCGGCATCGCCGCGGTGTTCCAGATCGTCGACGGCGCGCAGACGGTCGCGTCGGGCGCGCTGCGCGGCCTGAAGGACACGCGCATCCCGATGCTCGCGGCGACCCTCGGCTACTGGGGCATCGGTTTTCCGACCGGCTACTGGTTCGCGTTCCACGTGGGCCTCGGTGCCCGCGGCCTGTGGTGGGGTCTCGCGGCCGGCCTTGCCAGCGTGGCCGTGCTGATGGGGTGGCGCTTTCATCTGAAGAGCGCGTCGCTCACGGCGTCGCCGCACTGAGCGCGACACGACGCGAAATCCCGGCCGGCGCTATGCTAGTCGGCTGAAGACCTCGAGACGCCGCGCCAGCGGCGCGACTGCCTCACGATACGTCTGGTTATGCCTGATGCCGCGCGACGACGCGCGGCCTTTCCCCTTTCCTGGAGGAGTGGATCATGAACGAAGCAGTTCGGATGGAACGCGATACGTTCGGCGAGATCGCCGTACCGGCCGACCGGCTCTGGGGCGCGCAGACCGAGCGCTCGCTGCAGAATTTCCGGATCTCGACCGAGAAGCAGTCGCCCGAGCTGATCCACGCGCTCGCGATCGTCAAGCGCGCCGCAGCGGCCGTGAACCAGTCGCTCGGCGTGCTGGCCGACGACAAGGCGCGCGCCATCATCGACGCGGCCGACGAGATCATCGCCGGCAAGCATCCGCGCGAATTCCCGCTCGCCGTGTGGCAGACGGGCTCCGGCACGCAGACCAACATGAACCTCAACGAGGTGATCGCGAATCGCGCGAGCGAACTGATGGGCGGCGAGCGCGGCGAAGCGCGCAAGGTTCATCCGAACGACGACGTGAACCGCGGCCAGTCGTCGAACGACGTGTTCCCGACCGCCATGCACGTCGCCGCCGCGTACGCGATCGTCAACCACCTGCTGCCGGCGCTGCGCACGCTGCGCACGACGCTCGACGCGAAGTCGAAGGCCTTCGCTGACATCGTGAAAATCGGCCGCACGCACCTGCAGGACGCCACGCCGCTCACGCTCGGCCAGGAGTTTTCCGGCTACGTCGCGCAGCTGGACCAGGGCATCCGTCACGTCGAATCGGCATTGCCGCACCTGTATGAGCTCGCGCTCGGCGGCACCGCGGTCGGCACGGGGCTGAACGCGCATCCGGAGTTCGCGGTGCGTGTCGCCGATGAGATCGGCCGACTCGCGAAGCTGCCGTTCGTGACGGCGCCGAGCAAGTTCGAGGTGATGGCTGCCGCCGATGCGCTGGTGTTCGCGCACGGCGCGCTGAAGACGGTTGCTGCCAGCCTGATGAAGATCGCGAACGACGTCCGCTGGCTCGCAAGCGGGCCGCGCTGCGGGCTTGGCGAACTGTCGATTCCGGAAAACGAGCCGGGCAGCTCGATCATGCCGGGCAAGGTGAACCCGACGCAGTCCGAAGCCGTGACGATGCTGTGCTGCCAGGTGTTCGGCAACGACGTCGCGGTCAACGTTGGCGGCGCGAGCGGCAATTTCGAGCTGAACGTGTTCCGGCCGATGATCGCGCACAACGTGTTGCAGTCGGTGCGGCTGCTCGCCGACGGCGCGCAGAGCTTCAACGACCACTGCGCGGTGGGCATCGAGCCGAACCGCTCGCGGATCGACCTGCTGCTGAACGAATCGCTGATGCTCGTGACGGCGCTCAATCCGCACATCGGCTACGACAAGTCGGCGCAGATCGCAAAGAAGGCGCACAAGGAAGGCACGACGCTGAAGGCCGCCGCGCTCGCGCTCGGCTACCTGACCGAGGCGGAATTCGATGCGTGGGTGCGCCCCGAGCAGATGATCGGGGCGCGCTGACGGTACGACGACCGGCGGTACGACGATCTACGGAATCGCGGGCGCGGCGCCCGCCGCGGTCAGACCGCGCCTTTCGCGACTTCTTCCGGCTTCATCTCGACGATCTTGTCGAGCGCGGCCCGCACGTCGGCCGCATATTTCGCGAGCACCTTCTGCTCGTCGGTCTCGGGCACGAACGGCGGCACCGGCACCGGGTTGCCGTTCTCGTCGACCGCGACGAACACGACGAGGCAATCGGTCGTCTGGCGCAGCACGCCGCCCTTCGGATCCCCGGCATGGACGGACACATGGATGTGCATGCTGGTGCGGCCCGTCGCAACGACGCGCGCCTTCAGCTCGACGAGATTGCCGACCAGGATCGGACGCTGGAAGCGGATGTTGCCGACGCTGACCGTCACGCAATAGCGGCTCGACCAGACGGCCGCGCACGCATACGCGACTTCGTCGATCCACTTCATCAGCGCGCCGCCATGCACCTTGCCGCCGAAGTTCACGGACGAAGGTTCGGCGAGGAAGCGGAATACGGTTTCGGTGCGGTCGAGGGCGGCCGGTACGGGGGACGGTTGGGACATCGTGTTGGCTCCAGGCGGCAGGGGCGCTGTAATCGGCCGATTATACGTTGCACTGCGGCAACGCGTCGCGGGGCGCCCCGTGTGGCGCGGCCGTGGGGGCCGTGCCCGGCGTGCCTGTGGCCGGCGCCGGTCAGCGGCGCACCGTGATGCCCTGATCGATCGTCCCGTACATCTCGAGGCTGCCGCCGCGCTCGCCGGCCGCGCCCGCACCGCCCTGCGCACATGCCGCGCAGACGAGCGCCGCCGCCAGCAAACAGAAAATCGTCTTCATCGTTGCGTCGTGTCACGTGCGGCAGCCCGCTGCCGCCGCTTTCGGCCATTCTACGCGCGCGCCGCACGGGGCCGCGGCCCGGTTCGCCGCATCGACGCCGCCGGCAAGTCTGCATCCGACATTTCATCCGGAACCGAAACATCGAATGCGCGCGCCCACTACACTGGAGACCATCCCGCCTAACGAGACACGACGATGACCGACCAAGACGACCACCACTTTCCGGGCCTGAGCCGCATCGGTTCGCTGATCGCCGACCCAGGACGCGCCGCGATGCTGTGGGTGCTGATGGACGGCAGCGCACGACCGGCAGGCGAGCTGACGATGATCGCGGGGCTGTCGCCCTCCGCCGCAAGCGCCCACCTCTCGCGCTTGACCGAAGGCGGCCTGCTCGCGCTCGACGTGCGCGGCCGGCACCGCTATTACCGGATCGCATCGGCCGACATCGCGGCATCGCTCGAGGCACTCGCGAACGTCGCCCGCGCGGCCGCGCCGCATCGCGCGGCTCCGCCGCCGTCCCGCACGGTCCCGGCCGAATTGCGCTATGCGCGCACCTGCTACGACCACATGGCCGGCGAACTCGCGGTGCGCATCTTCGACGGGCTCACTGCGCGCGGCTGGCTGCAGGCGGACGGCGATGCGATCGAGACCACCGAACTCGGCACCCAGGCGCTTGCGCAATGGGGCATCGACGTCGCACAACAGCGCACGCGCCGGCGCCGCTTCGCGTGCGGATGCCTCGACTGGAGCGAGCGGCGTTCACACCTCGGCGGCGCGCTCGGTGCGGCACTGCTCGAGAGCTTCTGCGCGCACGGCTGGATCGAGCGTGCGGCACGGCCGCGCGTGCTGCGCGTCACCGTGCCCGGACAGCAGGTTTTCGACGAGTGGCTTACGTCCGCTTGACGCCCGCATTGCGTCTGCACGAGAACGGCGCGCGATCGACAGGTTTTGTTACATCGCGTGCCATTCGACTTACAAAACACCGAGCATTGAAACAGGCCGAGCGGATATTGTGAACTCAACGGCACGAATCGACGCGCCGCGACAATGACGAAGACGCTCACCATGGCCACCCTGTTCACGCTCAAGCGAACCGCCCGCTGCACACTGCTCGTGTTCGTCGCGCTTGCGGCCCTGCCCCCCGCATTCGCGCAATCGGCCGGCGCCCCTCCGTATGCGGCCGCGGCACGGCAACCGGGCGGCGATCCGCCCAGCCGTGTCGCACGGCTCAATTACCTGTCGGGCGCCGTGACGACCGAGCCGGCCGGCACCGATACGTGGTCGTATGCCGCCGTGAACCGGCCGCTGACGACCGGCGACCAGCTCTGGAACGATGCCGGTGCGCGCTCGGAACTGCACATCGGCTCGACCGCGGTGCGGCTCGGCGAGTCGACGAGCCTGTCGGTGCTGAACCTCGACGACACGACGACCCAGCTGAAAGTGGGGCTCGGCACCGTATCGACTCACGTGCGCGATCTGCCGGCCGGCGGATCGTACGAAATCGACACGCCGAACCTCGCGCTCGGCATCACGGGCCCTGGCGACTATCGCGTCGACGTCGCGCCGAACGGCGCGAGCACGACGGTCACGGTGCGCAGCGGCAGTGCGACCGTCTACGGCAGCAACGGCCAGTATCCGCTGTCACCGGGGCAGCAGGTCGTGTTCACGGGCACCGACCTGCAGGTCGCGCAGCAAGCCGCCGCCCCCGGCCCCGATGCGCTCGACCAGTGGGCCGCCAGCCGCGACGCGGCCGAGGAACGCTCGGTGTCGGCCCGCTATGTGTCCCGTGACATTCCCGGCTACCAGGATCTCGACGCAAACGGCACGTGGCGCGACACCCCGAATTACGGCCAGGTATGGGTGCCGAACGATACGCCGGCGGACTGGGCGCCGTATCACGACGGCCACTGGATCTGGCAGGCCCCGTGGGGCTGGACGTGGGTCGACGACGCGCCATGGGGTTTCGCGCCGTATCACTACGGCCGCTGGGCGTACGTGGACGATAGCTGGGCCTGGGTACCGGGCCCGCTGGCCGTCAGCCAGCCGCCGGCCTATGCACCGGCACTCGTCGCGTTCGTCGGCGGTGGCGGCGGCCCCGACTGGAGCGTCGCGCTCACGGTGGGCGGCGTCGCCGCGGCCGGCTGCGCGTGGTTCGCGCTCGGCCCGGGCGAACCGTGGCATCCGGGCTGGGGCGGCTGGAGCCCGCACTACTACGACCGGGTGAACCGCAACATCGTGGTGAACAACGTCAACGTGAACAAGACCGTGAACGTGACGAACATCACCAATATCACCAACATCAACAAGACCTACGTCAACTTCCGTGCGCCGCACGCGATCACGGCCGTACCGGCTGCCGCGTTCGTGCACGGCCAGCCTGTCGCGCACTTCTCGCAGCACGTCGACCCGCAGCAATGGCGCAATGCGCACGTCACGCCGGGTACGCCGGGCATTGCGCCGGTGCGCCAGAGCTTCACCGGCGGGCTGCGCAATGCGAGCTACCGGCCGCCGGCGGCAATTGCCCAGCATCCGTACGTCGCCACGCGCAATCCCGCCGTGCCGGCCGCGTATCGCGACCAGACCGCCGCCCACCTCGCGCAGCAAGGCGGGCGCGTGCCGGGTGCCGGCGCGCCCGTCGTGAAGACGAACGTGCCGGCCGACTATACGGCGCGTCCGGTCCGCATACCGGGCAAACCGGGTGGCGGCGCATGGGCGATGCACAACGTGCAGCTCGTGAATCCGCACGGCCCCGTCGTGCAGCCGGCACGCGCGCCTCGCGAAGGCCAGCCGGCCGCCTTGCAGGCCGGGCGGCCGGGAACACCGATGCCCGGCGTGCCGAATTCCACGCGGCCCACGAACGGCGAAAACCCCGGCGCACCGCACTTCGCCAACGGTGGCATGCCGCAGGCACCCGGCAACCCGGCGCCACATCAGGCGTTCGGGCCCGGTAACGGTGTCCCCCATCCGCCGGTAGCGAACAACAGTCCGGCCGGCATCGGCAATGCGCACGCGGCCGAGACGCCGTCGCCCGCGTGGATGCAGCCGCACACACCGATGGAGCGCCAGCGCCCCGCTCCGCCCACCGCACTGCATGCGGCGGGACAGAATGCGCTGCCGCCGGTGCGCAGCGCGGCGATCCCGCATCCGGAGGGCGCGCCGGCGCTGCAGGGCGCGCAGCCCGGCGGCCGGAACGAAACGCCGCGCGCACTGCCGCAACCAAGGCTCGACAATACGGCGCAGATTCCGCAGCCGCGCCCGCGCCCCGAATTCCCGACACCGGCGCAGCATGGGCAACCGCAACCGGAGCGCGCGGCGCCCGCGCCGCAACCGCACCCCGAATTCGCGCAACCGGCGCCGCACCGCGAAGTCGCCCCGCCACGTGTGAACGAGTACCGGCCGCCGGCCCCCGCCGTGCATGACATGCCGCGCCCGCAACCGCAGGCGCCGCGCATGGAGCCGCGCCCGTCGATGCCCGCACCGCATATGGAACCGCGGCCGCAACCGGCGCCGCACGTCGAGGCGCCACACCCGAGCAACCCGCCGCCGCAAGGCGGCCACGAAGAGCGTCACCGCCAGTAGGCGCCGCAAACGTGAAACAAAATGGCCCGACCGGTATCAGCCGGTCGGGCCATTTTCCTGCGGGAAGCGGATCGATGCCCCCACGCGTCCCGGGCCGCGCGATCAGACGGCCATCGGTGCGGTCAGCGGCTCGTGGTGGCGATAGCCGACGAGCGAGAAATCCGACGGCTCGATCCGTTCCAGCCACTCGGGCTCATAAACACCCGTCTTCGCGTATTCCGGCACACGCTCGGAAATCTCGAGCCGCGGGCTGTCGTAAGGCTCGCGCGTGAGCTGACGCTGCAGCATGTCGAGCTGGTTCTCGTAGATGTGCGCGTCGCCGATGAAGTACGTGAACCAGCGCGGCGTGTAGCCGGTCAGCCGGCCGACGAGCGCCAGCAGCGCGGCCCCTTCCGTCAGGTTGAACGGCGTGCCGAGGCCGACGTCGTTGCTGCGGATGTACAGGCACAGCGAGATTTCGCGCTTCGTCGCGTTCGGCAGGAACTGGTACAGCAGATGGCACGCGGGCAACGCGATCTGGTCGAGCACGGCCGGGTTCCACGCGTGAAACAGGATGCGACGATCGGACGGGTTCTCCATGATCGTGTCCAGGCACTGGCGCAACTGGTCGATCGCCTTGTACAGCAGCACCTTCGGTGCGCCGTCTTCGTCGAAACGCGTCACGATCCGGAAGCCGCGGCGCGTCGCATCGGCGATCTGCGCGTCGGCGCCCGCGTCGAGCACCTTGTAGCCCGGCCACTGGCGCCATTGCACGCCGTACACGTCACCGAGATCGTCGACGCCCTGGCGATACGGGTTCGCAAGCCACTGGGCATTCTCGTTCGCGTTCGCGTCCCACACCTTGCAGCCGAGCGCGCGGAAATCGGCCGCGCTGCGGGACGCGCGCAGGAAACCGACCAGTTCGCCAATCGCCGACTTGAACGCGAGCTTCTTGGTCGTCACGGCCGGGAAGCCTTGCTGCAGGTCGAAGCGCAGCATCGCGCCCGGCATGCTGATGGTGCGGATCCCCGTGCGGTTCTCCTGCCAGGTGCCGGTATCGAGAATGGTGCGAACGAGATCGAGATACTGTTTCATGCGGGTTCCTTCGGCCGCGAGGGCGGCCGTACCCGCCAATTTTAGCAAGCGTGACGCGGAAGCTCCTGCAACGGCGCCGAAAACCCTGCCAGCGTGTCGCCGCGATCGCGCATGCCGTGCGCGCACATCAGCCGGTAGAGCGTGACGCGCGACACGCCGAGCTCGCGCGCGGCATCCGCGAAACGGCCACGATGGCGCAACAGCGCCTGCTCGATCGCCTGCCGTTCGGCCGCCTCACGCGCCTCCAGCAGCGACACGGGTGCGAGTGTCGCAAATTCGCTCAGCTCGAGATCGGCGGCGGTGATCATCCGCCCCTCCGACATGACGATCGCGCGGCGCACACGATTGATCAGTTCACGCACGTTGCCCGGCCACGAATAGCCGTACAGCGACGCAACCGCATCAGGCGAAAAACCGCGCAGGCGGCGATGTGCGTCGCCCTTGAAACGCTCGAGCATGTGGCGCGCAAGTATCTCGATATCCTTGCCGCGCGCGCGCAGCGGCGGCTCCTCGATCTTCAACACGCACAGGCGATGGAACAGGTCCTCGCGGAACCGCCCTTCGCGCAGCGCTGCGTCCATGTCCACGTGCGTCGCACAGATCACGCGCACGTCGACGGGCACCGATACGTGGGCACCGAGCCGCTCGATCTTGCCTTCCTGCAGGAAGCGCAGCAGGCTTGCCTGGCTTTCGAGCGGCAAGTCGCCGATCTCGTCGAGAAACAGCGTGCCGCCGTTGGCGGCCTCGACGCGGCCGATCTTGCGCTGGTTCGCGCCGGTGAACGCGCCGCGCTCATAGCCGAACAGCTCGGCCTGCAGCAGCGTCGACGGGATCGCGCCGCAATTGATCGCGATGAACGGCGCATGCGCGCGCGACGAGCGCTCATGAATCGCGACCGCCGTCAGCTCCTTGCCCGTACCCGATTCGCCGGAGATGAACACCGGTGCGTCGGTCGCCGCGACGCGGCGAATCGTCCTGAAGAGCCCGAGCATCGCATCGCAGGTCCCGACCATCTCGCCCTCGCTGCGTCCCGTGCCGACGGGCGGCGCAGCGGTTTCGGTCAGCGCAACCATGCCGTGCGCATGACCGACGGTCTCGACGATCCGCGCCGTCTCGTACGGCATCGTCACGTAGTCGAAACAGTAGTCACGAATGAGATGGCGCAGCGTGGCGTCCTGCAACTGGCCGCGGCGCGTCGCCGCAATCCAGCCGATGTGCTGAATGCTCAGACAGGATTCGAGTTCGCGCAGGTCCGAGGGCTTGAAGCCCGGCGAAAAATCGAGCAGCCCGGCCGTTGCGACACCGTGCTGCACGACGCGCCGTACGTCCCGCACGGTCTCCGCGAGATCGACACGCCAGCCGCATTCGTCGAAATGGCCGCGCAACGCGTCGTTCGGCTCGCGCGAATAGTAGATCACATGCCGCTGATCGACTCCCATATGCTCACCCCGTTCCTCAACCGTCTAACGATTGCCGTGCACGTCAGTATGCGTGCGAAAGGATCGAATCGGGGCAGCCGAAGGCGGCTCGATTCGCCATGCCGATGCTCGGCAACGACAAAGCCTCGCATGATGGCGCTTATCTCGCGTCCAGTTATTTTGATCAAGATAGCTTAGTTATAGGCACTGAATACGACAATCCGATTTCAGTACCGTGGGCGATACGGCCGAATCGCTCAGGAGGTCGATGTATGTCAATCGTCTGCACATAGCACCTGTGTAGCAATGCGTGCAGTCATCGATGCATGCGACGATTTTCGTCCTTGAAGCGTATCGATTGAATCCGCAGTATTCCCGAGCCCCCTCGTTTCAGGCCTGAAACATTTTCAGCCGCTTTCCGCCACAATTCGCAACGCTTGCGCACGAATCGCAGTCTCGACAACGGTCGCGGCGCGATGGCATGTATTTCGCTGAATAGGGAAACCGTCGGAGACAGCGACCATGCGAAAACATCTTTTACTTTCTTTCGTGCCGATGACCATTGCGGTCGCGGCCGCCGGCCCGCCCACGCCCGTACACGCAGACGAAAGCTCGAAGCCGGATCACGCCGTGCGGCTTGCATCAAACACGCCGGGCATGCAGCACGGCGTCGGGTTCGGCATCGTGACCGTGTCGGCACCGCAACCGCTGCCGGCCGGCAGGACATCGGTGACCTTGTGGGACGAGATCCCCCCGCCGCCCCAGTTGCCGATGCCGCTCCCGATACCGCAGCCGGGCGACGTGCAGCATGCGATGGAAGGCACCGCACAAGGCAGTACGCATCAGTGACCGTCGATCGAACCATTTGATCAGGATGACGTATTGATCCGGGCAGGCCGGAGAGCATCGATCAGAGACTGTATTCGCGATCTCTCGACACGAAACGGTTTTGTGCTCCGTCCCCCGGCGGGCACGCTTTTTATTCATTCCGTCGCCGCGACGCGTGGCTTCGACCGTCGCGGCGCGCAGCGCCGGAAGGCGGATGCGCGCACCCGGAACCGGTGCGCGCCGCCGTTCCGGTAGAATCGGCGCCATTCCGGTTTTCCTCTCCCCACCTTCATGACGACGTTGACCCTGATCGTCGCGCGTGCCCGCAACGGCATCATCGGCCGCGACAACCAGTTGCCCTGGAAACTTCCCGAGGATCTCGCCTTCTTCAAGCGCACGACGATGGGCGCACCGATCGTGATGGGCCGCAAGACCCACGAGTCGATCGGCCGGCCGCTGCCGGGCCGCCGCAACATCGTCGTCACGCGCGATGCGGCGCGACGCTTCGACGGCTGCGACACGGTCACGTCGCTAGCCGATGCGCTGGCGCTCGCCGCGCGCGACGGGGTGCCCGAGGCGTTCCTGATCGGTGGCGCGCAACTCTACACGGAAGGTCTCGCACTCGCCGACAAGCTGATCGTCACCGAGATCGATGCCGACTTCGACGGTGACGCGTCGTTCCCGGCACCCGACGCCGCGCACTGGCAGGAAGTGTCCCGCGACGCGCACCAGGCGGCCGCGCCGAACACGTTCGGCTATGCGTTCGTCGTCTACGAGCGCAAGCGCGGCTGACGCATCGCGCGCAATTAAAAAGCCCGACCGGCTCACTCACGCCGTCGGGCTTAATAGGATGGTCAGCCCGATCCTCACTCAGTGGACTACGCTGAGTGAGGATTTTGTCCTTTCAGGGGGCCATCATGAACACGGTATCGCTAGTCGGGATCGATCTGGGCAAGCATTGCTTCCATCTGCATGCGCAGGATGTGTCAGGCAAGCAGGTGTTGCGCAAGAAGCTCACGCGCAGGAAGAGGGGAACGGGGGGGGGGAAGGGGCCGAGGGGGACGGGGGGGAGGGAGGGGTGGGCGGGGGCGGAGGAGAGCGGCAGGGAAGAGGAGAGTG